>NZ_FNLC01000002.1:706994-1006994 GCF_900104065.1 Natronobacterium texcoconense | reverse complement strand
CGCGACCCCACTACGACCGGCGGTTCCGATGACGATCGCGTCGATACCGTGGTCGTCGGCGTACTCGGTGATCTCGTTCGCCGGGATCCCCTCGCGGACTGCAGCGGTCGCCTCGAGTCCGCGTTCGACGGCCTCGTCCCGGAGGGCAGTGGCTCGCGTCTGTGCAGTCTCGCGGAGTCGTTCGCGGATCGACGCCGAGTCGCCGGAGTAGCCGACTCCCGTCGCGACGCTGCTATCTGCCACCGAGAGGACGTGCACGCTCGCCCCGAGCCTGTCGGCGAGGTCGAACCCTCGGCGGGCTGCGTTTTCGGCCGGGTCGCTGCCGTCGGTCGGGATCAGGAGTGTGTCGAATGTCATGGGTTATCAGTCGTCCGTCGACGGTGTCACGTCGTCTGCTGGTTTCGTGCTCTCGAGTTGCCCGGTCTCGTAGCCGGCCCAGTCGAACCGTTCCTGGAAGTAGATCGCGACGTAGACCAGCGCGAGCAGGACGGGGACCTCGATTAGCGGGCCGACGACGGTCGCGAACGCGGTCGGGTGGGCGACGCCGAAGATGGCGACGGCGACGGCGATCGCGAGTTCGAAGTTGTTCGAGGCGGCGGTGAAGCCGATCGCGGTCGTCGTCGAGTAGTCCGCGCCGATGCCCCGCCCCATCCCGAAGCTCACGAGGAACATCACGACGAAGTAGATCGTCAGCGGGATGGCGATCCAGACGACGTCGAGCGGCCGTGCGAGGATGTTGTCGCCCTGCGTGGCGAACATCACGATCACGGTAAACAGGAGCGCGATCAGTGTGACGGGGCTGATCGTCGGGACGAACTTCTCTTCGTACCACTCCTCTCCGCGGGCTCGAACGCCGCCGAACCGGGTGAGGATGCCGCCCGCGAACGGAATTCCGAGGAAGATCGCGATCGCCCAGAACACCTGGCCGATAGTGATGTCGAACGCGTCGATGCCAGCGACAAGCGCGTCCATTCCCAGCAATTGCGGGAGGTACAGCGCGAAGAAGGCGATGTACACACCGTAGGTGATGATCTGGAAGACGCTGTTGAACGCGACCAGGCCGGCGGCGTACTCGCTCGAGCCGTCCGCGAGGTCGTTCCAGACGAGCACCATCGCGATACAGCGGGCCATCCCGATGAAGATCAGTCCGAGGAAGTACTCGGGGTGGGCCGGGAACGGTGGCACCAGGCCGCTGAAGAAGATCACCGCGAGGACGAACATCAGCGTCGGGCCGATCAGCCAGTTCTGGATCAGGCTCAGACTGAGCACGCGCCACTTGCTGAACACCCGCGGGAGCTGGCCGTAGTTTACCTTTGCCAGCGGCGGGTACATCATCGCGATCAGTCCGATCTCCACGAGGTGGTACTCCTGAATCGGATCGACGACGCCGGGTGCGACGTAGCCGAGTCCGACGCCGAGCCCCATCGCGAGGAAGATCCAGACGGTCAGGTACTTGTCGAGAAAGTCCATCGACCGCGGATCGCCACAGTCCGGACAGCCACAGTCGGGACCGTGGTCGTGATCGAGGTCACTCATCCGAGATCACCGGCGAACGACGCCCCTCGTTCGCCTGTTCGAACCGCCAGAGTTCGAATGTGGTCGTGTTCATACTTATTCGTCAGCGGCAGTGACGTCTAGCTGTACACCGGCATCTCCGGGGAGCGCACAGACGCCGACGGTCGTTCGCGGCGGATACGTGCCGCCGAAGCGATCCCTGTAGACGTCGTCGACAACCTCTCTGTCGTCGATATCGGTTAGCTGAATCTCGACTTTCATCACGTCCTCGAGCGTCAGTCCTCGCGCCGCGAGGACTCCCTCGAGTCGCTCGAGACACACCCTCGTTTGTTCCTCGATTGAACGACCGCTCAGTATTCCATCGTCGGATTCGGGGAGGATTCCCTCGAGAAAGACGAGGTCCGAACTGCCCGTCCGGGTGCCGAACGCACCGACGTTTCCCGACCTCTCCCGCTGGCGCTTGCTCGCGGTGCTGGCACGCGGCAGTGAGTCCGAACCGGGGTCGTCGGCGTTCGCCGGTCGGCCGTCACTATCTGCTCTTGATTGAACCATAGTTCAATTGAACGTGTGATCATACATAAACTCGTCCCTTTCTCCGGGTGTGCGGGGGAGAGCATCGAAAACAGGCCCAAGAGGTATGTGAGACTGCCGACTTACCGAGAACCGTCGAGAACGGTCAGCAGTGCGCTCGCACGTGGAGTCGCCCGATACTTCCGCCACCGACCGTCCTTGCGCTTTGCCACGAGGCCAGCCTCGGAAAGCGTCGAGAACGCGTGGCTGACCGCGCTGTCGCTGACGTCGACCAGCGGCGTGATTTCGCAGACACAGAGTTCCTCGTCCGCCTCGACCAGTAACCGAACGAGCCGATACCGAGTCTCGTTTCCCAGCGCCGATAGCGCCTCGACGTCGCGCGAGACGACGTCCTCGTCCAGCAGCGACTCGAGTTCGTCGAGTTCCTCGAGTCGTGCCTGCAGGTCCTCGTTGCGACACTCGCCGAGTTCGTCCTCGAGGTACCGCTCGAGCCGGTCCGCGGTTTCTGACATGAGATAAAATTGTATGTTTCTTCAAATAAGGGTTCCGCTGCCAGCCGCGATCCGGCGTTGGCGTCACCGATCGACGACGACCAGTCCCCGCGGCGATTGGCTCTCGTACGCCTCGTGCCACTCGAGCGGAACGGCCGTCCACGAGTCGCCGAAGTCGCTCGAGCGGTACAGCCCTCGATTGTTCAGCGCGTAGACGACGCCGGGTTCGCCGGGCGTCTCGAGGACGGTGCGAACGACGCCGTCGCCGGTCGGCAGTCCGTTCTCGAGTCGCTCCCACTCGCTCCCGCCACGTCGTCGGTAGACGTACGACTCTGCCGTGTCAGGAGTGTGTGCAGTCCGGGCCCCGCTCGCACTCGAGACGAGCACCGCGTCCGGATCGCCGGGGTCGCGAGCGAGCCCCCAGCAGTAGGTGTGTTCGAGGCCCGCCTGTGGCCGTCGCCAGCTCTCGCCGCCGTCGTCGCTCTCCGCGTAGCCGTCGCCTGCTGCGGTGTAGACGCGTCCCTCGCGGTCCGGGTGAGTCGCCAGGGTGTGGTTGTCCCGGCGCGATCCCTCGGGCCGCTCGTGCCACGTCTCCCCGCCGTCGGTGCTGTAGACGAACGCGCCGGCCTCGATCCCAACGTAGAGTCGGTCGGGATCGAAGGGGTCGACCTCGAGCCAGCGAACGTGGTGGGTGTCGGGGCGGGGCGGGAAGTACCACTCGTCGGCCGACGGGAGGTCCGTGAGTCCCCCGAGGTGCGTCCAGGAGTCGCCGCCGTCCGTACTCCGGTAGACGCGGCTCGGTTCGGTGCCGGCGTAGACGACATCGGGGTCGTGCGGGCTCACCGCGAGCGACATCACCGCGTCGCTGACGAAGTCGATCTCGAGCCGCTGGAAAGAATCGCCACCGTCGGTGCTCCGGAAGAGTCCATCTCCAAATGTGCCGACCAAGATCCGGTCGGGGTCCTCGGTAGCTGTAACGCACTCGAGGGTGTGGTCCTCGAGACGGACGGTCGTCGTCCACTCCTCCGATTCTCGCTTGCGTCCGACGAGGAGCCGATCCCGGAGTGCGGCGTACGCTGTCGTCATACGCTAACTACGCGCTTCTGGCACAAATGCTCCTGCCCCTGTCGAGGATCACTCCACGACAAACGTCTCCTCGTCCAGTCCGACGCCGCCAAGCCAGCACTCGAGCGCGCCGAACGCCAGCAAGAGGGCGACGAACAGCGCCAGTCCGACCTGGAGCAGTCCCAGCATCGACGGGTTCGCGAGCAGTTGCAGGAAACCGAACGTGCTCGAGCCGACCGCGAGAATCCCGAGTCCGACGGCGGCGACGCGCGGCCAGCCAACGGTCACGACTCCCAGCGGGAGACGCTCGTAGCGACCCGCGAGGAGTAACGCGAGGCCGCCGCCGCCGAGCCACGCAAGCGGGAGCAGTTCGGCGCCGCGAGTCGGGACACCGATCAGGACCGCCAGCAGTCCGACTATCACCAGCGTAACGACCCCACCGCCGACGAGCCTGCTACGGACCTCCTCCTTGTCGCTCATGGAGTCTCGTTTCGAGTCCGCGTCGGTAACGGTTCGGGTTTCGATCGGAGAAAAGAGTTCGCCGTCAGTCGTCGTCCATCGGCGCCGTCACCGGATCGACGCGCTCGCCGCGTGGCCCCTCGAGATCGACTTTCGGCAGCAGGTCCCGCAGGTACCGGCCGGTGTGGGAGTCCTCGAGTCGGGCGACCTCTTCGGGCGTCCCAGTGGCAACGACCTGACCGCCGTTCTCGCCGCCCTCGGGACCGAGGTCGACGATGTGGTCGGCGTTCTTCACGAGGTCGAGTTCGTGTTCGATGACGACGACGGTGTTGCCGTTGTCGGTGAGTCGGTGGAGGACGTCGATCAGTTTGCGTTCGTCCTCGTGGTGGAGTCCCGTCGTCGGCTCGTCGAGCAGGTACAGCGTTTCGCCGGAGTCTTTCTTCCCGAGTTCTTCGGCGAGTTTGATCCGCTGAGCCTCTCCGCCCGACAGTGTCGTCGAGGGCTGGCCCAGCGTCATGTAGCCGAGGCCGACGTCTTTCAGCAATTTCAGCCGGCGGCGGATCTGGGAGTTCGACTCGAAGAACTCGTAGGCCTCCTCGACTTCCATGTCGAGCACGTCCGCGATGGTCTTGCCCTTGTAGGTGACGTCGAGCGTGGCGTCGTTGTAGCGAGCGCCGTCACACTCCTCACAGGGAACGTACACGTCCGAGAGGAAGTTCATCTCGATCTTCACCGTACCCTGGCCGCCACACTCCTCACAGCGGCCGCCCTTGACGTTGAACGAGAACCGTCCCTTCTCGTAGCCGCGCTGTTTGGAGAGTTTGGTCTGGGCGAACAGTTCGCGGATGTAGTCGAAGACGCCGGTGTAGGTCGCCGGGTTCGAGCGGGGCGTCCGGCCGATCGGCGACTGGTCGATCAGGCGTACGGTCTCGATCTGATCCAGGCCCTCGAGTCCGTCGTGGTCGCCCGGGATGACGCTCGTGTTGTCGTTCATCTCGCGAGCGAGGCCCTTGTACAGTACGTCGTGCATCAGGGTGGACTTTCCGGAGCCCGAAACGCCCGTGATGGCCGTAAAGCAGCCCAGCGGGATATCCACGTCGAGGTCCTTGAGGTTGTGCTGGCGGGCACCGAGGATCGTCAGCGCATCTTCCGGATCCCGTCGCTCTTCGGGAACTGGAATCTGTCGGCGGCCAGAGAGGTAGTCGCCGGTGAGTGACTCCTCGCACTCTTTGACTTCCTCGACGGGGCCGTTGACGACGACCTCGCCGCCGCGCTTGCCGGGGCCGGGCCCCATGTCGATGACGTTGTCCGCGCGGCGCATCGTCTCCTCGTCGTGTTCGACCACGAGGAGGGTGTTGCCCAGATCTCTGAGTTCCTGGAGCGTATCCAGCAGGCGATCGTTGTCCCGCTGGTGGAGGCCGATCGAGGGCTCGTCCAGCACGTACAACACCCCGACGAGGCCGGAGCCGATCTGGGTCGCGAGCCGAATACGCTGGCTCTCGCCGCCAGACAGCGTCGAGGCCTCGCGGTCGAGCGTGAGATACTCGAGGCCGACCTCGCACATGAAGCCGAGGCGGGCGCGAATCTCCTTGAGAATCTCCTCGGCGATCACCTTCTCGCGTTCGGTGAGGTCGGCTTCCATCGACTCGAAGTGCTCTAAGGCGTCGCCGATGCTCATCGCGTTGATCGCCGTGATCGAGGTGTCGTCGACCAGCACGGCACGCGAGGCGGGCTTGAGTCGGGTGCCGTCACAGGCCGGACACTCCGTCACGGACATGTAGTCCTCGATGTGTTCTCGGGTGGAGTCGGAGTCGGTCTCGAGGTACCGGCGCTCGAGGTTCGGAATGACTCCCTCGAAGCGTTTTTTCTTGCGACGGGTGCCGTTCTTGGTGTTTCGCATGAACAGCACCTCGTCTTTCGTGCCGTAGAGGAACGCGTCCTGAATCTCCTCGTCGACGTCCTCGAACGGCGTCGACAGCGAGACGTCGAAGTGATCGGAGACCGCGTCCAGTCGCGTCTGGTAGTACGACCGGTTGTAGCTCCATGGTTCGAAGACCTCCTTCAGCGGCTTGGACTCGTCCTGGATCACGAGGTTCTCGTCGACTTCCTTGGTCTCGCCGAGTCCCTCACACTCGGGACAGGCGCCGTGGGGCGAGTTGAACGAAAAGGAGCGGGTCTCGATCTCGGGGACGTCGATCCCGCAGTGGGTGCAGGCGAGGTCCTTCGAGAACTCGACGACGAAGCGGTCGTCCTCCTCGCTCTCCTCACCGAGCGCACCCGTCCGGCGGGCCTCCTCGCCGAGGTCTTCGGCGGCGTCTTCGGGCGGATCGGGCAGGATGAGTTTCAGGACGCCCTCGGCCTCGTCGAGTGCGGTCTCGACGCTGTCGATGATCCGCGGGCGGGCCTCCGTCGAGACCTTCACGCGGTCGACGATCACGTCGATCGTGTGGTCGAAGTTCTCGTCCAGGTCGGGGTCGTCGGTCGTCAGGTCGTACTCCTCGCCGTCGACCTCGACGCGGGCGTACCCCTCCGAGACGAGTTCCTCGAACAGGTCCTCGAAGGCACCCTTCTGGTCGCGGACGACGGGGGCAGCGAGTTTCGCCTTCGTCCCCTCCGGAAGCTCGAGGATGCGCTCGACCATGTTCTGGGCGGACTGTTCGCCGACCTCGCGGCCACAGTC
The DNA here is from genome assembly GCF_900104065.1 of Natronobacterium texcoconense. Classification (NCBI taxonomy): domain Archaea; kingdom Methanobacteriati; phylum Methanobacteriota; class Halobacteria; order Halobacteriales; family Natrialbaceae; genus Natronobacterium; species Natronobacterium texcoconense. The sequence goes on along the minus strand of NZ_FNLC01000002.1, from coordinate 1,000,253 downwards.
GGGACAGTGTGGGGTTCCGACGCGGGCGTACAGCAGCCGCAGGTAGTCGTGCAGTTCCGTGACGGTCCCGACGGTCGATCGCGGGTTGTTCGCGGCGTTCTTCTGATCGATCGAGATCGCTGGAGAGAGCCCCTCGACGGTCTCGACCTGCGGCTTGTCCATCTGGCCCAGGAAGTTCCGGGCGTAAGCGGAGAGACTTTCGATGTAGCGGCGCTGTCCCTCGGCGTAGACGGTTTCGAACGCGAGCGAGGACTTGCCCGACCCCGAGAGCCCGGTGACGACGGTCAGCTCTTCCCGGGGGATCTGTACGTCGAGATCCTTGAGGTTGTGCTCCTCTGCACCTCGTACCTCGATGTACTCCTTGCTCATGTTTCGGCGACGAATACGGCGGACGTACTCGGACGCGATACTCGATTCATTGTACGTAGTCAGTGGTCGAAGCGACTTAACGAGTCTGAAAGGAGAACACCGTGGCGTGTGCTAGCAAAACAAGCGTCCTGGGACGGTCCAAAGTGTCTTCGGCTGGCAGCACGAACGGGGTCGCATGGACGACGCTGACGGGGATCGCGACCCCACGGACGCGACTCTTGCGGTCGACGATCTCGTCGATTACTGTCATACCCAGGCCGGACTGCTCTCGGGCCACGTCGACACGATGGTCTCGGAAGCCGACGAACTGCTCGACGAGATCGACGAACGAACCGCCGAAATCCGCTCACGTCTCGAAGGGCTCCCCGGGGACGTCGAGGCGGCGGAGACGCCGACGTCGGTCACCGCACCCGCGGGATCCGACGTCGACCTGGCGGCCATCGAAGAACTCCAGGACGAACTCGAGGAGAAACAGCTGCTCGTCGAGGCAAAACACGGCCGAATGGAAGCGTTCCAGGAACTGGCCGCGGGCTACACCGAACTCGCCGCGGAACTCGAGACCGACGTCGATACGGACCGGGTGGCCATCGCTCGAGTCGTCGAGTTCGAGTCCGACACCGACGCGCCGGCGTACTTCGACGAACGAAAGACGCTGCTCGAGGTCGCTGCGGGAGCGGGCGACGACGAGGACGAGGAGTCATAACAGAACCGACTACAGCGCCTCGAGCACCCGATCGACGTCTTCTCGAGTGTTGTACGCGTGAAGCGAGACTCTGAGGCCACCGTCGGGAATCGACCGCACGATCACGCCCTCGTCGGCGAGTCGGTCGACGGTTCGGTCGGGATCGTCGACTGCGATCGTAACGAGTCCGGACTCGTACTCCCGTGGACTCGAGAGTTGCTCGTTCGGAACCCCTTCCTTGAGCCGATCGGTGAGTGACTCGATCCGTGACTGGACGGTCTCGAGGCCGACCGCCTCGAGCAGGTCGATCGCCTCGACCAGTCCGGCGTGGGCGACCGGGCTCGCGGTACCGACCTCGAACCGTCGTGCGCCCGTCTCGTACTGGTACTCGCCTGCCTCCGGGTCGGCTACGCTGCGGTAGCCGATCGCGGCCGGAACGAGATCCCGTTCGGCCCCCTCGCGGACGTAGAGGAAGCCGGAGCCGAAGGGTGCGACGAGCCACTTGTGGCCGGCACCGACGACGAAGTCGGCACCCCACTCGTGAACGTCGACGGGGACCTGACCGGGTGACTGGACGGCGTCGACCAGCACGGACGCGCCGCCGTCGTGTGCGATATCGACGAGGTCGGCGACCGGAAGCCGGGTGCCGTGAGTCCAGGTGAGTGAACTCACACAGAACAGGGTCGCTTCGGGTGCGAGGGCTTTCACGTCCTCGAGGTCGATGCGGCCGCACTCGGTCTCGAGCACGCGCACGTCCACGCCGTACTCGCGCTCGAGGCGTTGCCACGGCAGTACGCCGGCGGGATGCTCGAGGTCCGTTCGGACGACGACGTCGTCGTCGCTCCAGTCGAACGCCGTCGCGATACGGTTGATGCCGTCGCTCGTGCTCTCGGTGAGTGCGATCTCGCTCTCGTCGGCCTCGAGCAGGTCGGCGACGCGGCGTCTGGACTCGTCGTAGGCGTCGAACGCTGCCGGATACATCCCCTCGGCCGTGGGTGCTCGAAACTCGTGGTCCTCGAGTGCCGACGCCGCCGCGTCGACGACTCGTCGGGGGCTGGGACCACCTGCACCCCAATTGCAGTAGGTGGTCGACTCGAGGGCAGGTATGGTCTCACGAACGTCGATCGGATCCATCGGTGGCGCTTCCACGTGGACGATGTTCGTTCTGGTGCCGTCGCGTCCCGACCGGTGCAAACGCGCACCTGGGGTATATGAAGCCGGGTAGCGACAGTACCGCCGAGGGTCGACACATGACGCACACGCTCGAGATCGACGACGACCTCAAGGACCGCATCGAAAGCCACCGCGACGAGGGACAGTCACCCGAGGAGTTCGTCGCGGAACTCGTCGCGATGTACGAGACCGAAGGTACCTTCCTCCAGGAAGGGTACTCCGAGTAGCGGGAATGGGACTGTCGTACCCGTACTTTCTGGTCAACGTCAAGACCTACGAGGGGACGGCCGGGGCGGACGGCCTCGCCTTTGCAGAGGCCGTCGAACGCGTCGCGGACGACACCGGCCGTCGGTTCGCCGTCGCACCCCAGTCGCCCGACCTGCGGCTGGTCGCCGAGCACGTCGACCTCCCCGTCGTCGCCCAGACCGCGGTCCGCCGCGAAGACGGCGGGATGGGCGCGGTCACGTGCGAGGCCGTCGCCGCAGCGGGTGCCGACGCCGTCTTCGTCAACCACCCCGAGAACGAGGCCGCGTTCGGCGACGTCGGCCCGCTCGTCGATCGGTGTACGGAACTGGGACTCGAGTCGATCGTCTGCGTCGACAGCCTCGAGACAGGGCGTGCAGCCCTCACGTTCGATCCGGACTGTCTGCTCTTCGAGCAGCCGGGCGATATCGCGTCCGAGGAGGGGATGGTCAGGACACATCCCGAGCGACTCGAGTCGTTCGTCGAGCTGGTCGCCGACGAGTCACCCGAGACGAAGGTCTTCGTCGGCGGCGGAATCAGGACGAGTGAGGACGTCGAGCGAGCGTTCGACTGCGGCGTCGACGCCACCGGCGCGGCATCCGCGGCGGTCGAAGCCGAGGACAGGGAGGCGTGGTTGCGATCGATCGCGGTCGCGCTTCCGCGCTAACGAGGGTGTCATAGAACAGTTCGCATACCCACCCACCGATTGCTCGCCGAACGGTAAGTACTGGTCGAGTGGGTAACGGAGTAGCGATCAATCCATCCGATAGCTGTTGAGAATAGCGTGCTGAATAGAGAGTGTGGCTGCAGCAAATCTATCGGACTCTATTCGTATGGACAACCTGGCCAACTTGTGGATATAATTTCACTTTCACATCGGATGGCGAACATTGGTATTCCATCAAAACCCGATTTGAGTTGGCAGTAACCATGCAATCACCGCTCGAAATCACCGAGACAGAGCAGTATTGGCTACGAAGTAGAGACGTAAGTGAATCTCCGACTATTGGAGGTGACGACTACTTTTCAGAACACGACGTTACACGGCCGAAGAACGTACAGTCCGACGATTTGCCAGCAGCAGACAGCGAAGCCGTTCGGAAGATCGACCGCGACGCACTCGAGGAGCAGAAGACAATCGGGAAGTGGCAAATCACGGGGTCAGCAGAGCGGATCGACGAATTGTGGCCTGACCTCGTCGCTGACGCGGAAGCAGGAACTATTTGGGCAGTCAAGGCGATGACGACATTCGGCTACGAGAACCTTCCTATGTACGACGACTATCTCCTCACGGTCTATACGCCGAATTATTTTGACCGCCAAGATGTTTTCCGCGTCAGGGAACACCTCCGCGAAGCACACGACGTTACCCACGAACTGTACTACAAGCCGGATATTTATACCGCGAAGGGAATTGTTGCGGACACAGCCGACGAATTTGGCGTTTCCACCCCTGCCCGGCACATCGAGTAGGGCTCACCAGCGAGCCCCTATTGACCGATTCGCGCTGTGTATTCAGCACGACTCGACGAACATAGTTTATATTTGATGCAAAACCACCGTTCAGTTCGCAAGTATAGTGAACGGATAGTTCAGCCCAAAGAGACACCACGAGAACCGTTCTATGACACTCTCGCGCTAACGGTTAGTCGTGACTCCCCTCCTCGCCGTGGTCCTCGCGCAGGTGCTCGATCGCGTGTAACTCGACGACGGGAACGACCTTCGCGATCGAGAGGAAGAAAAGCGCCACCATGCCGATAGTCCCGGTGATCGAGGCGATTTCGATCAGACTCGGCACGTACGTCCCCGGCGTCGCGTAGTAGATCTCGAACGACGGGTGGAGGAAGCCTTCGACGACGAACAGCACCTTCTCGAGCAGCGTTGCGGAGAGGATCGCGACCGCACAGACGATGGCCCGTTCCTTGGAGAAAAGCGAGGGGCGGAGCGTCTGGGCGAAGATGAACGCGAGGACGGCGAGGACGAGGCTCATCGAGAAGATGTAGATCGGGTGCTCGACCGTCGCAGCCCACGCGACCTCGAGGTCGACTGGTGGGAAGAACGTGCCGGCGGTAACCTGCTGAAGCTGTAGCCAGAGGAACAGCAGCGAGAAGAAGCCGAGCCACAGCGTCAGGCCGCGGAAGATGTCGTCGGTGATGATGTGTTCCCAGTCGTAGGCACGACGGAAGGCATAGGAGAGGATGATGACGCCGCTGATGGCCGACGTGAGCGCGATGGTGAGGAACTGCGGCCCCTGGACGCCACCGAACCAGCGCGGATACGTCGGTAACACCGCGAACAGCCACGGAATGACGCCGCCGTGCAGCAAGAGGGGTGCCATGATGATGATCGCCAGCGCGAGCCACCAGACCATTCGCTGGACGACTCGGTCTTCTCGCTCGCTGTAGCCGATCGTGATGAGGCTATAGATCGGTCCGAAGTGGTCCGGTAACTGGCCGCGCAGCCGCGAGATGTCGTACCGCAACGTCAGGCCGAGATAGGTCGCGGTCAGCACGAAGTAGGCCGTAATGACAGTCACGTCCCACACCAGCGGCGAGTTGTGGACCGTGATGTGGTAGTGGCCGATGACGCTCGTGACCATTCGATCCGGACGGCCCATGTGGACGATAATGTAGAAGCCAGCCGCTGAGAGGCCGGCGAGCGTGAGCATTTCGGCGAGTCGAGCGACCGGCATGTACCGGTCCATTCCGAGCAGGCGAACCGCTGCCGAGAGGATGATCCCACCGTGGGCGATCCCGACCCACCAGATGAACGCGCCGATGTACACCCCCCAGGTGACGCCGCCACCGGTCCCCCAGTCCGACAGGCCTGTCACGACCAGTCCTTCCCAGAGCTGGTAGGCCCAGCCCACGAGGAAGATCAGGAATGCCAGTCCAGCGATACCGACCGCCGCGTAATACTTCGACGACGTTGTCTTGATCGGCCGAAGAATGTCGGCCTCCCGCGGCTCTTTCGTGCTCATGAGACGCTTCCGCAAGTCTATCCCGCCGACTCATTTCGTTCCGCAGGTTGTCTGTGCAAGCCCTATACACGGATGCGGTCTGGCAGCGTTGCTCACACTCAAGTGACTGCTCTCCGTACCCACAGGTATGCACCTGCTCGTCGCGCTCGACGACTCCGAACCTGGGTGGGCGGCGATCGAGCACGCGCTCTCGGAACACCCCGAGGCCGAGATCACCGTCGTTCACGTGATGGATCTCACCGAGAGCAGCTACGGCGAGTTCGCACATCTCGGTACCGACGCGATGCGTGACCGCCGCCGCGAGGAAGCGACGGAACTGTTCGAGGCCGCTCGCGACCGCGCTACAGCACACGACGTATCGATCGAAACGGAGCTACTCGAGGGACGGCCCGCCGACGCAGTCGTCGAGTACGCGACGGCAAACGCCGTCGATCGAATCGTCGTCGGCAGCCACGGGCGGACGGGCGTCTCGCGGGTGCTGCTGGGGAGCGTGGCCGAGAGGGTCGTTCGCCGTGCGCCGGTTCCGGTGACGATCGTCCGCTGACCCGTTCGGATAGGGAAGTCAGCCGATACAGAGTCACGACTGGGAATCGAAGGGGAAACCGGATCGTCGAATCGTCTCGAAAGAACGAACGTCGGTTCCGGGTCGTCTACGCTACTTTTCCTGGGTCGGGGCGAGATTGTCCAGGTCGACGGACTGTTCTAAGAGTACTTCGGCCTGGTCTGCGACCTCGCGCTGTTCGCGCATGAGCTGTTTGAACTTGCTCTGTGGGGAGAGGTCGCCGATGAGGACGCCGCCGACGATCTTGCCGTCCTTGAACGCGATACGTCGCCACTCGGTGTCGCTGTAGCGGCGTTCGGCGTGTTCGTCGCCCAGCGTCGGATGACCGAAGGAAAGGAACGGGAAGTCGAAGTGCGTGATCGAGTACGAGGAGACCCACTCGAACTCCTCTGCCTCGTCGTCCGCTGCCATGTTGACTGCGGCGATTCGACCCTGTTCCTTGGCCGAGCCCCAGGAGCCGTTCTGGGCCTGCTCGCCGAGCAAGACGTCGTAGAACTGGGTGATGTCGCCGGCCGCGTAGATGTCGTCGACGTTGGTCTGCATGTACTCGTCGACGACGATGCCGTTGTCTTGCTCGATACCGCTTCCACGGAGGAACTCGGTGTTGAACGTGAGACCGATGGCGACGCCGGCGAAGTCACACTCGTAGCGTTCGCCGTTCGGATCGACGGCCGCGTTCACGTGACCGTCTTCGTCCGTCTCGAAGTGGTCGACGCCGCTGTCGAAGACCGGCTCGACGCCCTTCTCGCGCAGGCCGTCGTGGATGATATCCGCGCCGTCTGCCGTGAGCGCGTAGCGCCACCAGCGGTCGCCACGCATCAGGTACTTGCCCTCGACGCCCTGTGATCCACAGACCGCAGCGAAGTCGATTCCGAGCAGGCCCGCGCCGACGACGACGCCCGTGTCGGCGGCCTCGGCGCTTTCCTTGATCGCTCGAGCGTCCTGGAACGTCCAGAAGTGGTGGATGCCGTCGGCGTCGCTGCCATCGACCGGAAGCTGGGTCGGCGTTCCGCCGGTCGCGACGAGCAGCTTGTCGTAGCTGATCTCCTCGCCGCTGTGGGTGTGAACGACGTGTGCGTCGGTGTCGACCGAGGTGACGTGCGTGTCGAGCGAGAGTTCGATGTCACGCTCCTCGTACCAGTCCTCTTCGTGGATCGAGATCGGTGCTTCGGGGAGTTTCCCTTTGGCGTGTTCTTTGATCAGAATTCGATTATACAGTGGCTCCCCCTCATCGGTGATGACGGTAATCTCCGAATCCGGGTCTTCTTCCCGGAGGGTCTCGGCAGCCGAGCTGCCCGAGATCCCGTCACCGATGATGACGTACTCTGTCATATCCCGACCGTTCGTAATGCGGGTTAAAGTGGGTTGCTATCTCGTTCATTTTGCCTGTAGCAGTGAACCGTCCCGACGATTGTCGAATCTCGGCCGAATATCTTCCCACGTTCATACCTCTTGTTGGCTCTGTCCCGAACTGTTCTTGAGCGTTCCCGCCATAGGAAGGGGTATGAAGCTCCGCCAGAACGCACGTCACTTCGCGTCCCGGAAAGCCCTCGAGACGCCGGTCGTTCGATCGGCCGCCAGGAGCGGACTCGTCACACTCCACACGAGAGTCTTCCTCGGGAAGGCCGACCCGGACCACGCCGACGAGCGTAAAGACCGCCTCGACGCCCTCTTCGACGCAACGGTCGACAGCTATCTGCGTGCCCTGCAGGACGGCTACTCCGAGGCTGAGGCCCGCGAGATCACCCACGTTCAGGCCAACTTCGACTTCTACAATCACGGCTGGACCGAGATGATGGAAATCCCCGTCGACGAAGTCGAGACCCACTACGAGCGCTACGAGCAGTTCTTCGAGACCTGGGACATCACCATCGACGACCCGCTCGGCCAGTTCGCGCCGCCGGAGGGACTGCCGGACGCACCGTCGACGCCCGAAAAACTCGAGGACCCCGAACACCCTCACGCCGAGGGTGGGTTCGCTGACGACGTCTACGTCGAGACCAGCGTTGCGTCGGAGACGCAACGAGCAGACGGCGAAGCCGTCGACGACGACGGCGAACTCGTCGTCGGCGGCCGCGAGGAACCCGAGGACGTCGACGTCTCGGACGCGGTCGGCCTCGAGGACGAGACCGAAAACTGACGACTGGGACTCCCCATCGGCGGTTTTCTGCTTTCTGTAGACCGGCGGTCGGTCGCCGTCGAATCTGTGCCCTGCTTCGGTCCCGGCGGCTGGTTCCGCTATCAGTTTCGATAACTGCGTACCATAATTTATGTGATGCTGAAGTTAGCCGTTACTATTATGAGCCTCGTTCGACAGTTAATTCCCGCAGTTATTCGTCGGAGATACGCGGTCAAGTTCGCGATCGCGTTGCTCGTTCTCGGCGTGACTGTCGGGATGATCGGATTCGTCGCGACGGCGACGATCACCGACGAAGTAGAAGAACGCGTCCAGGACGACCACAGTACGGCCGTCCAGCAGGAGGCACAGAGCCTACAGATGTGGCACGATCAGAACGAACGAACGGCGTCACTGATCGCAACCTCGGACGTCGTCGCTCGCGACGACGCTGCGGCGATCGAAAACAGCCTCTCCGACTGGCGGCTGGAACACCGCACCGAAGTGTTCGAAATATCCTACGTCGACACCGACGAGGAGGAAGTCCTCGCGAGCACCGCAGACCGGTTCCGCGGCGAATCGATCGACGCCCTCGAGAGCGTCGACGACGACGCCATTGATGCGCTCGAGGAGGACGGCGAGTGGGTCTCCGATCCCACCCTCGTCGACGACCACGGCGGCGACGAGACGCCGGTCGTCTCCTACGTCGTCGCCTCCGACGACGACCGCGCGATCGTCTACTCCGCGGAACTCGTCTCCTACATGCACAGCGTCCACGTCGACGACCACGTCACCATGATGGCACTCGACGGGGACGGCACCGTGATGGCCGACAGCGAGTACCTCGGCGACGAGTACGAGACGTTCGGCCTCGAGTACGACGACGAGGCGACGCTCGCGATGGCCGACACTGACGAGGCCGACACCGACGTGATCGAGGGAGCGCCGTCCGGCGTACTCGGCCACGACGCGTACGGCTTCGACTCGGACGAGTACATCGTCAGCATCACGTCGGTCAGCGGTACCGACTGGTCGATCGTCTACCACGAACCGACCGAGGAGGCCTACGGGTTCGTCCACTCGGTCAACGAGTGGGGGATGATCGCGACCGCCGTCAGCGTGCTCACGATCGGCCTGATCGGGGCCGTCCTGGGCCGGAACACCTCCCGATCGATCGACAAACTGACCCGGAAGGCCGAACGGATGGAGGGAGGCGACCTCGCGGTCGAACTGGAGACGAAACGCATCGACAACATCGGACGACTCTACAAGGGATTCGACTCGATGCGGGACGCCTTGCGCGAACAGATCGAGGAAGCCGAGGCCGCCCGCGAGGAGGCCGAACAGGAGCGAGAACGCGTCGAGGAGATCAACGCCCACCTCGAGCACAAGGCCGACGAGTACAGCGAGGTGATGGAGGAAGCCGCCGCTGGCGATCTCACGGCACGGATGGACGGCGACGGCGAGAACGAGGCGATGACCGAAATCGCCGAGGACTTCAACGAGATGCTCGCGGAGATCGAAGCCACTGTCGCCGACCTGAACCGGTTCGCGACCGAGGTCGCGACCGCTTCCGAGGAGGTGACGGCCTCGAGCGAGGAGGTCCGTTCTGCTTCCCAGCAGGTAACCGAGTCAATCCAGCAGATTTCGGATGGCGCGGACCGCCAGAACGAATCCCTGCAGTCGGTCAACGGAGAGATGACCGCGCTCTCGACGACGACCGAGGAGATCGCCGCCTCCTCGAACGAGGTCGCCGATATCGCCGAACGAACCGTCGAAACGGGCCGTCACGGTCAGGAGGCCGCACAGGAGGCGATCGCCGCCATGGGCGAGATCGAGGCCGACGCCGAGGATACGATCGAGGAGATCCGGCGTCTCGAGAGCGAGGTCCAGCAGATCGACGAACTGATCGTCTCGATCTCGGAGATCGCTCACCAGACGAACATGCTGGCATTGAACGCGAATATCGAGGCCTCCCGATCCGCAAACGCCGGGGACGGCGAAGGGTTCGCCGCGGTCGCACAGGAGGTCAAGACCCTCTCGGAGGACGTCGCCGACGCAGCGGACGAGGCCGAGAACCGCCTGGAGGCGATCCGTGAACGCACCGACCGTTCCGTCGACGAAGTCGAGAGCACGAGCACGAACATCGACGACGCGAGCCGGAAAGTGTCGGACGCCGTCGATGCGCTCGAGGAGATCGCGGAACTCGCCCGGCAGACGAACGTCGGCGTTCAGGAGATTTCGGCGGCGACCGAAGAGCAGGCGGCCTCTACCCAGGAGGTCGTCGCGATGGTCGACGAAGCGGCGACGATTTCGGACTCGACGTCCGCCGAAGCCGAGACCGTCACCGCAGCCGCCGAAGAGCAGACGTCGGCGCTAACAGAGGTTACGGAGTCGGCATCGCAACTCTCCGGACAGGCGTCGCGGCTGTCCGAAGCCCTCGATCGGTTCGAGACCGATCCGGACGACCTCGAGGACAGCGTTTTCGACTCCGACGCCGTCGAGGTGGTCGAGACGGTCGGAGACGGGACCGACTCCGCAGCCGATACCGGACACACCGGGACGTCTCCGGACGAGCATTCCGGGGACGCCGGACTGTTCTCGGACGAGAGCCCCGACGACGCCGAGTCGCTCTCTGACGAGCAGCCCGACGGCGATGACGACGTGTTCACGTTCGATTCCGACGACGGTGAGTAGCTGACCGCCGCGTCTGCTTGCGTTCGGCCTGCTCGACGCCGGCCCGGTTGAGTTCTCGTCGTCGTTCGCTACCTTTTTGCCCGCAGTCTGGCAAGAAATCGGCATGCTCACCGTGCGGGCCCCGGCGACGAGTGCGAACCTCGGCAGTGGTTTCGACGTCTTCGGTGTTGCGCTCGGGACGCCCGCCGACGTGGTCCGGGTCGAACGAGCTCCGGAGACCACGATCACGGTAACCGGAACCGGCAGTCAGTACATCCCGGAGGATCCGGACAAGAACACCGTCGGCGCGGTCGTCGACGCACTCGACGCGCCGGCACGCATCCGTATCGACAAGGGCGTGCGTCCCTCGTCGGGCCTCGGCTCCTCGGCCGCCAGCGCCGCCGCCGCCGCCGTCGCGCTCAACGAACTCTACGACCGTGGATTCACGCGGAAGGAACTCGTTCCGATCGCCGCCGAAGGTGAAGCGATCGTCTCCGGCGAGGCTCACGCGGACAACGTCGCGCCGTCTATTCTGGGCGGGTTCACCGTCGCCACCGCCGACGGCGTTACGCAGGTCGACGCGTCGATCCCGCTCGTCGCCTGCCTGCCCGAAGCCGTCATCTCGACCCGGGACGCCCGCAACGTCGTCCCCGAGTACGCCCACATGAACGACGTCGTCGACACCGTCGGCAACGCCGCTACGCTCACCGTCGGCATGGCCCGAAACGATCCCGACCTCGTCGGTCGCGGAATGGAAGACGAAATCGTCACGCCCGAGCGAAGCAAACTCATCGACGGCTACGACCGCGTTCGTGATGCTGCACTCGAGGCCGGTGCGACCGGCGTCACGGTAAGCGGCGCGGGACCGGGGATGCTGGCAGCCTGTTACCGCGGGGACCGGCAGGCGATCGCTTCGGCGATGGTCGACGCCTTCGACGCGGTCGGCGTCGAGGCTCGAGCCTACCAGACCACCGTCGGCGACGGCGCACGGCTGTACCGGGAGTAGATGGGCGCTCGAACCGACGCCGCGCTCGCAGTCGTCGCGCTCGGTGCGTTCGTCGCGCTCGTTTTGCTGGTCGACGCCTCGCTCTCTCTTGTTTACCTCGCCCTCGGAGCAGTCGGCACGCTCGCGTTCGAACTGCTGGCCGCTCGAGATCCGGAACTCGTCCGGTACTACTGGGAGCGTCCGCTCGTTCAGTTCGTCTCGCTTGCGATTGCGGTCGGCGTGGCTGCGATCGGCGCTCGAGTCGCACCGACAGCGGTGTTGTCGCTGTGTATCGGTGCGACGGTTGCGTACCTCGTCTTTCTTGCCCTCGTTGGGGCCGTTCGACGGTCACGGTGACCGATTCACTTCGCTCTACGCTGCCACCGGCGGGCGTACACCCGCGGTGACGGGGCGACTCTCGCCCCACGAACGCCAGTCGGGACGGTCGACACCCGCGTCGAGATGCTCGCGGGCAGCGGTCCGTAGGGAACCATCGAAACCGCCGTTGGATTCTTCGATACGGGTTTGCGGCCGGCGTACCCGGAGCCACGCTGGGTCGATTCGTACAGCGTCTCGAATTTCGAGTGGCCGTCGACGACCGCCTTGCGAGCGGGTTCGACGCCCTTCTTCACCTGTTTCTGGAGCGCCGCGTTCTTGGCTTCCGGTTTCACCTCGTCGAGGTACCGACCGATTTCGACACCAGCGTTCGAATCGCCGGAGGAGTCGAGGGCGTCTGCTCCCACGACGTCCTCGAGTTCGTCTTTGAGGTGCCGTAGCTCTCGCTGGAAGTCGACGAGATCGACGGTATTCCAGAGGTCGTGGAGCCTGATCGCGTGTCGGATACCGCGGAGGTCGAGCGCTCGATCCGGATCCGAGTCCCGGAGCGCGGCCGGTACCTCTTCTACGGCGACCAGATCCGCCAGCGCGGACACCTCGATAACGTTCGGGAGTTTCTCGAGGTCGACCGTCTCGAGGAGGTCCTCGAGTTCCTCTACGACGTCCCACAGCTCCGCCGCCGTCGTCGACAGCGTCTCCGTCGAATCCGCGTCCCGAAACAGTCGCTCGGTTCCGGCTTCGATCCGGTCGGACAGGTGGTCGACGGTCGACTGAGAGGCGGTGTGACTCATGAGAGAGGGAGGTCACGCACGGAGAAAACGGGGCTGCTTGCCGGCGTCGATCAGACGCCTCGTCCCTGCATCTGCTCTTCTTCGGGGAGGTCGACGTTCGCGTCGCCTTTCATCCCTTTGCCGAGGTTCTTCGCGATGTCGGCGAGTTCTTCGGAGTCGTCCCAGTTGTTGACGGCTTCGACGATCGCTTCGGCCATCTCGGGCGGGTTCTCCGCGCCGAAGATGCCGCTGCCGACGAAGATGCCGTCACACTCGTGGTGCATCATGAGCGCGGCGTCGGCGGGCGTCGCGATGCCGCCGGCGGCGAAGTTGACGACCGGAAGCCGGCCCATCTCCGCAGTCTCGTGGACCAGTTCCGCAGGGGCCTCGATCTCGCGGGCGTAGGCCTCGCGTTCCTCGTGAGTCATGCCCTCGATCTTTCGGATCTCGCCCTTTATCGTCCGCTGGTGGTGGACGGCCTGGTTGACGTCGCCAGTGCCAGCCTCACCCTTGGTGCGGATCATTGCCGCGCCCTCGTCGATCCGGCGCAGGGCCTCGCCTAAGTTGCGCGCGCCACAGACGAACGGCGCGGTGAAGTCACGCTTGTCGATGTGGTAGGCGTCGTCCGCGGGCGTAAGCACCTCGGACTCGTCGATCATGTCGACGCCGACGGCCTCTAAGATCTGGGCTTCCTTCGTGTGGCCGATCCGGGCCTTCCCCATCACGGGAATCGAGACGGAGTCGACGATCTCCTCGACGTCTGCGGGGTCGGCCATCCGTGCGACCCCGCCACGTTTGCGGATGTCCGCGGGGACGGCTTCCAGAGCCATCACCGCAACCGCGCCGGCCTCTTCCGCGATGCGAGCCTGTTCGGGGTCGACGACGTCCATGATGACGCCGCCTTTCTGCATCTGTGCGAATCCTCGCTTGACGAGGTCGGTCCCGCGTCGGAGTTCCTCGAGATCGGTATCGGCGTTGTCGGCCATACGTCGCGGTTAGGAGCCGTTACACTTACACGTGTCCGTTCCAGCCGGGGTTGCTGCCGTCTCGGATTGGGGCCTCCTGCTCGACGGGGGCGCCGGCCGAGAGCCACGCACGGACCGCTACTGTTTTGCAACTGTCGTTCGTCTCGCCCGACAGGACGATGTTTCCGTCGCCAGACCTGCCGGAGCGCGACCCGTTACCGACGTATCTCGCGCCGGTGCCTCGAGTGATCGAAGACCTGGGACTGCGTTTCGCATGGTTGATCGTCGCGATCAACCTCGCGGGGACGGCCTTCGGCTTCTGGTACTACTCCAGTCAGCTGGCCGACACCGCGGTCGTCATGTGGCCCTGGGTGCCGGACAGCCCGCTAGCGACGCTGTTTATCGCGCTGGCGATCGCCGCCTGGAAACTCGGCTACGAACAGCCCTGGCTCACGTCGCTTGCGTTCTTCGGGAACGTCATTCTGGGCCTGTGGACGCCGTTTACCCTGCTCGCGTTCTACGACGCCTACGGCTATCTCCACCCGCTGATGTACCAGTTCCTCTTCTGGAGCCACCTCGCGATGGTCGTCCAGGCGTACGTTCTCCACCGGATCACCGATTTCCCCGTCTGGGGCGTCGCCGTCGCGCTCGTCTGGTACGCAAGCAACCTGATCGTCGACTACTTTATTCCGATCGTCGGCGAACCTCACCACACGTTCATCCCTGTCGCTCGCGACGAGCCGATGTTCCTCGGGGCCGATGCGCTCGGCGTCATCGCCGCCGGCGAGGTGACGTTCACGCTGCTGGCGCTGTTCCTCGCGCTCGCGACTCGAGTCAAGAAGTGCGAGCTAGCTCGTGGACGGACTGGCTGACCTACAGCTCCCCCATCTCGAGCCGATACGCCGTCCCGTCGTACTCGTAGACGCCCGGGAACCGACTCGCTGGCTCCGATCCGGCCGTGTCGTCCTCGAGGCGAACGCGGTCAGCATCGTATTCGTCGGCCAGTGAGACGACGGTCCGGAACTGGTCGTCGCGAAGGACCTGCTCGAGGATCACGCGCTCGGTTGACTCGGCCGAGTCGACGACCTCGAGTTCGTACGCCATCGGTCGGTCTCCCTCGATCGCCCGGTCGGTCCGGGCGACGAGTACCTCTCCGTCCTTCGATTCGTCCCACTCGACGGTCTCGACTGCCCGTGGGGGATCGAGCGACAGGTCGGGTGCCTCGAGTTCGAACGTTTCGATCAGGGCAGTTTTCGCGTCGGAACTCCCGTCGCTGGGCCAGCCGTCGATGCCGAAGGCGTACGTGCCAGAGCCGAGATACTGCCGGAGAATTTCGTCGCTGTCGTGGTCGTCGCTCCCGTCGCTGTTCGGCTGGACTGAAAGCGTCCAATCCATCGTACCGCCGGGAAGAACCGGGTGTAACGGCAGTTGCACGACCCGCGGGCCGAGGTAAAACCAGTCGCCGTCCACCAGTTTGTGGAGTTTCCACCCGTACCAGTTCGTCTTGAACTGACGATGGGTTCGGTTCCGGAGCGTGAACGTGAGCGTTCCCGGCGCGGATAGCGTCGTCGTAGACGGCTCGAGGGTCACGCCGATCCGCTGGTGGTCGTTACACGCGGTCGTCGTCACGTCCTCGCCGTAGTCGGGACAGTCGACCTCGAGAGCGTCCGGCCGGTCGGGTCCGTCGGTCGCCGAGGCAACGACGCCGCCACCGATTGCACCTCCCGTGGCGAGTGCGAGCAGTTTTCGGCGTGACAGCGGCCGCATACGTCAGTCCTCGCTCTCGAGTTCGCGCGTCGTTACCTCGTAGTAGGTTCCCTGGTACTCGTAGACGCCGTCGCTACGGGACCCGAAGATCGGGTACGACGCGTCGTACTCCTCGAGTCGAACGCTCGAGACGTCGTGCTCGCGTGCGAGGGCGAGTACGTCTCGGAGCCGTGGCTGGCGGAGCAACTGTTCGGCGATCAGCGACCGTGGCTCGTCCTCGCGGTCGTCGGGAGCCGACTCGAGGACCTCGAGTTCGTACGCGCCCAGCCGGTGGTGTTCGCCGTCGGGATCACCCCGACTCGAGCGGGCGACGAGCGTTCCATCTTTCTCGTCGATCGATTCGATGACGTCCGACGGCGTCACCTCGAGTGGTTCACCCTCGAGTTCGAACGTCGCGGCGAACGCGAGGATCTCCTCGTCGCGTTCGTCCTCGAACCAGCCACGGGCCCGGAACGCGTAGTCGCCGGAGCCGAGCGCCGGAACCTCGAGGTCCTCGGTCCCGCCCGAACCACGTGGGCGGCCGTCCTCGCCGTCGATCGCTTCGTCGGTCGGCGTGAACGTCCAGGTGTGGCTTTCGCCCGGATCGACGTACATCAGCGGCTGGTTGTATCCGAGCGGCGCGACGCGGTACCAGTCGCCGTCGACGCGTTTGTCGACCCGCCAGTTGTAGAAGTTCGTCGCCAGTCGTCGATCGCTCTCGTTTCGGAGGGTGAACTCGATCGAGTCGTCGCCGATCGCCGCCTTCCGTTCGGAGGGCTCGAGGAAGACGTGGTCGTCGTCTCCGCTACCGTAACAGACGACTCGATCGACTCTATCGCCGTAGGCTGGACAGTCCGGCAAGTCTTCACCGCCGCTCGAGACGGAGGTAGCTCCTCCACCCCCGCCTCCCGGAGACGGATCGAGCTCGAACTCCTCCAGACAGCCCGCAAGCACACCGCTCGTTCCCACCAGCGCGAGCAGATGCCGACGCTCGAGTTCCATGGCCGATCTTCGCCCGGCGTCGAAAAGAAGGTCGTGGTAGGTGAAACGACGATTTGAGCCGAGCGTCGATTGCGGTAGGGCTTTTACAATCCGTTTCGAAGTTCCGATATGTCCCTGTCCGTTCCACAGCTCATGACGATCGCGCTGTTCGTCGTCGTGATCCTTTGTCTGATCGCGTTGCTGTACGTCTCGATCTACTGGGAGGAGTGACCCAGAGCGGTGTACGATTTCCGGACCGTCTGCAGCCGCCCCGGAAATGACGTCCAGCGGTCGCACGAGAGGTACAAAAGTGCCCGTCACCTGACGCGGGGTCGTTTACCCGCTCGGCGGTCGTCGTTCCGACGATGACCCAACTGACGATCCCACCGGAGGTCGACGATCAGGAGGCCGCGAAACTCGTCCGCGACCACATCGAAGTCGGTGACACTGTCGAGGTCCGCGAGTCCGACCGGACCGGCAGCGACGACGTGGCGACGACCGGCAAGGTGACGTCTATCGGACCTGGCTACCTCGAGTTAGACGGCAACCCGCCGACCGAGGGCAGCCCCAGGTACGACGAGATACACACGGTCGTCAAGCTCGAGTCGGAGTAACCTACTCGAGCGCGAGCCACTCACCGCGTTCGTCGCTCTCGACGATCGTCTCGAGGACGCGCTGTGCGGCGAGGCCGTCGGCGAAGCTGGGTTCGAACTCGCTGCCCGCTTCCACAGACGAGAGGAACTCGTAGTTCTCGTGGACGAACGTGTGCTCCCAGCCGAGCACGTGACCTGGCGGCCACCAGTGGTCGACGTAGGGGTCGTCCGCGTCGGTCACCAGGATCGTCTCGTAGCCGCGGTCACCCTCGCGGTGGACCTCGAGTTCGTTCAGCCGCTCGAGCGAGAACCGCAGGCTGCCGTTCGAGCCGTGGATCTCGATCGTGTGGTCGTTCTTGTGACCGGTGGCGTACCGCGAGGCCTCGAGCGTGCCGACCGCGCCGTTTTCGAACTCGAGCTGTGCGGAGTAGGCGTCGTCGACGGTGACGGGGCGCGTTTCTTCCTCACCTTCTACGGGCCGCTCGTCGACGAACGTCTGTAGGTGGCCGCTGAGCCGTTCGATGTCGCCCGCGAGATCGTCGTCGCCGACGAGGAACCGCACCAGATCGACCGTGTGCGCTCCGAGGTCACCGAGCACGCCGGAGCCCGCCATCTCCTCGTCGAGTCGCCACGACCACGGCGCTTCGGGGTCGACCAGCCAGTCCTGCAGATAGCGACCACGGACGTGACGGATCTCGCCGAGTTCGCCAGCCTCGAGCAGCCCCTTGGCGTACTGGATCGCGGGGACGAACCGGTAGTTGAACGCGGTTCCTGCGGGGACGCCGGCGTCGTCCGCCGCTTGCGCCATCCGTTCTGCGTCCTCGAGCGTGGGCGCGAGCGGTTTCTCGCAGAAGACAGGGGTGCCCGCCTCGAGTGCCGCGATCGACGGCCCGGGGTGGACGTGGTTCGGACCGAGGTTGTAGAAGGCGTCGACGTCGTCGACGACCGCTTCCCAATCGGTCGAAATCGAGTCGAAACCGAGTCGGTCGGCGGCATCCTCGAGTGCCTCCTCGTCCCGACCGACCAGTACCGAGCGTTCGATCTCGGGCGCGTCCGGGAAGAACATCGGCAGCCGCGCCATCGCGTTCGCGTGTGCTTTACCCATGAACCGATAGCCGAGTACACCGACTTCGAGTGGTTCAGTCATAGTATCAGTTTACAGTTTTCTTCGTCGTGTGCGTTACTCCGCCCAGTACGCCTCGCCCGGTTGCGTTCGGAAGACGGCGCGCTCGAGCAGCTCGACGGCCTTCTCGAGGCCCTCTCGACTGCTGGTCAGCGAGTCCTCGTGTTCGATGCTGAGAGTGCCGTCGTAGCCGACCATCCGGAGCGTCGAGACGAGGTCCTTCCAGTGGGATTCGTCGTGGCCGTAGCCGACCGAGCGGAACAGCCACGAGCGATTCGGCTCGTCGTCGTAGGCGGTCGTGTCGAGGACGCCCTTCTCACGGGCCTGTTCCTCGTAGACCTTCGTGTCCTTGGCGTGGAAGTGATGGATCGCGTCGCGCTCACCGAGGAAGCGGATTGCGTCGGTGATCGAGATCCCCTGCCAGTAGAGGTGTGAGGGGTCAAAGTTCGCGCCGACGCGGTCGTTGGTCTCCTCGCGGAGTTTCGCCATCCCGTGGGGCTCGTAGACGAGCATGTTGGGGTGCATCTCGATGGCGAGGTCGACGCCGTGGTCGTCGGCGAACGCGGCCAGATCGGACCAGTAGTCGACGGCAACGTCCCACTGGTACTCGTGGGCCTCGGCGTGTTCGGTCGGCCAGGGTGCCGTGATCCAGTTGGGGACCTCGTCCTCGGGGCCGCCCGCGGGCAGGCCGGAGAAACAGGTGACGACGCCGACGTCGATCTGATCGGCCAGCCGGATCGCCTCCCGGAGTTCCGTATCGGCGTCCGCCGCTTGCTCGTCGTCGGGATGCAGCGGATTGTTGTGGGTCGCGAGCGCGCTGATACGCATCCCGTACTCCTCGAGCAGGTCGTCGAGGTCAGCCTGGGCGTCCTCGTCGTCGAGATACTCCTCTCGCGGAAGGTGGTCCTGGCCGGGATAGCCGCCGACGCCGGGTTCGATCGCGTCGACGCCGATCTCCGAGAGGTAGTCGAGTGCACCCTCGAGCGACTCGTCAGCCAGCGGTGGTGTGTGTACGCCGATGTCCATGCCAGGTGGTAGTACCCCCACTGGTAAGTTATTTACTGTACCTCGAGTAAATAGTTGGAATAAAGTAGTTACTGGAAATCCTAGGATCGCCCGCTGACTGGCACGACCGTCAGGCCTCGGGCTCGAGTGTCGGCTCCTCGAGGCTGACGGTCGTCCCGGTCTCACTCGAGCGGTAGATCCCGTCGACGATCCGCTGGACGGTCATGGCTTCGTCGACGTCACAGCCGGCCGCGGTACCGGTTGCGATGGCCTCGACGAACGCCGCCTGTTCGTCGGCGTGTGAGTCGTTCTGTTCGGTCTCGACGTCCGTATCGATCATGTGGTTCGGCCCGTCCGAACTCGCCGAGTGAATCGTGAGTTCGTTCGTCAGCAGATCGAAGCGAGCGGCCGCCTCAGTGCCGCGGACGACGAACTCGTGGGTCGACGGCCGATTCGTCGCCCAGGCGACCTCGAGCGAGATCGTCCGGTCGCCGTCACAGCGAACGAACGCGCTCGCGGAGTCGTCGACGTCGAACGCGTCGGCACCCTGGTCGTCACCCCACATCTCGAGGTAGGCGTAGTCTTCCCGAGAGCCGAACTCCGAGCGCGTAACGCCCGACACTTCCCGTGGCTCGGGGTAGCCGAGCAGGTACATCGAGAGGTCGATGGCGTGGACGCCGAGGTCGATCAGTGCGCCGCCGCCCGAGACCTCGCGACGAGTGAACCAGGAACCACGACCGGGGACGCCGCGCCGTCGGACGTAGTTCGCCTCGACGTGGGTCACCTCGCCGAACTCGCCGCGATCGATCCGGTTCTTGACGAGGCGAACGGCGTTCAGGAACCGCTTGTCGAGTCCGATCATACAGAAGCCGTCGGCATCTTCGGCCGCAGCCTCGATCCGTCGGGCGCTCTCGAGGGAGTGAGCCAGCGGCTTCTCGAGGAGGACGTGCAGGTCCGCCTCGAGTGCGGTGACGGCGTACTCCTCGTGGAACCGGTTTGGCGTGGTGATGACGACGGCGTCGACCGTCTCGTAGAGGTCGCGGTGGTCGTCGTAGACCGGGACGCCGTAGGCGTCGGCGAACGACTCGCGGGCCTCGGGAGCGATGTCCATCCCGCCGGCCAGCGCCACGCCGTCGCCCTGTTCGATGAGGCGGTCGGCGTGGTGGTGGCCGATGTTCCCGAGGCCGACGATGCCGATTCGGATTGGGTCGTTCACCGCCGTCATCGCATCACCGTCCGTCCTGCCTCGACGGTGGGTGTGAGTTCGGTGCGACGGCTCTGGTCATACTGTCGGACAGAACTATTGTGAGAATTCACCGCTCCTGTCCGGCGAATTCTCTTCATTGACTTCTGTCCGACAGTATCAGTACAACTGCTCTTCGGGGTCCGTGTGTTCATTTTCGGTGTCGTAATCGCTATCTCGTGACGTGTTGCGTCGCTTGCGGTTGCGACGATACTGTACGATTCCGGGAACGATCTTGTTCTTCAGATCGAGCGCGAACGAGACGATCCCGTAGATCCAGAAGAAGAAGAGGACGAACAGGCCGCCGTAGTAGACGATCGGAACGATCTCACTCATGCTGACCACCCGACGCGGCGCTCGAACTTCCCTCAGTTTCCGTCGCGATGCTCTCCGCCGGCGTCCGAGGGAGTTCCTCGATGCCGTGGGTGATCGCCTCACCCGTCTCCGTATCGAACAGGTGGACTTTGGACCGATCGAGGACGACGCGGACGGTGTCTCCCTCCGCGATCGTCGAGTCAGGATCGACGCTCATCAGCAACTGGTTCGAGGCTCTCGAGGCCTCGTCGCTCGTCATCGTTCCCGCACTCGAGCCGTCGAGTGCCAGGTAGACGAAGATCTCGTCGCCCATCGGCTCTAACACGTCGGTCGTCGCCTCGATGGTCGTCGAGGCGCTCGAGAGCGACTCGGCTGTCTCGGCGGGATAGATGTCCTCCGGCCGAATCCCCATCGTAACGGGCGCGCCGGTCGACAGATCGAGACCGTCGACGTCGAACTCGAGGTCGACGTGCTCGGTCGACAGTCCGCTTTCCGTCAGTTTACCGTCGAGGAAGTTCATCGACGGCGACCCGATGAAGCCGGCGACGAAGAGGTTCGACGGCTCGTTGTAGCAGGTAAGCGGCGGGGCGATCTGCTGGAGTTCGCCGTCGTTGATGACCGCGATCCGATCGGACATGGTCATCGCCTCGGCCTGGTCGTGGGTGACGTAGATGATCGTCGTATCCAGCTGCTTGTGCAGTCGCTGGAGTTCCGTCCGCATGTGAACCCGGAGCTTCGCGTCCAGGTTCGCCAGCGGTTCGTCCATCAGGAAGACGGCGGGTTCGCGGACGATCGCGCGTGCGATCGCAACGCGCTGTTGTTGCCCGCCCGAGAGTTCGTTGGGCTCCCGGTCTAACATCCCCTCTAACTGGACGATTTCGGCGGCGTCTTCGACCCGCTGATCGATCTCGTCCTTGGAGAAGTTCCGTAGCCGGAGACCGAACGAGACGTTGTCGTAGACGTCCATGTGGGGAAACAGCGCGATGTTCTGGAACACCATCGCGACCCCACGGTCCTTCGGCGGGAGTTTCGTGACGTCCGTGTCTCCGATCCGGATCGCCCCTTCGGTCGGTTTCGTCAGGCCGGCGATGGTCTCCATCGTCGTCGACTTCCCACAGCCGGAGGGACCGACGAGACAGACGAACTCGCCGTCCTCGATCTCGAGGTTCATGTCGTCGACGGCGACGATGTCGTCGTAGCGTTTCGTGACGTTTTCGAGTGTTACGCGTGCCATAGTTACTCTTTGAGTGCTCCTTCGGTCAATCCGCTCACGATTCGTTCCTGTGCGACCACGACGAGGATCAGCATCGGCAGGACGCCGACGATGCTGGCCGCCGCCATCAGGTTGAAGTCCGTCGTGTACTGGGTCTGGTAGCTGAGAATTCCGCCTACGAGTGGCGACCACTGCTCGGGCTCGTTCTGCAACGCCATGATCGAGCTGAAGAAGTACTCGTTGTAGACGGCGATGAACGTCAGGACGGCCGCAGTCGCGACGCCGGGTGCCGACAGCGGCATGATCACGCGAAACAGCGCGCCCAGCCGCGTCGTCCCCTCCACGCGTGCCGCATCCTCGAGTCCGTCCGGAATCTGCGAGTAGAACGTGGTGAGGATGAAGATCGACAGCGGCAGGAACAGCGCGCTGAAGGGCATGATCATCGAGCCCGGCGTGTTGACCAGCCGCGGCGACTCGAATAGCTCGATCCCCAGGAACGGAACGACGACCGCGTTCCCGAGGAACGCGTCGAACAGCGGCACCAGGAACGCCGCCGGCGGGAAGTACGAGATCGCCAGGATCGCGAGCATCATCAGCCCGCGACCCGGGAACTCGAGCCGGCCGAAGACGTACCCTGCGAGACTCGCGAGGATCAGGACGATGATCGTCGTCACCGTCGCGAGCACGAAGCTGTTGAACACGTAGAGGTGGAACGGCACCTGCTGGAACACCTCGACGAACGCGGTGGGGTTGACGTCGTTCGGATGGACGTGAGGGAATTCGACGCCGACGAATGGCAGCGACCAGTCTCCCTCGAGAATCTCGTTGTTCGGCGTCAACGCGAGCACCAGCAGCCAGTAGAACGGGAACAGGGTCGTAACGAGGAAAAACAGCGTCACGACGTAAAATAGCGCCCTGTACAGTCGGCCGCGTTTGTCGGGATCGGTGACGACGTCTCGAGTCCAACGCTCGAGCGGCCCGAGATTCTCTTCGTCGTCGGTCGACCGCGACTGTGGTTGGCTCGTCGCCATCTCAGAACCCCTCCTTGTACTGCTGGTAGACGACGCCCATGGCGGTGATACCGATGATGAGAGCCGTCACGAACGCGATCGCGGACGCGAGTCCGCGGTTCGTGTTGAACGATTCGACGACCATACACGACAGCGACGGCACGGTGGTACAGTTCGAGACGGAGTCGATGAGCCCGTAGACTCGCATCGCGTCGAGCATCCGGAACAGCACGGCGATTCCCAGTGCTGGCAGCACCAGCGGGAACGTGATCAGCTTGAACTGCTGCCACTTGCTCGCGCCAGCGACCTTCGCGACGTCGTAGAGGCTCCGGTCGATGCTCTGGAGGCCGGCGAGGATGAGCAACGCCATGAACGCCGTCGTTTTCCAGATGTCGGCGACGATGACGATCAACAGCGAACTCGCCGGATCGTTGAGCGTGTTGTTCTCCGCGACCAGCCCCCAGTTAGCCAGATACTCCGTCATGAATCCGGTGCTGGGGTGGAACATCAGGTAGAAGATCATCCCCTGGATGACGATCGGGATCGCCCACGGGATGATGATCGCGGCGCGGACCCAGCGACGGCCGCGAAAGTCCTGATCCAGAACCAGTGCCTGTCCGAAGCCGATGATCGTCTCGAAGAAGACGCTGACGATGGTGAAGAGCAGCGTCACGGCGAGTGCGCTTCGGAGCCAGCCGTCGACGTGGACGAACGGAAAACTCCCGCTGGTGCTCACGTCGGGCAGGAACGTCGTCGTTCCGGGCATCCGGGCGTCGGCCTCGCCGGTAAACAGCGCGACGTAGTTCTGGAAGCCGACGAACTCCGGATCCGACAGCACGTTCTGGTACAGCGACAGCTCGAACGTCCGCAACAGCGGATACAGCGCGATCGCCGTCAGGAGGAGAAACACCGGCGTCAACAGCAGGTAGGCAAACCCCGTCTCGCCGAGGTTCTCCATCCAGCGAGTGAACGCGACGAGTGGGCCCGACCGGTTCGTCTCGCGAACCGGGCCGGCCGTCCGTTCTTCGGTCCCCATCCTTACCCTTCGATGTCCTCGAGGCCGCCCTGGAGGTCAGCAGCCGCTTCGTCGGGCGCTTTGTCCCCGGCGACTGCGTTGTTGACTTCCTCGGCGATGAGCGTCGCCTGATCGGGCCAGACCGTCGTTACGGGGCGTGGCATCGCGTTCTCACCGGCCACGCGCAGTGTGTCCATGTACTCGCCCATCGGATCGATTGCTTCCGCTTCTTCGGCGTCGAAGAGGTCCGGCTTCGGCGGAACCCACCCCCAGAGTTCGAACATGTCGAGGTTGAAGCTATCTTCCATCATTGCCTGCAGGACCTGGGTTGCCTCTTCCTTGCGCTCGGAGTGTGGGTTCAGCGTCATGTGCCAGCCACCGAGCGCGGCGGTCGTTCCGCCGGTACCGGGTTGGGCGGCCTCGTCTTCGCTGACGCCGTAGGGAATCGGCATCGCCCCGTAGTCGTCGACGTCGAGCAGGTCCTCGTCGTCGCCGACGTTCTGGTTGATGGCGTACGGCCAGTTGCGCTGCATCACCGCGCTGCCGTTGAGGATCGCTTCGCGGGCGTCTTCTTCCATCCAGGACGTGATATCCGAGGTCGCGAGTCCGAGCGGGTAGTCGTCGTTCGTGTAGTCGTCGTGTTCGTCCGCGACGAACGTCCGCATCATCTCGAGGCCCTCGACGAACTCGGGTTCGTCGACGGTCACGGGCCGGTCGCCGACCGGTCCGAAGAGGTTGTCGAAGCCGCCGAAGTAGGCGCCGCCGAACGAGGACATGACCTCGTTCCACGTACAGCAGGCAGTTCCCTCGTAGATGTCCCACTGGGTGGCGAGGCCGTAGTCGGCGTCGGAGGCCTCGACGATCTCCTCCGTAACCTCGGCCCACTCTTGCCAGGTCATCGGCTCGGTGGCCCACTCCTCGAAATCGTCTTCGTCGTAGCCTGCTTCCCGAGCGTAGTCCTTGCGGTACTGCATCGTCGGGTAGTCCGGGAAGATCGGAATCCCGTACAGGTCGTCGGTCTCGGGCTCCCGTGCCGTCGCGGTAAACGCCTCGAAGTAGTCGTCCTCCACTCTCGAGAGCGCGTCGTCGTCGAGGTGGTCGCTGAGGTTCTCGATGTCGCCGCGCTGGATGAAGACGTTCACCCAGCCGTTGTCCATCAGGAGCAGGTCCGGTTCGGTCTCTTCCGCCTGGAGCAGTTGCGTGTAGGTGTCCCGTCGTTCACCGGTGTCTTCGGCACCCGACTGGAGTTCGATCTCGATGCCGTCCGCTCCGTTCTCGTGGAGCAGGTCGACGAACTCGTCACCGACCTCCGAAACCATGTTCGGATCCAGGCCGAGCGTCACGGCGTCGGCCGAGGCCTCGGCGCCGTCGCCGTAGATACATCCGGCGAGGCTCACCGTTGCACCGCTCACACCGGCTGCCTTGACGAACGTTCGGCGTGAAACGCTCGATTTCCGCTGTCCATTCCCCTGTGAGTGTTTCTCACTCATAACAGGTAGTTTGAGAGTCTTTCATATTTATACTTAATGATCAAGTACAACAGGTGTAGTTAATACGGTGGGTTTTGCGGTAGGGCGGCGAGACGACGGTAGAGCGACCGCTACTCGAGGGAAAGCAACAGCCGATACGTCCAGCACTGCGTCCGAAAACGGTCGCGGCAGTTAGTCGATCGATTCGATCGTGATCCGGGTCGCCTCGAAGTCCTCGATCATCGCTCCCCAGCCGCCGACGGTGTACGTTTCGTCGTCGGTGGCCAGCGTCAGTGACGCCTCGCCCGCCAGTTGCGAAAGCGGCGCTCCCCGATCGTCGCTCGCCGAAATGCCGGCGTAGGTGACGTCGACGATCCGTCCACGCTGAGTCACCCCGTGGCCGGTGCCCGTCTCGAAGCCCCGAATCGTCGCCTCGATCTCGTGTCCCCCCTCGAGCAGCGGGACGACGTCGCGGAGACAGTGCCGGAGGTCGACGTAGGTGATCGGCGGTTCGTCGCTGCGAGAGGAGTAGATCGTCTCGTGGACCTCCCAGAGACAGGTCTGGAAGTACCAGTTGAAGACGTACGCGTGGGTTCGGTCGTTGACGATGACGCCGTACTCGTTGGTTGACCCCCCGTGGGGCGAGAAACACGTCCAGGACCGGTCGATTAGCGCGACGAACGGGGACGGGATGGCACGATGGCGCGCCTCCGTACACGTCCGGGCAAGTACGTCGTCGCCCGGAAGCGACGGATCGCTCCCCAGCGACGGGAACAGACAGACCTTGACGTCGACACCGTTCTCGGTCGCTTCCTCGAGTGCGTCCTCGAGGTCGGCGAACTGGTGTGGCGTCAGCCCGATCTGGACCTGGTTCGTGGCCGAACGGATCAACTCGTCGGCCCGCGTCAGCACAGTATCGAGCCGTTTGACGATGCTGACCTTGTGCTCCTCGAGGTCCGGTCGACTCCAGCGGTCTTCGATTTCGTCGGCCGCGGTCTCGAACCGGTTGGCCCGCGTTCGCAGATCCGCGAGCACGTCTGCCGGATCGTGGGCCCGCGCGTGCAGACTGTCCTGCTCGTAGGTCTCGACGTAGCCTTCCTCCTCGAGGCCGCGCAACACGTCGTAGATCCGTGGGTCGGGGACCGAACTGGCCTGGGCGACGTCGGTCGCCGACGCGGAGCCGAGTTCCAGTAACGTCACGAACGCGTCGGCCTGGTAGGGTGAGAGTCCCGCATCCTCGAGCGTCTCGGTGAGTTCCGTTCTGTCCATGGTGATCACCGCCTCGAGGACGGCGAGAGTGTTCGACCACGCCAGCCGAGACGACCGGAGAAGTGGCGATTCGGGGCGGGAGTTCGACGGAAGAGCCGGGAACCAGGGCCCGCTCGCGACGACGCGTCACGCAGTCGTCGTCCGTATGTCTCCGTCTCGATCATTCGTGACAGGAAATAACACCTGCCGTAAAAAAGAGTATCGCTGGCGCTACACTCAAGGCGGTTCGTTTGAAATTCACGCCGTATGATCGATTCGCTCGAGCGGGTTCGCCGGCCGGAGTACACCGGCGAGAACCGCTGCTGGCCGTGTACGGTCACGAACGGTCTCCTGCTCACCGTTCCCGTCGCCGTCGTTGCAGTTCTCGGGCAGTGGCTTCTCGCGGCAGCCATCGGCGTCGTCGGCACTGCTGGTATCCTCCTTCGGGGGTACGTCGTCCCGTACACACCCCGGTTTGCCCCTCGGCTCGCCGCGGCGCTCCCGGTCGAGGCGTTCGACCACGACGGTGGCTCCGATCCCGGTTCGCTGTCGGGATCGGTCGACGAAACCGGACCGAGCGGCGAGACGGTCCTCGCCGAACTCGTAGAGTCCGGCGTCGTCCTCCCGGAAGGCGAGCAACTCCGCCTCGAGTCCGAGTTCCGGGACGACTGGCGCGAGGAGATGACGTCGTTGCGCGACGTCGACCTCGAGACGCTCGCGGGCGTCGCCGACGACCTGACTCCATCGTCTATCGAGGCGAAGACGAGTCGCGTCTGGGACCGCTCGCAACTCGTCCTCGAGAGCGACGCCGGGCCCCCGGTGACGCTCCGTCGGGGAGTCGCCGTCGCCGAACTCGCCGCCGTGTGCGCACTCGAGTCCCGCGTCGACGACGCGGCGGTCCGCCGCGCTGCCGGTCGACCGCTCCGGTCGCTGCTGGCCGAGTGTCCGCTCTGTGACGGGGAGTTGACCGTCAGCCAGGCGAGTTGCTGTGGCGAGGCGACGCCGGTCGGGAAGACACCCTCCGAAAAACTGCTCTGTCCCGCGTGTAACGAACGCTTTTTCGTCTTCGACGAGTCGGCGGCCTGACTATCGCCCGTCCGTAAGCGACGTCACGCCCGCACGATCCGGTAGCGCCGCCATCGCACCGGCTGCCGTCGTCGCCTCGGCCCCGACCGCGTTCGCGAACGCGAGCGTCTCCTCGAGGCCTCGCCCATCGGACAGTCCTGCGATCGTACCGGCGACGAACGCATCTCCCGCACCGGTCGTATCGACGACGTCCGGATCGAATCCGCGATGGCTCGCGACTCCCTCCCACTCACCTCCGCCGTCGGCGACGGCGATCGCACCTGCGTCGCCACGGGTGACGAATACGGCCGCTGGACCCGCTTCCATCGCGTCCCGTGCGATCGCTTCGGGTGAGTCGCCGGCAAAACCCAGCCGCTCGAGTTCACCCACGGTGGCTTTCAGCACGTCGACGTTCGCCAGCGCCTCGCGGACGACCGACCGATAGGTCTCCACATCCGGCCACAGTTCCGGTCGCTCGTTCGGATCGAACGAGACCGTACACCCCCGCTCGGCGGCCCGCTCGAGCAGATCCAGCGTCGCCTCCCGCGAGCGACCGTTCGAGAGCGTCACGCCGCCAGCGTGGACCCACTCGCACTCTGCCAGCGTCTCGTCGTCGATCCGACCAGGCTCGAGTCGGGTATCGGCCGTCCCGTCGCGGTAGAACGAGAACTCCCGGTCGCCGGTCTCGTCGTGGGTGACGAACGCCAGACTCGTCTTCGCCGCCGGATCGGTCTCGAAGAAGCGATCCGGGAGACCCTGCTCCTCGAGCGTCTCCAGGAGGTACTGCCCGAAGGGGTCCTCGCCCACGCGCGTCCAGAACAGCGGCGTCCGCTCGAGTCGCGAGAGTGCCACGGCGACGTTCGCTGGCGCGCCACCGGGTCGCCGATCGAATCCCTCGACGCTCGAGATCGGACCGGGTTCCTCGGGGAGGAAGTCGATCAGCGTCTCGCCGGCGACCAGTATCTCGTGGCTCATGGCTCGCTTTTCGACCTGCCGTCCACAAGACGTTACGGATCGCGCTCGAGGGACGTCACTCCTCGTCGTCCCAGTCGATCGCGGCCGTCCTCTCGGCGTGTCGGAGGATGAAGGGACCGAGCGAGCCGGTCCGCTTCGAGATCGTCGCGATCCGAAAGACGTAGGCCGCAAGCAGGAAGAACGGCACGAGCGCGATAGTCGTACATGCGCTGACGAGCCACACGAGGTTGTCCACGCCGAGCGTTGATCCCGGGACCAGCCCCGGGTCGAGGTACAGCACCGTCGCCGTCGCGACGACCACGCCCGGCAGTCCGGCGTACAGGATCGACCGCGTGAGATGAACCAGCTCCCACTGGAAGTACAGCGACTTGAAGTGCTCGAGCGCAGGGCCAAACAGCGTCAGCGAATCGATCAGGTCGTCGAACGCCTCGAGTTCCTCGTCGTCGAGACTCTCCTCGTGTTCGTCTCGCAGCCGTCGAACGGCGTAGATCTTCCAGGAGTAGTTGTAGTTCAACCCCGACCGAAGGACGCCGAACTCGCCGAAGTCGGAGGTCTCGAGTTGCGCGTAGATCTCCTCGGAGTTCCGACAAACGTTCTCGACCAGTCGGTCGGTACGGCTCCGGAGCGCATCGTCGGCGCTGTCGGCGACGGCCTCCTGCAGTCGCTCGGCCCGGTCGCTGCTCGTCGTGACGAGCGCCTGCAGAAACTGGGCGGGATCGGGCGGGCCGACCGATCCGAACAGCTCTTCTACCTTCCGTCGGTACTCCATCGCCTCGCTCATCCAGCCGTGCTGGTCGCCCAGCCGCCCGAGTTCCTGGGAAAGCACGAGCTGGTTGATCGCGACGACGAGCGTCACACCGGTCAGTAGTGCCGCGATCAGCGCCTGGAACGCCGTTTCGACGGGGGAACCGTGCTCCATCACCTCCCGAAGCGGCAGGGCAACCGCTCCGAGCGCGACGAACGTGACGAACGTCAGGACGGACAGCACGCCCGCGAGTAGCCACCGGTTCGCGTCGAGCAAGACCCAGTGGGCGATCCGGCTCTCGCCGGTCCGTCCCCTGAGCGTGTCGCTCGAGAGCGGGTTCTTCATACCCTACGTTCGACTGGCGGACGAAAAGCCGTTGAGCCTGAAACGAGAGGGACCGTCAGTCGTCGGCCGGTGCCGCGGTGCCGCGTTCGACGTCGATATTGCCGTCGTCCAGGTCCTGCTCGACGTTGCGGGCTGCCTCGACCATGTTCGCCATCTTGCCGTAGGCGACCTCTCGCGGGAGAAGTTTCACGCCACAGTCGGGCGAGACGACGAGCTGCTCCGGCGGGACGA
Source organism: Natronobacterium texcoconense (assembly GCF_900104065.1). NCBI lineage: Archaea > Methanobacteriati > Methanobacteriota > Halobacteria > Halobacteriales > Natrialbaceae > Natronobacterium > Natronobacterium texcoconense. Next base: position 970,074 of record NZ_FNLC01000002.1, on the reverse strand, counting down.
CCTCGAGCCCTTTCTTGATGTTCTCTTCGATCTGTTCGACGGACTCGACTTCGGCGACGTGGACGTCCGTGACGCCCAGTGCGAGGTCGGCCGTGAACTCGGGGTCCTTGAAGACCTCGAGCTGGTCGTAGTCGCCGTTTGCCAGTTCGAGGTCGAACTCGTCGACGGGGAACTCGAGGATCTCGGGGTAGATACGGGAGTAATCGCCGTAACAGACGTGGAGGCCGATCCGGACCTCTTCGGGGATGTCGGCGACGATGCGCTCGAGTGCCTCGCCGACGATGGCGTGGTCGTCGGGCGTGGTTGCGAGCGCGGGTTCGTCGATCTGGATGTAGCGAGCGCCGGCTTCGACGAGTTTCTCAATTTCCTCGTTGACGAGGTCGGCGAGGTCGTAGGCGAGTGCCTCGTCGTCGTCGTAGGCCTCGTTGAACGACCAGTTCGCGAGTGTGTACGGGCCCGTGATGGGGACCTTGACCGGGCGGTCGGTCGCGCTCGCGGTGAACTCGTACTCGTCGACGAGCCAGGAGTCGGTGTACTCGACCTCGCTCACGACGCTCGGTTTGTCGAAGTAGTTGTGTCCCCACACCTTGACGGGTCCGTTGAACTCGTAGCCCTCGATGCGGTGGGCGAAGAACTCGACCATCTCGTTGCGCCGCATCTCGCCGTCGACGACGACGTCCAGGCCAGCGCGTTCGTGTTCGTTCGTGATGAGGCGGGAAGCGTCGTCTTTAGCCTCCTGCCAGTCGTCCTCGTCGAACCCGTGGTCTGGGTCCTGGTAGAGCTCTTTCGCGCGGTTGAGCCACTTGGGTTTGGGGTAGCTGCCGACGACGGTCGACAGCAGGAAGTGGTCGTTCTCGTGGTCGTCCGGTCGGAACTGATCTTTGTTTCGGCTCATGCTGCTTTCACCTCCGCGAGGTCCGCGGCTTCGGCAAGGACGGCGAGTTTCTCCTCGAACTTGGCGTATGGCAGGTAGAACGTCTCCGTGTTCGTCGTCAGGTAGACGGTCTCGAACTCGGAGACGGGAATCTGGTCGTACACCCAGTCGACGCGGTCGCGTACCGCTTCGGGGTCCTCGACGAGCGTGTTCTGGCCGTCGACGAGTCCGAGCGAGATATCGTCGGTCGCACCGTACTCCTGGACGTTGTAGAGGTTGTCCTCCTGGTTGGCGACGAAGTCGAAGCCGACCGCGTCGATATCGGCGTCGAGCAGGTGTGCGTAGACTTTCTCCTCGAGTGCGCCCCAGTAGGGCTGGACGACGACGTCGGCGTCCGTGGCGCTTGCAACCTGATCGATCGCTTCACTCGCGCGTTCGTCCTGGCCGTCCTCGGGTGCCGACTCGACGAGCGACGGCTCGAGCAGGAACAGCGTCTCTACCTCGGGGAACGCCTCGGCCTCGCCCGCGAGGAAGTCGGCGATGGCCGCGAGGAAGTCGGCCTCGTCGCCGTAGTGTTCGTCGGTCGCGAGGTCCGCGAGCGAGTAGGGGCCGGGGAGGACGGCCTGCAGGTCGCCGTCGGTCAGTTCGGCTGCGGCCTCGAGTTCGTTCGCGACGTCGCCGGAGAAGTCGAGATCGCCCTGGACGACGGGGTCGCGGTAGAAGTTGTTGTTGTCGTAGTAGCGGACGATCCCCTGGGTGTCGACGGCGTCGTGGACGGCCAGTGGGTGTGCGAGCATGTCGTCCCAGCGAAGCTGGCCCTCGGCGATGCGATCGAGGTTCGCGTCCTCCTGAACGTCGATCACCTCTTCGCGGGCCTCCTCGTAGGCCGCGGTGATCTCCTCGCCTTCGTCGCCGCTGACGAGGTCGTGTTTCTGGTGGCCTTTCAGGTCCGAGAGGTCGTCTTTCGCCCAGTCCGGGAGCGGAAAGAGCCCCGGTGTGGTCGAAACGTACTCAGTCATCGTACGGCGGGGTAGGCTATACCGACGCTTAATATTTTCCATCCATATTAATGCCCTACAGTAATTCGGGTCCGGTTCGAGCGCCACGGCGGAAGACAGCCTGCTGCAACCCAGCGCGACCAGCAACGGATGTTTTTCTACTGATGGGACGAACGCCTCCGTATGTCCGGTCGGTCCCGCTGGTCCCTTCGACTTCGCCTGGTGGGGACACTCACGATACTCGTCCTCGTCGCAACGGGCGTCCTCGCCGTCGTCGCCTGGGCGCTGTTCGCCGTCGCGTCCGCACTCGGCCTCACCGGTTCGTCCGCCGAGGCGGGAACGCCGCTTCCGCTCGCGGGCGGGACGGTCGTACTGGCGGCGTGCCTGCTCCTCCTCGTTCACGGTCGGTACGGCTATCGCCGAACGCTCGAGTCGGTCGACGCCCGACCCGTCGAAGACGGCGACCCCCACGGCCTTCGCGAGCGCGTCCGTCGGTTCGCACTCGCCGCCGGCGTCGAAGAGCCGTCGGTCGCGGTCGCCGACACCGACGAACCGACCACTTTCACCGTCAGCAACGGCACCGACGCGACGGTCGTCGTCACGACCGGCGCACTCGAGACGCTCTCGGCCGACGAACTCGAGGCCGTCCTCGCCCACGAGGTAGCCCACCTCGCGAACCGGGACGCGACCGTCGCGACCGTCGCCGCGACGATCGGGTCGATCTCGGAAGGGCTGTTCGCCCGCGAGCGACGGCTCGGCGAGTGGATCCGATTTCTGCTCACGATCGGCTCGGTCACGATCGTGCTGGCACTCGTTGCGATTCCGATCGTCGTCCTCTCTGCGTTCTACCTGCTAGTTAGCGTTCTCGCGCGTACGGTGCTCGCGATCAACGCCATCTCCGTCGGCTTTCACGCCCGCGCTCGAGAGTACGCCGCTGACAGAGCCGGCGCGGAACTGGTCGGCGATCCCGCTGCGCTCGCATCCGCACTCCAGACGCTCGACGGCGCTGGACCACCCAACGAAGACGCCCGCCGGCGGTCTCACGCGAGCGCGACGCTCGGCATCGTTCCCTACGCGCTGGGGGAACGAACTGATGCCGACCTCCTCGAGGAGTCGTCGCTCTCCCGGTGGATTCCCGACGCGGACAGCGAACTCGACCGCGCCGAATTCGTGGCCGTGCTCTCGAGACTGTTCGGGCGCATCGGTCGGGCACTCGAGTGGCGACCCGCGACGCATCCGCCGGTCGAGAAGCGAATCGAGCGGTTGCGGAACATGAGCCGTGAGCGAGTCAGGACCGTCGAAACCGGATAGTGCTTCGAATACTATTTCAGTGTCACGTCTGACACGAACGATATGGTAGTCGAACTCGTAGCCGGGTTTCTCTTCTTCGTCGTGGCGTCCTATGCTGGAACGAGGCTCGCCCTGTGGCACCACGATGGCGGTCGGTTCGCCGATACCTGGCTCAGCGACTGGACGACGCCGAACCACGACGAGTACATCGTAGACGACTCAAAAAAGGAATCCAGTGACGCTCGAGACCGAAGCGAGCGGGATCGATAGGCTCGCGCGCCGAACTGTGGTTTACTCGAGGGCGAGCAACGCGTACTCTTCCTCGTCGACTTCGGCGACGACGTAGAGCACGCCGTCGTCGAGGATCGGACCGGGTCCGACCCGTCCTGCGAACTCCTGTCGGAATCGGACTGCGGGGCCATCGTCGGGATTGCCGCCGGGCGTCGGATCCAGCGCGTACAGGGCGTCGCCGCCGACGAACACCGTCTCGCGGCCGTACGCCGGCGCGGTCTGTGACCAGTCGCCGACGTCGTACTCCCACCGGTGGGTCCCGTCGTCGGTATCGAGTGCGTAGAGGTCGTCGTACCCCCTGACGAAGACGAGGTCGTCGACGACGCCGATACCGTGATTTGCCCCACCAGTTCCCGCCGTCCAGGACACCTCGATGCGAGTCTCGCCGGTCAGCGCATACGTATTCCCGTCGCGACAGTTGACGTAAATCGTGTCTCTATCCGCAGTCGGCGGCAGTCTCACCGGTGCCGGGAGTTGCCACCGTCGCATCCCGACTCCGTCCTCCCCGAGCACGTAGACCATCCCCGCTTCGGTGGCGACGACGATGCCGTAGCCCATGAAGAACGCGAGATGGTCGAGGATCTGTCCGTAGACGTCGCGTCGCCACGCCTCTTCGCCGGTGTCGGCCTCGAGCGCGACGACAGTCTCGCCAACGCCACAGACCAGTTGATCTCCTGCGTAGGTCGCCGGCGACGTTACTCGTCCCGGCAGCTCGAACTCCCGTTCCCACAGGAGATCGCCGGTGTCGGCCCCGAGTGCACGAACCGTATCGTACGACGAGACATAGACGACTCCGTCCCGGACCAGCGGTAACTGTCTGGCGTCTTCGACAGCCCACAGTTCGTCACCGTCGGTCGCATCCAGGGCTCGAAGCGTTTGTGGCGGGTCGAGCAAATAGACGACCCCGTCGGCGACGACAGGTGGATCGAACGCGAGTTGGGGAACCTCGACGCGCCACTGCTCAGTTACACCGTCGACCGGTGCCTCGCCGTCGGAAACTGCACGAGTGTTGTTGGCGTTACAGCCGAAACTCGACCACGAGCCGTTCGCACCGAAGACGTGGCCGTCGGGATCGGGTAGTTCGTCGACGCCCGACGGTGGGGGTTCGTCCGGCGTCGGCGACTGTGCCTGTTCGCCAGTTATACATCCCGCAATAGCGGCGCTCCCGGCAACGACGCTAGCCAGGAGATTCCGTCGAGTGGAGGGCATCTCTTCATCTGTTCTAGACGTTCCAAAAAGTATCTTCCGTTCACCGACACAACTCGAGCACCGTCAGCGTCTCGAACGGGAACGACTCGTCGGCGACGGCGACCGCACTGAACCCTTCCTCACCAGCCCGCTCGACGACTTCGTCGACCCCCGTCAGGCTGCTGACCAGCAGGTAGACGACGCCATCGGGAGCGAGTACGCGCCCGACGCGCTCGAGGAACGGATCGATCACTTCCCGGCCGTCCTCGCCGCCCGAGAGAGCGCGTTCCATCCAGTCGTCCCACTCGTTGTCGGGGTCGGTCGGCAGGTACGGCGGGTTGAAGAGAACGGCGTCGAACGTCCCGTCGGCAAAGGGGGAAACGAGGTCCGCACGAACCGTCTCGAGGCCCTCGTCGCGAGCCTGGCGGACTGCGTGGGGGTTCAGGTCCGAGGCGATCACGCGGGCACCGGTCTCCTCGGCGACCGTGTGGGCGACGTAGCCCGACCCGGTGCCGACCTCGAGGACGAGTTCGTCGCCCGCGATTCGGTCGCTGGCGGCGCTGGCCAGTAGCTGTGAGTCCTCTGCCGGCTGGTAGACGTCGGTTTCGACGTCGCGTTGCTCTCGGAGCCCCATTACTTCTCCTCCGGTGGTGTCATACGTTCCTCTGGGTCCCCGATCCGTACGTCGGTTTCGCCTCGGTTCGACAGTTCTCGCTGTGGGTACGGAACGTCGATTCCGTTCGCGTCGAACTCCCGCTTGATCGCGTTTATCGCCGCCGTCCGCGCCTCCCAGCGGCGTGCCGAACTCGGGTTGTCGATCCAGAACCGGGCACCGAGGACGACCGCCGAGTCATCGAACTCCTTGGAGACGACCTGTGGCGACGGTGCCTCGAGTGCGTACTCGAGGTCCTCGAGCACCGACTCCACGAGCGCCGAGACGCGCTCGACGTCCGCATCGTAGTCGACGCCGACGTCGATATCGACGCGAATGCGACCCTGTTTCGATCGGTTGGTGATCATGCTCGAGGAGATGACGTCGTTGGGGATCATGATGTACTCGCCGTCGAACGACCGGAGTCGCGTGTTGACGATCGAGATGTCGGTGACGACCCCTTCCTCGTCCTCGACGACGATCCAGTCGCCGATCTCGAACGGCCGGGCGAACATCAACACGAAGCCCGCCAGGACCGTCCCGAGGGTCTGTCTGGCGGCCATACCGACGACGATTCCGAGGAAACCGGCGCCGACGAGGAGGCCACCCAGGTCGTCGATCCAGACGCCGAGGACGACGACCAGCGACAGCGACCAGACGATGACCTGCACGATCCGGTGGGTTACCTCCCGCTGGTGGGCGGTGACCGCCGACGCCGAACCGAGTACCTCCTCGAGTACCCGTTTGAGGAATCGGACGACGATGGACGTCGCGACGATCAGGATAAAGGAGATGATCGCTCGCGCAACAACGTCCTCACCGAGTCCGAGTTCGGAAAACTGCTGCTGGATGTCCCCGGTCAGGTCCCACACACCGAGGACGACGGCCAGGCTGAGCAGACAGGTGCCCGCGAGCAACGTAAACGAGAGCACGTCGGCGTACAGCGGTCTGGTCCGTTCGGAGAGCCAGTGCTGGATCCGCCGGTACGAAAGCAGGACGGACAGCAAGAACCCGACCGCGGCGACGGTCACGGCGACCTGCTGTCGTGGCGTCTCGACGGTACTCGAGAGCCAGTCGAGCCCGGCCAGTATTCCTGACATAACGTCGGTCTCTGGAAGCTGTCGACGGTCGAGCTTTGAGTATTCGTTGGTCGGCGACGACGTCGATTACTCCTCGAGGCCGCTTTCCTCGAGTGCCAGTTCAGCCAGTGCAGCGAACTCCGCGGGTGCCATCGCGTCCGCCCGTTTGCGGAGAATTTCCTCGTCCGCGGCGTCGACGACTGCCTCGGGTTCGGCCAGCCCGGAGATGTGGGCCGTGTTCCGGATGGCGTTCCGGATCGTCTTTCGGCGCTGGGTGAACAGCGCCTTCACGAACCGCAGGAAGAACTCCTCGTTTGCGACCTCGTATTCGGGGTCGCGAGGACGCAGTCGAACGACCGCGCTCTCGACGGCCGGCGGCGGCGAGAACGCCTCCTTCGGGATCGTTTCGACGAGTTCCGCGTCGGCGTAGTGCTGGGTCGAGACCGACAGCCGGCCGTACTCCGAGGTGCCAGGCTCTGCCACCATCCGTTCGGCGAACTCCTGCTGGAACATCAACACGAGCGGCTTCCCCTCGGGCAACAGCCGGAAGGAAATCTCACTCGAGACGCCGTAGGGAAGGTTCGAGATGGAGGCGGTGAAGTCGGGCAGGTCGACCTCGAGGGCGTCGCCCTCGATCACGGTCAGCCGGCCGGCGTCGATCGCGTCCGCGAACTCCTCGCGGAGGAACGCTGCGAGGTCGCGGTCGCGTTCGACGACCGTTACCTCGCCGTTCTCGCCCGCGAGCGCGAGTAGTCGGTCCGTCAGCGCGCCCGTTCCGCCGCCGATCTCGAGCAGGTGGCTGCTGTCGGCGTCCACTTCCTCGAGGTAGGTAGGAAGCCGATCGAGAACGCGGTCGTCGACGAGGAAGTGCTGGTCGCGATCCGGATCGCCGCGGACGCCAGCCCGGGCGATCAACGCGTCGGGGTCTCTCATTGCCGGCGGTTGGGGGTCGGCGGGTGTAAACGCACCGTCTCGAGGCCGTCGCCGACTCACTGCCTGCGCGCCAGGACGATCGAGTAGAGCACGAACAGGAGGCCGACGAACTCCGTCAGCTGGCCGACGAGCGGCGTCATGGCGACCGATCCCGTCCGGGCGACCGCGATCGTGAACACTGCCGAGACGAACGTGAGCAGTGCGATACCGACTGCGAGAAACAACATCGGCTGGCTCCGGTTCCGCCGGTAGCCAACTGCCGCGAGCGCTGTGATCACCAGCCCGACAGCGATCTGGAGGAGGACGATCGTCGACGTAAGACTCGTCGCGGTCTCGGGTGGAATTCCGAACATCACAGTCCCTCCCAGAGGTCGGTGAAGGCGTCGGCGTACTCTCGAGTGACCGACCCAGCCGCGAGGCGCACGTCGTAGGTTCCGTCCTCGAGTTCGATCGTCAGTCGTTGCAACCGGGCGCTGTAGACCGTCGTGTGGTTCCCCTCGGGATCGATCTCGGTACTGGCTTCGAGGAGACCGCACTCCTCGAGCGAGTCCGTTCGACGGTAGACCGTCGAGAGGGACATCTCACACTGGTCGCTGAGTTCCGTCGCTGTCATGGTTCTTTGACTCGTGGCCGCGAGGATCGAGCGCGCGTACTCGTCGTCGAGGAGGGCGAACACGTCAGCGGGATCACAGTCGTCGACCACGCACAATCGTACCGACTGGTTGGAAATAAAACGTGACGTGCGTTCGCTGGCCCAGGGAATGGCGGGCAGGCGAGACGAGTCACTGTCGGTGGGACGTTCTCGCGCGGCGAAGGCGTCGAAAATGACGTTACTGACCCTGTTCGCGGCCGACGAACGTCTGATACTTCAGGTCGTCTTCCTGGAGTTCCTCGAGAATGCGTTCGACGAGGACTTCGTCGGGGTCGTGCAGTCCGGAGACGCGTTCCGAGAGCTCTTCGAAGCTCTCGAAGGGTTTGCGCTTGCGTTCGTCGAGGATGCTGTTGCGCAGTTTCTTGCCGATCCCCGGGAGCAGATTCAACTGGTGGAGTCGCAGCGTGATCGGCTGGGCGTCGTTGTAGAAGTCGACGAACCGCTGTTCGTTCTCCTCGACCAGGTCCTGAACGACGTACTCGAGTTCGGACTTCGCCCCCGAGGAGAGGTCCTCGTACTCGACGGCGTTGCACTCGGTCACGACGTCGCGTTCGTCGCGTGGTCCGACGACGACCTCGCTCCCGATGGTGAGCCGTTCGTCCTCGTCGAACGCGACCTGATACAGCGTGAAGTCCTCGATACCGAGGGCGTACCCGGCGGGGGACTTCTCGTACTGTGGTCGTCCGTCGTCCGACAGGCCGTGGGCGAGATAGTCCAGTACCACCGCGCGTCGAACGTCGTCGTCCGTCCCATCGCTGTCGGCTTCGCTCATTGCCTGTAGATATGGGGACGGCGTACTTAAAGAATCGGCCCGCTCGACTACGGACGGTCGAACGCATTCGATGCGGTACCAGACGATCGAAGCGAAGGAACCGACGGCATACGATCTGCTGTAACTGTTTCCCGTCGATCGCCAGCCCGGGTCGGCGATCGGCGGGAATTGACGACAGCAGACCGTATCAGGCGTACTTCGCGACGACGTTGAGAATATCGTCGAGTTCGTCCCCCGACAGCGAGTACCGTTGCTGTGCGTACACCGATCGAAGCTCGTCCCGGTTGCGCGGGAGGAGGTTGGCGATCTTGTACGCCGTCGCCTCGTCGACTTTCTCCAGCTCCTGGAGGTCGTCGACGAGCTGCTGGGCTTCCTCGGGCTCGAGGGCGGTGAACCGGTTGACGTGTTCGATCGCTCGAGCGAGTTCGTAGGGGAGCTCGCGGTCCTCGTCCAGTGCGCGTTCGGCCTCGATGTCGGCGAGCAGTTCCTTCGTTTCCGAGACCGTGAGGAACTCCTCGTCGACGATCTCTTTGAAGATCGTCATGCTGGGAGCTGTTTAGACGCGGTCTTCGGCGCGTTCCTGGGCGCGCATGTGGGCTGCGGCGACGATCAGCGTCTTGTCCTTGCCGCCGTCGTTAATCTGTACCTTGAACGCGTCGCCCTGTTTACCGACGACTTCGCCGGTTCGACCGTCGAAGCGCGGGTGGAAGCGACCCTTGTGGATACTCGGGTCGATCTTGAGGTGGACCTTCTCGCCCTCCTCGTACTCCTGAATCGCACGCTGTGGCGGCGATGCCCCGCGTTCTCGGGGATCGTTCGAGAGTTTGTTCCGGGTTCCCTGACGAGGGCCATTAGAGTTCGGCATAGTCGTACGCCCCTCTTACTTGGTGACGGTTATAAAACGCACGTTCCGCGACGGAGGGAGTTCGTGGCGCGCGAGTTCGCCCGGCGGGACAGAAGACAAACGTAACCTACCTCCGACCCGTCGGCCCACGCATGGACGACGACCAGTTCCGGATCGAAACCCGCTCGATTCACGCCGGACAGGAACCCGACGAGGAGACGGGCGCGCTGATGACGCCCATCCACGCCAACTCGACGTACGAACAGGACGCCCCCGGCGAACATCGGGGCTATGAGTACTCCCGGACCGGAAACCCGACCCGGACCGACCTCGAGGAGAACCTCGCCAGCCTCGAGAACGCCGAGTACGGCCGCGCGTTCGCCTCGGGGATGGCCTCGATCAACACCGTGCTCAACCTGCTGGAGTCCGGCGACCACGTCGTCACCGGCAACGACGTCTACGGCGGCACCCACCGCATCTTCACGCAGGTCTACGAGGACTACGACCTCGAGTTTAGCTTCGTCGATATGACCGATCTCGAGGCGATCGAGTCGGCGTTCCAGGAGAACACGGAATTGCTGTGGCTCGAGACGCCGACCAACCCGCTGATGTCGATCGTCGACATCGAGGGCGCGGCGGAGATCGCCCACGACCACGACGCGCTCTGTGCCATCGACAACACGTTTGCGACGCCGTACCTCCAGAACCCGCTCGATCTCGGTGCCGATATCGTCTCGCACTCGCTGACGAAGTACCTCGGCGGCCACTCCGACGTGGTCGGCGGCGCGCTCCTGACCAACGACGAGGAACTCGACGAGGAGTTCGGCTTCTACCAGAACTCCGTGGGCGCGACGCCCGGTCCCTTCGAGAGCTTCCTCGTTCTCCGGGGGACCAAGACCCTGCCCGTCCGGATGGACCGCCACTGCAAGAACGCCAGCGCCATCGCGTCGTGGCTCGAGGACAACCCCGACGTCGAGCGGGTCTACTACCCCGGCCTCGCGTCCCATCCCGGTCACGAAATCGCCAGCGAGCAGATGCGAGACTTCGGTGGCATGCTCAGTTTCGAACTCGATGCCAGCCTCGAGGAGGCAAGCGAGGTCGTCTCCTCGACCGAGGTCTTCACCCTCGCGGAGAGTCTCGGCGGCGTCGAGAGCCTGATCGAACAGCCCGCACCGATGACCCACGCCGCGATTCCGCGCGAAGAGCGCCTCGAGGCCGGGTTGAAGGATAGCTTGATCCGGGTCTCGGTCGGCATCGAGCACGTCGACGACCTGATCGGCGATCTGAAGCAAGCGTTCGAGCAGGGGCTCGAGTAGGGCGTCCTCCGGTTCGAACCTCGATTGCTGGGAGTGGTCTCGGACGGTCAGTCTCTTTGCCCTTCTATTACCCTAAATTATTTGAGTCCTTATTGTCGTGTTTCTCACATGATCTCGATAAACGTCGTTGTGCTCTGGATCTCCTGGCATCCCATCGAATTCGTCTTCGTTCCCGTCTGGTTGATCATCGGTGGACTCTGCGGCCTGAGCCTCGTCGATCCCGAACTCGCGTTCAGATACGAGAACATCTTTCAATTACGCGAAGCGGAGTTGACGGCGTTCGGTGTCGTACTACAGGTCGGGGGCGGTCTCCTCGCCTTGCTCCTCGTCGGACCCTACACCGTCTTTCGATTATCGCCGATCGGTGCAGTCACTCTCGTCTCTTTCTACGGAAGCGCCGCGATCGTACTGATCAAACACTGGCCACCGAAGTTCTGATCGCGGACCCGCTCGTGTCGATCGATCGCCGACCTACTGTGGAATCGGAACTCGAGCGATTCCACCTCGAAGCGTTTTCGTCGCTCCCGACGAACGACCAGCTATGTCGAACAGCGCCGACGATCCCGGCCTTCACGCGCTCCCGATCACCGTCGAGTACGGTGGTCGCGAACTGACGATCACGCCCGCGGTCGTCGAGACCGACCGCGGACTCGTCCTGATCGACGTCGGTCCCGAAGGCGTCGTCGACTCCCTTCGCACGCACCTCCGGAGCCTCGAGCACGAACTCGAGGATATCTGGCTGGTCGTGTTGACCCACCACGACGGCGATCACGCGGGCGGGCTGGCGGAGTTGCTCGAGCACACGGACGCGGTCGTCGCCACCCACCGCGAGGAAGCACCGTACATCACGGGCGAGCGCGATCCGATCAAAGGCGACGGAGATCGCTATCCGCCCGTCGACGTCGACCTCGAACTCGCCGATGGCGTTCGTATCCCGACGCTCGCGGGGCCGATGGAGATCGTCGCGACGCCCGGCCACGCGCCCGGGCACGTATCGTTGTACTTCCCCGAGAGTGGGCTGTTGCTCGCCGGCGACGCGCTCGTAGCCGACGGCGAGGAGCCGCTGTCGGGTCCGAAACGCGAGTTCACTCCCGACATGGATCGCGCCCTCGAGTCGGTCGGGAGGCTCGCCGACCTCGAGATCGAACATACCGTCTGTTACCACGGTGGCTACGTCGACCGTGGGAGCGAGCAGATTCGCGAGATTTACGAGCGCCAGTCGTAGCCGGTGCCGGAAACGGAACGCTCATCGGTCTCCGTCGATAACGAGCGAGTAATGCGACTCGAGCTTCGCGTCTGCCAGCACTGTCTCGACGGCGACCACGAGGCAGGAGAGCAAAAATCGGCGCTGCTACAGGACATGGTCGCCTGCGCCGAGCGCGTCAAAGAACACAAGGACGTCCTCGACCTCGAGGCGGTTCACATTCGGAAGGTTCGGGACGACGAGAAGGGGAAGCCGGCGGCGCTGCCGGTCGTCGCGGCGACGATCCAGAACGATCAGGTCGTCCTGAACGACACGCAACTCGTCGCGGAGGGCCAGGACGGGACGATGTTGCTGTACGCGAACCCTGACGACATCCTGACGGTACTGGCCGGTAACGTCGACGAGATCAGCAAGGTCGTTCCCGAGGACGTCACCGTCGAACTCTCCGATCCCGGCGCGCAGATCGTTTCGGAAGCGAATCTGGGTGCGGATCCGGAGAAGCAGCCGGACTACTAGTTCTCAACTATACCGTCCGATCCCGTACGAACAGCCACAGCGAACAGCAAAACGCGATGGCGACGGCACCGGCGAGGATACCGAACGCGATCCGGTATCCGAACTCGGTGTAGACGACGGTGCCGCCGACGGTATCGCCCGTCTGGTAGGCATCGAGGACGACGCCCATGATCGCTGGCAGGATCGTCGCGCCGACGAACCCAGCCGTGTTCACGGTTGCCGTCGCGACGCCGCTGGCGTCGGCGGGATACCGGTCTTTGACCGTCGTGAGCGACAGCATCGAAGCGCCGACGAGAATCCCACAGCAGAGATACGACGCGGCGACGACGGGAAGCGGTGGCTGTCCAAAGATCGGAACGACGGCGAGAGCGAGTGCGTACAGCCCGAGCCCTACCGTCATCGGTAGAAGCCGTCGATTCAGCCGGTCGGAGATCCACCCGATCGCCGGCGGCCCGACGAGCATCCCGACGGAGCCGAGCAACGTGTAGTAGGACGCCGTCGTCACGTCCAGCCCGTACACGACGACGAGATACGGAACGCCCCACAGTCCGAGCAGGGTCAACATCGCTCCGTTGCCGGCGAAGAAGACCATCGAGAGCAGCCACTGTTCTACGTCGGTCGCGAGCGTCCGCAGGTAGTCCGTCGTCTCCGCGAGCGTCACCGACGGCTGTTCGGGGACGCCATCGATGGGCTCGAGTCCGGCGTCTGCCGGTGAACTACGAGCGAAGACGTAGACCGATCCTCCGGCGAGGAAGCCAATGGCGGCCAGTCCGATCATCGTCGATCGCCAGCCGATCGCACCGACGGTGACGGCAAGCGGCGTCGTCGCGACGATCGCACCGAGTCCGGCGACGCTTCCGGTGAGCCCGGTCATCGTCGCGAACTCGTCGGTCCGATACCAGTTCGCACAGAACCGGAGAATGGAGATGAAGATGACGCCGCTACCGAGACCGATGATCGCTCGAGAGAGAAACGCCGCGAGATAGCTTTCGCTGAGCGCGAAGCCGACGGCGCCGATGCTGAGGACGAGCGCGCCCGCCGTCCCGACGTGGCGAGGGCCGACCCGGTCGGCCAGTGCGCCGGTCGGAATCTGGACGATCGCGTAGATGAAGAAAAACGCGGCGTGAAGCGTCCCTAGCTGTGCAGCCGTCGTTCCGAAGTCTTCCGTCAGCCGCTCCGAGAGCACACCCGTCGAGAGTCGATACAGGTTGACAAGCAGGAAGACGGTGGCGAGTGCTCCCCACGCGATCCAGCGGCGTTTCGTGGGATCGGAAAACAGGTTCACGCGGCGGTTCGTGGTATCCGGAAGCAAATTCACGTGCGACAGGGTTTTCGACAGGTCACAGTAAGGGTTTTGTTGGGTTACGCGTTTGCCGTATTGTCCTCGACGGGTTCCGTCGCGGTCAGGCATCTCGAGCCATGTAATTGGCTCCCCCGATACACAACATCACGCAAAATACTGGCAGTAAACACCATCATTTTTCATTTCTGTAATAGATACCTGTAACTATTGCACAGGATGCTACCCTTATCACTGGTCCAGTGGGTACGGGGAAGCATGGATCGACGAGACGTGCTGAAGGGAATGGGTGCAACGGCTGGAATTTCGCTCGCTGGACTCGCTGGCTGCCTCGACGACGGAGAGACGGGCGGGGCCGGTGGTGACGCTGGCGACGACTTCCCGACCGACTCGGTAACGTGGATGATTCCGTGGTCGGAAGGTGGCGGAACGGATGCGTACGCACGCCAGCTCGCCCCGCTCGCGGAAGCGGAACTCGGCCAGTCTATCGAGATCGACAACCGTCCGGGTGCAGCCAGTCTCCGTGGCGTCGAGTGGCTCCACGGCCAGGACGGTGACGGCTACACGTTTGGGACCGCCAACACTCCGAGCTGGCAGTTCGCGTGGCGACTCGAGGACACCGACTGGGAGCCGACTGACTTCGAACCGATCGCCATCTCCGGGATCTTCGGCTACACGATCATCGTCAACGACGAGCACGACATCGACGACTACGCGGACCTGCGTGACGCCTACCAGAACGGCGACCTCGAGAACTTCGCTCACCAGGGCGTCGGCCACGACAGCCACGCCATCTCGCACCTGCTTCGCGACGACTACGGACTCGAATGGGAGAACGCGGTCTCCTACGACGGCGGTGGCGAGGTCAACGAGGCGGTTCTCTCCGACGAGGTGCCGGCCGGCATCGCGACGAACACCTCCGCGGCCGACATCGTCGACGGTAACGACGTCAGCGCGGTCGTGAACCTCGCCGACACCGAGTTCGACGCGTTCCCCGAAATCGACCAGATCACCGACTACGGCGACAGTCTGGCCTACATCTCCGAGTTCCGACTGACTCAGATCGCGCCGCCGGGAACGCCCGAGGACGTCCGCCAGGAACTCGCGGACGCCATCGAGTACGCTGCTACCCACGAGGAAACCGAGGAGTGGCAGGACGAGACCGGCAACATCGTCGAGTTCCGCGGCCTCGACGAGGCCGAAGCCGACCTCGATGGTGCAGTCGACGCCCTCGAGGACAACGTCGACTTCGAGGCGTTCCAGCAGCAGATCGAGGAAGAGGACGAATAACACCACTACAGCGCCGGGACGACTACACTGTTCGTCCCCAGTTCTGTACTCACGTGAGACAATAAGCGAGGCCGAGACCGAAAACATCCGATGCCAGACACGAACCTTCCACGCGCCTTCCGGGGCGGCATCGACGCACTCGCCGACGGAGCCCGTGCTCTCTCGCGGACGCTCGGCGACGCGGGCGAGGTCGTCTTCCGCGAGCGACCGACGATGGAACACGTCCTGTTGCTGTTTTTCCTCGTCGCGGGCGCGTACATGTACCACGGCGCGAACGAGTTCAGTTCGGACGCAGCGACGTTCCCGCGACTGACTGCGGGCACGACGGTCGTCTTCTCCGCGCTGTTGCTCGCGCGCAACTACCTCCCGGCTCCGGTTCGATCGATCGTCGCCGAACCGATGCAGGTGCTCGGCGAGGACGACGCCGACCGCTCGAGCGAAGAGCGAGCGGACGACGTCGAAATCGACGACGCAGCCGACTCGAGCGGCGACGCGACGACCGAGACGTCGTCCGCGACCTACACCTACGAGATCGACGATCCACGAGGGCCGGCCGTCACCAGCGCCCTCTGTGTGGTGTACGTCGCGCTCACGTTCACGATCGGAATGCTGTACGCGACGCCGATCTTCGTCGCGCTCTACGCGCTGTGGGCGCGGATGCGGTGGTACGAGACGCTCGCACTGGCCGGAGTGAGCTTCGGGATCGCCTACGCGTTCTTCCTCGTCGTTTCCCCCGAAATCGCGGTCGGCTGGTACACTGGGTGGCGGTTCCCGGTGCCCGTCCTGCCGGAACTACCGATTTCACTGGCGGCCGTCCCTGACGCGGTGATCAGTGCGTGACCGTCGAAACGCTGATCGCCGCCTTCGATACGCTGTTTACTCTCGAGACGATGGTGTGGGTGATCGTGGGCGTCCTGATCGGCATCGTCGTCGGCGCACTCCCCGGCCTCGGACCGCCGCTGGGGATGGCGATCGTCCTCCCGCTGACGCTCCCGCTCGGGGAGACGAACGGGATCGTCCTGCTGGTCGGCATCTACAGCGGCGCGATGTACGGTGGATCGATCGCGGCGATCCTCATCAACACACCGGGGGTCTCGTCGTCGGCGGCGACGATGTTCGACGGCTACCCGATGTCGAAGGAGGGGCGGGCAGCGACGGCGCTGTCGATCTCCGCGACGGCATCGACGATCGCGGGCGCGTTCACGATCACTGCCCTGTTGCTGTTCTCGCCGTTCCTGATCGATCTGGTACTGGCGGTTGGAACCCCCGAGCGGTTCCTGATCGCCGTCCTCGGACTGGCGATGATCACGGTCGTCACTCGCGGCTCGATCGCGAAAGGGCTGCTCGCCGGTGCGGCGGGCCTGCTCGTGACGACGATCGGTACCGCGCCGATGAGTCTCGACAACCGGTATACGGACTCGATGCTGCTGTACGACGGGATCAACTTCGTCGCGGTCCTCATCGGCCTGTTCGCGATCGCCGAGATGATGAAACTCGCGGGTCAGGAGGGAGGTATCGCCAACGGCCCAGTCCGAATCGGTGGTGGCGTCGTCGAAGGAGTCGTCGAGACCGTCAAGCGCCCGATTACGGTCGTCAAGTCCGGATTCATCGGGATGATCGTCGGCTCGATCCCCGGTGCCGGCGCGACCGTCTCGAACTTCGTCGCCTACTCGGAGGCCGTCCGGAGTTCCGACGATCCCAATTCGTTCGGCTCCGGGAACGAGACCGGCGTCGTCGCCTCCGAGGCGTCGAACAACGGGACCGTCGCTGGCTCGCTCGTGCCCGCCATCTCGTTCGGGATTCCGGGTAGTTCCTCGACGGCCGTCCTCATCGGCGGTCTACTCATGCACGGCCTCAATCCCGGCCAGAGCATGTTCGACCCGGCAGGCGAACTCGCACTGACTTACGCGATGTTGCTCGCCTTGCTCGTCGGGAACGTCGTGATCCTGCTCGTCGGTCTCACACTGATCACCAGACTCGGGCTGTTGACCCGGCTCGACACGGACTACATCATCCCGATCGTCGTCGTCCTCTCGTTCCTCGGAACGTACGCACTCGACGCCAACGCGATCGACGTGGTGACGATCGTCGTCTTCGGCGTGATCGGGTTCTACATGGTCCGGTACAACTACTCCGTGATTGCGTTCGTCCTCGGCGTCGTCCTCGGAAACATCGCCGAACGGAACCTCCACACCTCGCTCGAGATCTCCGGCGGTTCGTGGGCGATATTCGTCGACCCGATCCAGTACGGCTGGTTCTCACCACTGCTCGTGCTCGCGATCTGTGCGGTCCTGTTCGGCCCGTTCGTCAAGCGCGGACTCGAGTGGCTCCGTACCTGATCGTCGTCGACTTTGTTTTCCGGCAGCGGTATCGAACGGTATCGACTTCGAGAGATGGCTCGGCACGTCGAGAAAGAACGGACCTCCCGCTCTCGTCGTCTTGCGAACGGTGAAAATACGGTGATGTGACGCGACCGATCAGATACGGCCGACGTTCTCGACGCCGACGCTCTCGACGCCCTCGACTTCCGAGAAGTTCTCCTCGACGGTCTCCGTGCCGCCCGCGCCGTCAGGGACGATCACGGTCGGGTAGAGTGCGGTGAGGCCGAACGCGACTTCCTCGCGCTCGACGCCGTTGATCTTCGCACCCTCGGGGAGGGCGCTCTCGAGACGCTCCTGGAGCGCGTCGAGGTCGATTTCGGGGCTGTTCGGCATGACCTTGATTTTGGCAGCTACTTTTCCCATGGCGGTAATTAGGGGCCGGTGAACCCGCAGTCGGGACACTCGTAGAGGTTGCTCTGCTTGCGACACTTGGCACAGCGGAAGATCCGCTGGCCACAGTCGGGACACTTGAACGACGCGGCGTTCGTTCCCGCGATGTTGATCCCACAGGAGACGCAGGATCCAGTCCCTCGGTCGTTCGTCGTACTCATACCCACCCCTTCCCGCCCGCCGTTTTTAACGGTTGTCTTTCGCCGGCTTCCCGCTGGGCTCGTCGCTCGGCGATGGACGGAACCGAGACACGTCTCGAGGACGCGTCGAAAAACGAAAACGGGTGCTGTGCGGACGGCGCTGTACTATCCGAGCAGGTACCGGAGTTTGGGGTAGCGCTCGAGTAGCGGCTGCCCGCCGACCTCGGTCTGCTCGATGTAGCGGTCGAGTCCCGCGATGCGGCCCGCGGCGAACGCGCCCAGCGCGAGGAACACGACGGCGTAGATCAGCGTCGAGTCGAACAGCGCGAGCCACTGGCCTTCCCAGCCGCCGAGGTAGAACAGGCCCATCTGCATGGCTCCGCCCAGTGCGGCCAGGCGGACGAACGCGCCAGCGATCAGCGCGACGCCGATCAGCACCTGCGTGACCGGAACGATCACGTTGATGACCTCGAGCAACGCGGCGTTGCCCGCCATCGCAGCGTAGAGCCCGCTGACCGGGCTCGCTGGATCGACGCCGTGGACCAGAAAGCCGCTCGCGTCGAACGCCTCACCGCTGACGAACGCGAACTTCCCCAGTCCCGCGAACAGCATCATGCCGCCCATGACGAATCGCAGGGCGACCACGAACCACGCACTCAACGCGTGCGGTTCGCCAGTGAGTGTAACCCCACCGAAGCGGCTCTCGAGCCGGTTTCGAGTTGTGGTGGACATAGTATGTCACCTCTTACAGCTACAGATAGGCGAGAAACGGGCTTATACACCGTCGTGGATTCCTGTTCGGCGGGAAACGGGGTTTCTCCGTAAAGACAGTTCGATCTCGATCGAACGCCTTCCGACCGCTCTCCGGCCCGTTTTCGGGCCGCTGGCCGAACGACCCTCGCTTCTCGAGTAGCTTCAGAAGCGAAGGTGTGTTTTCCGAACGAGAAAATCCACTTGTACGTATTTTATTACCGGCGTGGAACGAAGCCATGCGGCCCAACGGCCGAGTTCGATGGAGTGCCCGAACGTCGGTGGGGCCGTGCCTCTGACATCCGGATACTCGTGGACGCCCTCCCGGCGCCCACGTGTTCATTCGTCAATCGTGGGGATGGAACCGTCGTACTGCCTTCCTGACTGCCGACTCACGCCCGAGAAACGTCACTTTGTCTCCGTCTTCGAGCACCGTATCGGCTTCGGGAACGTACGTTTCGCCGTCGCGGGCGATGACTGCGACGATGACGCCGTCCGGAATCTCCGCGTCCAGTTGTGCGATCGTCGATCCGACGAGGTCCGTTGCGGTGACTGTGATCTCCTGGGCGTCGTGGCCCTCGCCGAGTTCCGTCATCCAGTGGGCGAGTGCGGGCCGTTCGATCTCGTTGTCGATCGACCACGCGGTCGCGCTCGCGACGTCGATCGCGCGGACGCCGAGCGTCTCGAAGGCGTCGACGTTGCCGGGGTCGTTCACCCGGGCGACGACCGTCTCGACGTCGAACGTGGTTCGGGCGAGTTGCGAGATCAGCAGGTTGGCGTCGTCGTCGGCCGTCGTCGCCACGACGATCCGCGCTCGCTCGATGTCCGCCTCGCGCAGCGTCTCCGGACTCGTCCCGTCTCCGGCGACGGCAGTGTATCCGTCCCGCCGGAGCCGTTCGACCATTTCGTCGTCTTCGTCGACGAGAACGACGTTTTCGCCCCGTTTCTCCAGTCGCGTGGCGAGCGCCCGGCCGATCCGACCGCCGCCGACGATGATCGCTGGCATGGGTATCACCTCGAAGTACTCCGCAATCTGGCGGGCAAAGCCCGCCTGTAGAACGACCGTGAGGAAGATGACGAGAAAGACCGTCCCCGCGAGCGTCCGCGCGGCCTCGAACTGGCCTGCGGCCTCGAGCTGGATCGCAAATAGCGTCGCGACGGACGCGGGGATGATCCCGCGAGGACCGACGAAGGAGAGGAAGAGCCGTTCTTCGCGACTGAACTGGCGGTCGGTCGCCGACAGCGCGACGAGGACGGGACGGACGAACAGGGTGACGGCCACGACGACGGCGATGCCGCCCGTTCCGAGCCCGAACAGCGAGTCGAAGTCGATCAGCGCGGCGAGCGAGATGAACACGAACGCGAGCACGACCAGCGTCAGGTCGCGGTTGAACGCGAGGATCTCCTCGCGGTGGGGGAGATCGAGGTTGCCGAGCACGATTCCGGTCGTCGCGGCGGCGGCAACACCTGTCTCGGGAAACACGGACTCCGCCAGCCCGAAGGAGACGAGCGCTCCGGTCAACGTGATGAGCCGTGCCATCTGTGGCGCGTCGCCGGCCGGCGGCTTCACCCGGACCAGCAGGTACCAGACTGCGGCCGCGACGACGACGCCGATGCCGATACCGGCGGTCAGCCGCTGGAGGAATCCGGTCGGAATCAGTTCCGGTGCGTCGCCGACGACGACGGCCTCGAAGATGACGATCGCGAGCACCGCCGCGGTGACGTCGTTGAAGATACCCTCCGCTTCGAGTGCCGCCTCCACGTGATCCCGGACCGTGACGACCTCGAGGATCGGCGTGATCACCGTCGGGCCGGTCGCGATCAACAGCGAGGCGATCAACAGGGCGATCCCCCAGTCGGTCCCGAGGAAGATCCTGGCAGCGATCGCCGTGCCGACGAACGCGATCGCCGCGCCGATCGTGGTCAGTCTGCGGACGGCCTGTGGCGCTCGCTCGAGTTTCTCTCGCCGGAGGTGGAAGGCACCGTCGAAGATGATGATCGCGACGCTGAGTCCGACGACGGTCGAGAGGCCGTCGCCGAACGTCTCGATCGTCACGAACCCCAGTCCTTCCGGGCCGACCAGAACGCCGATGATGATCAGAAAGAGGACGCTGGGAATGCGAAGGCGCTTGGCGAGCACCTGGGCGGCGATCCCTAACGCGAGGATGCCGATGACGACGGGAAGGACGTCCACAGTCCGTCTTCAACGGCCTGATCATAAGTAACGGCCACCATACCTGTCTGGTTCAGCGGAAGCTCAAGATTCAAACCCGCCCCTAACCAATATCCGATGAATGCGCCTCGACGAGTACATCGAGGACTTGGAGCCCGACGAGGAGGCAAAGCGCCGCCGCCTCGCCAAGGAGAAGTCCTACGAGATCACGGACCATCTAGAGGAGTTCGAGCGGCGGTTCGACGACGCCCTCTCCGGCGACACGCTCGTCGGTTCGACCTCGCCTTCTATCTTCGTCGGGCGCTCGAACTATCCCGACATCCCCATCGGTCTGCTCTCGCCCGTCGGCGACGAGGACGACGCCGAGGAGTACGTTACCGACGGCAACTGGTACCAGCAGGGGTACGCGATCGACGACGTCCTCCAGCGCCGGACGAGCCTGCTGAACTCCAACAAGCGTGCGAACGTCGACTCCCCGTCGATCGCGAGCCGGCTCACGCCGTCGGTTCACGACGCATGGGACGGGTTCGTCGGCGTCCAGCGCGAGGTCGCGATCGCGGATCGGCCAGTCGACCTCGAGATCGGACTCGACGACACACCCGACCTCGGACTGGACGCAGGGACCGACGTCGCGACGCCTCGCGGTCCGCGCGCGAACGCCCGTAACGCCGAACTGCGAGAGAACCCCTACGTCCCGAAGCCGGTCAAGAAGACTCTCGAAGACGACGACTGGCAGGCCCAGGGCGCGATGACCTACCTCTACCGGCGGGGTTTCGACGTCTACGACATCAACTCCATCCTCTCGGCGGGCGCGCTGGGCGAGACCGAACAGCGCCGACTCGTCCCGACGCGATGGTCGATCACCGCCGTCGACGACACCATCGGCCAGTTCCTCCGGGGCAGCATCCGCAACGAACCGAGTATCGACGAGGTCCAGGTCTGGGCCAACGAATACATGGGCAACCGCTACTGGGTCGTCCTCGCGCCCGGTAGCTGGGAGTTCGAACTCGTCGAGATGAAAGCCCCCGGCAGCATCTGGAACCCGAACCCCGAGGACGACGTCTGGCTCCAGGCCGCAAGCGAAGGATACGAGGGTCGCTCGAGTTACGTCGAGGAGACTGCGGGAGCATACTATGCTGCACGCCTGGGCGTGCTGGAGTACCTCGAGTCGATCGGTCGCCAGGCGAAGTGTCTCGTTCTGCGGGAGGTCTCGGACGACTACTGGGCCCCGGTCGGCGTCTGGCAGGTGCGAGAGAGCGTTCGTAACGCCTTCGACGGCGAGTACGGCCGGGCGGAGACGTTCCACGGCGCGATACGAGAGGTCTCGAACCAGTTGCCGGTCTCGTATCGGCGACTCCAGCGCAAGTCGGAACTCGCCGCCGGCGTCCAGTCGAACCTCGCCGCGTTCTCGGAGTCGAACTGATCGAAGAGTCGTCGCATTCGACAGCTTCCACGCGGAACGTAAGGACAACGCATTTCCACGATCGGTCCCGACCCGTACACGATGCTGCTCTCTGCCATCCCGAGCGATCCCGGAACCCTCCTGCTGGCGCTGTTTGCCCTGTTCGGACTGCCGCTGATCATCTTCAGCCTCGTGCTGTTCTACGCGGGTTACGTCCGATACGACGCCGACCAGTCACTCGAGGCGCTCGAGACGGACCCCGTGGAGACGGAGAACGCGCCGGAACGGGGTACGCAGTCCGCGGAGGCTCTCGAGACCGACGCGACAGTAGACGACACCGCTCCGGATTCGGACACCGAGTCCTGAAATCGTTCGACGCCACGAGCCCTGATTTTCCTCGCTGTCAGTACTCGACGGCTGTTACCAACCCGTTCGACACAGTTGCTCGATCATCCGATTCGATCGTCTAGAGTAGCCTTTCGAATCGCTACCGATCGGTTGTGACCATCGATACCAGACGACATTCTTTGGAGTGATGCGGCGAGTGGCCGTGGTATTCCGACGACCGTCCGAACCGACCGGCCACACCACGCGGATTGAGAGTCGTTCACTCGGCGTCGGGCTCTCCCTCGATTTTCGACGGTCGTGCCTCCGGATCGTCGCTGTAGCCGTTTATCCGACTGAAGACGGTCAGTCCGGCCTTGAACACCGCGAGCAGGACGGGGCCGAGGAACAGCCCCATAATGCCCAGCAGGTAGATGCCGCCGATGACGCCGACGAGCACGACCGCCGGATGCAACCCGGAGCCACGATCGACGAAGAACGCCCGCAGGTAGTTGTCGACCAGCGAGAGGACGACGATGCCGTACAGGAACATCGCGACCGCATGCAGGGGATCCGCAGCAAACGCGAGATAGACGACCGCCGGCCCCCAGACCAGCCAGACGCCGATCGCCGGCAGGAACGAGACGACGATCATGATGACCGTCCAAAACGCGACGTTCGGGACGCCAAGCAGATAGAAGCCGAGTCCGCCGAGCAATCCTTCGACGAGCGCGACGAGGACGTGACTCTGAATCACCGCCCAGGTGACGTTCTCGATCTCGCCGAAGAGTTCGTCGCGAACCTCCGTGGTAAGCGGAGCGACGGCACTCACCCAGCCGATGAACGCGTCCCCGTCGACCAACAAATAGTAGAGCACGAACACGAGAACGAGCAGCCCGAAACTCATCTGGATGCTCGCGTTCAACAACCCGACAATTTCCATCAGCACGACTTCGACAGCGCCGCCGATCGATCCCTCGATCTCAGAGAGCAGTTCCGCCTGGATCGAGTCGAGGACCTCCTCTTCGATTCCGGCCTCGAGTGCGGTTTCCCGGAGCGTCTCGATCGCGGCCAGTTCGTCGAACTCCTCGATGAACTCGAAGATCGTCTGCAGGATGACGATCGAGAAGTAGAGGATGGGAACGACGGCGACAACGATGGCGAACGCCGTCAACGCGAGCGCCGAAATCCGTTCGTTGACTCGTGTCTTGAGGCGCTGATGGACCGGATACAGCATGAACGCGAGGAGGCCGGCTGCCAGCAAGTACTGTAACAGCGGCATAACGAGAAGCGCACCGATCGTTCCCAGGGCGACGAGCAAGAAAGCGAAGAATGCGGTTCGGACGTCCATGACTCGAACTGTTCCGTTCGGGACGTAAGTGTTGACATTTTCCCGGCGGAACACTATCGGTTCGGCAGACGACGAGAGAAGGAGCCGATAGCCCGCTAGTGACCGTCAGGATAGAACGAGCCGGTATCCCTTAGTCGGCACCGTCAGTTTCGACGGACTCGAGTCGCTCGAAGGTCTCCTCGGTGAGGTCGCCCGTCGTGTCGATGATCTCCGCCCAGGCGTCGTTGTCCGGTGCCGTCCCGAGCAGTCGGGCGATCTTCATGATCGAGACGTGGTAGACGCGCTGTCGACCCGGTTCCTCCTCCCAGATGATCATGTTACACGGGAAGAGACCGCCGATGCGCATCGTCTCGTCGAGCGCCTGATCCGCGATGTTGGGGTTGCAGGCACCCAGCACGTAGTACGGGTCCCGATCCGCGTCGACTTTCTCGTTGAGCAGTTCCGACGGCGAGAACTCGACGGGAATGCCGAACCCGACTTCTTCGCAGACCTCACGGACGTGTTCGATCGCTTCCTCGTGGTCCATCTCGAGGACGGCCTGTTTCTCGCCGTACTCGTCGGGGTCGATCGTTGCGGGGTCGATCGGGAGACTCATGAGTGGCGTTTCACCGTCACTGCCCTTATACTGTTGGCAGGTCCTCCGATCGATTCCGTTCAAATCGCCGAAAACGGTCGAAAATCGCTGTAAGTCGCCGAGACAAAGGATCTGATTGAATACCGTGACTCTTCTCGAACCTGACGTGATGTCACGCATCGCAATACTCACGTTGACGGTCGCCGTCGCCGTCCTAGTCGGAACGACTGGGGTCGCGATGGCAGATCAGGGGAACGGACCGCCGAGTGACCTGCCGGACCCGGTTCCGGAGTTCGTGACGGACGTACTCGAGGCGATCGGTGACGGCGTCTCCAGTGTGGCGTCGTCGCTCGGACAGGCCGTCAGTAATCTCACCCCTGCCAGCGCCGTCGCAGTAGGGGATGGTGTCGACGTGACGAATCGCTATAGTAACAACTGAAACTGTTTGCACACCGATCGCACCGCTGTCGTGCGATCGGGTGCGCACTGACTTTCAGTGGCCACTATAGTAATCCTGTGAACTGATTGATGTACCGTCCGAAATTCGTATTCTTTAACCGACGGAGGTCACTGGCACTCGTATGAATTTCCGGATCGTCTGTCTGGTCGTACTCGTCGTCGGGGCGACCGTGGTGGGAACTGGTCCGATCGCGACCGGGACGGATGACGGGGTCGAGACCGGATCGCTGTCCGCACAGCTAGACGAGGTCGATGCGGACGACGTTCGACTGGACGTCGCGCTCCAGTCCGACGGCTCCGCGGAGTGGACCGTCGAGTTCTGGGTCCAACTCGACGACGAGGAGAGCACTGCAGCCTTCGAGTCGCTCGAGGCCGAGATCGAGGAGGACCCTGACGCCTTCCTCGAGGAGTTCGCCACGCGCATGGACGGAACCGTCCAGGCCGCAAGCGACGCCACGGACCGCGAGATGGCTGCCGACGAGTTCCAGGTGTCGACCCAGCGCCAGTCGTTCGGACCCGAGTACGGCGTCGTCAGGTACTCGTTCCACTGGGACGGGTTCGCCGACGTCGAGGGCGACGAGCTACGAGCCGGTGACGCGATCGAGGGACTCTACCTCGACGACGGCACGCAGTTGCTGGTTAGCTGGCCGGACGAGTACGAACTGACGTCGGCTGCGCCCGAACCGGACGATCAGCGCGACCGGACGGTCATCTGGCACGGCAGCGAGACCGACTTCGTCACCGGCGAACCCCGGGTCGTCGTCTCGAGTGGCGGGGTCGGTATCGGGACGACAGCGGGCGTCCTCGTCGCAATCGCGTCGATCGGTCTCGGTACAGCGTGGTGGTATCGATCGCGTTCGTCGGGCAGGGCTGACTCGAGCGACGAGTCGGCCGAGGTGCCATCGTCACCGCCCGAAGAGGACGAACGGCGAGACGAGCGACCGAACCCACGGGACGATCTGCTGAGCAACGAAGAACAGGTCCTGCTGTTGCTCGAGGAGTACGACGGCCGGATGAAACAGCAAACGGTCGTCGAAGAACTCGAGTGGACCGACGCCAAGACGAGCAAGGTCGTTAGCGGCCTGCGCGAGGAGGACAAACTCGAGTCGTTCCGGCTCGGCCGCGAGAACGTGCTCTCGTTGCCGGACGACGAGTAACTCGAGGCGTGAACCGCAAGTCCGGTTCTCCCTTTCGTTCTGTGGCTTCGCTTACCGAGTGGATCCGATCGATCGCCGAGCTGTCCCGTCGAGATCCGGTGACCGAGAGTGTCTACGTCGCTCTCTCCAATATCGAACGGTCGCTATACTCGGCCCAAGGGGTAATATTCTCCCTGATCTTCCAAAATATGAAATACTTTTCGTGTGTTTATTAGATGTGGTGGTTACCAATAGATCGTCAGTGTTTCGCACTGGCTGATCGAAATGACCGGGAAATCGCGACGACGATTCGTAACAGAGGTCAGTATCGCAAGCATCGCGGCGATCGGAGTTGCCAGCACAACCGGAGCTGCAACCCGCTCACGAGGTCGAGAAGGCCGCGACCGGCGACGGACGCGCGGTCGGCTCGACAAACTCGGACAGGTCCTGCCACCGGAAGACGACCCCGGCCACGTGACGTACACGTTCGGACACGTCGACGAGGCCGGCACCTGGGGTGCAGTGAGCAGCTTCCCTGGCGAAAGCCTGGCCGCGAGCAGCCTGTACAACCTCGAGAATCTCGAGAACCCCGAGCTGGTCCACGAACTCGACGCTCCGAACGAACTGACGCGATCGAACGACGTCAAGTTCGATCCCCACCGGGAGGGGATCTACGTCCGGGCGCTGGAGGCCAACGACGAGGGATCGTTCTTCGATCCCGAACCGGATCCGGACGGCAAGTTCGGTATCGAAGTCGTCGACTTCGGCTGGGAGGAGGGAACCCCCGAGGAGCCGGAGGTGATCGCGTATCTCGAGACGCCGAACATGGGCGTCCACAAACTCACGGAACACCCGGATGAGCCGATCCTCTACGTGATCGACAAGGTCGCCAACGAGCCGGGAATCATCTCGGTCGACTTCAGCGAGCCCGACGACCCCGAAATCGTCGAGCAGTTCGGCCCGCCGGGATACTGCCACGACGTCGAGGTCGAGGCCGGTCGGGAGGCGCTCCACGCGGCCTACATCATCGGCGAAACGGTCGGCTACGTCACGTTCGACCTGAGCGACGATCCCTACGACCCCCGACAGCTCGGGCTCTTCGACTACGAAGAACAGCCGGATTACACCGAACTCGGCGAGCCGGGGTTCGAACTGGCCCACCAGATCCACCCCGAGCCCGAACGGGAACTCGCGATCATGGGCGACGAGAAGTTCGGCGGCATTCCTGGCGGCAAACACGTCTTCGACACTGGCTGGGGCGAGGGCAGCCTCGGGGATCCCGTTCCGATCGGCTTCACGCACTCGCCCGACGCCCGCGATCAGGACGAGGAACCCGGAGCCTGGACAGGGCACTTCCACGACGTGGTCTACGACCGCGGCGAGGTGTTACTGATCGACGGCGGCTACACCCAGGGTGCGTGGGTCGCAAACATCACCGATCCGACCGATCCGACGCCGACGGAACGGTACGCCACTGACGACGGAATCGACGCCGTGCCGTACGCCTGGGGAGCCCATTACAACGAGGAACGCGATTTCGCTTTCGTTACGGATTCCGATACTGGCGCGTACACGTTCGACGTATCGGCAAAACCCGCCCGCGGAAGGGACGGCGGCGGCCCCGGTCACTACTACGATATCGACGAGATCCTCGGCGGCAACGAGGCGAGCAGCCGCGCTCGCTCGAGCGACGGTGGCCGTTTCGTTCCGCCCCGGTAGCGGCGGATCGGTAATCCGGTACCGAGGCCGCGAATCGGTTTCGACGATTCCGCGGTCGCAGTTCGTCTCGGCTCCAGACTAGAACCCCGATTTCGTCTCCGCGCCGATCTCCCTCAATTGCACGAAATCGCACGATGGAGCGGCGACGAAAATCGCGTTAACGATCGTTGAACCGGAGCTACCGTCTCGAGTATATATGCTCCCGGGATTCTCAGAGGAGAGTGTAATGAAGCGAGCAACGATCGTCGCACTGGTCGGCGCACTCGTCGTCGCGCTGGCGGTAGCCCCGCTCGGCGCGGCCAGCGTCGGCACGGACGCACAGCCACAGACTGATGCAGACGATTCGGACGAGACGACGCCAGGTGAACGGCTTTCCGGCGTCGTCGCAGTCCAGAACGCGGAGATCGACGGTGAAGTGACCGAGCGAACGTACGGCGTCAAACTCGCCAACGCCCAGTCAGACGAGGCCAAGGCGGACGTCGTGAACGAACAGATCGACGACGTTGAGCAGCGACTCGACGACGTCGAGCAGCGACTCGACGACCTCGAGGACGCCCGCGAGTCGGGCGAGATCACCGAAGGGCAGTACCGCGCCGAGGTAGCGACGGTTGCTGCGGAACGGGCGACGGTCGAACGACTGGCCGAGGACGCGAACGCGACTGCGAGCGAGTTGCCTCCCGAACACGCGGTCGACGTCGACGCGCTCGCGGAACTCCGCGAACGCGCGAACGAACTGACCGGACCCGAAGTCGCCGAGATCGCACAGTCGATCGCCGGCGACCGCGTCGGTCAGACGCCCGCAGCGGACCGCGAGCCGGGCGCACCGATCGACGTGCCCGGACAGGAGCGTGGCGACAACCCTGCAGACGAGACGCCTGCTGACGACGAACCCGGCAACGAGACTAGCGAAGACGACGACCAAACCGAGAGTTCGGAAACCGAGGTCTCTGACGAACAGGATAGCGATACTGGTGACTCCGGTAACCGATGAGATTGCTGGGAACGTTTGCCGCCGTCGCCGTTGCATCCCTGCTTCTGATAAGCGGGGTCACGACGCCGGTCGCCGCCTCGAGCGACGACGTTTCAGCCGACGACCCGTCCCTCGTCGTCGACCTCGAGGAAGACGGCGACGCGACGGTGAGCCTGGTCTCGGTCTACGACCCGAATGACGACGACGAACGGGACGCCTTCGAGTCGATTCGTACCGACGAGACGACCCAGGAGGAACTGCTCGAGCGGTTTGCCAACCGCCTCGATAGCGTCGCGACGCAGGTCGCAGCCGACGACGCGGTCGACCGCGAGATGTCGGTTACCGCCGACTCGGTCGACGTTCGAATCGACGACGACCGAGGTATCGTCACGCTGTCGGTGACCTGGTCCGGGCTCGCGGCGACCGGCGACGGCCAACTCGTCGTCGACGAACCGTTTGCCAGCGGCTTCGAGACAGATCGAGCGCTTATTTTGACCGTTCCAGCGGGCGCGACGCTCGAGTCAACGACGCCGGAACCGACGACAGAGAACGGAGCGCAGGCGACCTGGAGCGACGGGGCCGCCCTCGAGGGCTTCGAGGCCGTCGTCCAGGCCGACGACGGTAGCGAGCCAGCAACCGAGAGTGCGGCGGACACGGTACCCGGGTTCGGAGCCGTCGTCGCCGCGGTCGGTATCGTCGCGGCCGTCGCTGCACTGGTTCGACGAGATCGGTAGCTCGGTCGATTGCTGCCGTGATCTAGAGCGGAATCGGTAGCCAGGCTATCGCCTCGAGCGCCGGCGTCGGATCGAACAGCGGATCGTGGAGGACGAGCCAGTCGAGCAAGACGAGTCCGGCCCCGTGTGCGATCACCGACGGCAGGATGGAGTTCGACTTGTAGTCGACCGCGCCAAAGAGAACGTCGGTCGGCCCGGACAGCAGGAACTCGATCGGCGGTTTCGAGGAGTGATGGATCATGTAGACGATGGGGCTGATGAGGACGGCCTTGAATCCGATCTCTCTGACGCCGACACAGAGCAGGCCGCGGTAGTACGTTTCCGCGGCCAGCGCCAGCACGAACAGTTTGATGGCGTGCGGGATGAACTCGCCGGGCGCGGCCGAGGTCTCCCACATCGGGTAGAACGCCCTGATCGTCGGCAGCGTCGAGCCCACGAGGTAGAACGGTAACACGAAAAGCGAGAGCAACACGGCGTTGCGGACGGCGACCCGGTTTATCGTCCAACCGATGTGGTTGCCGTGGGTCAACCCCAGCGTCAACGGGCCGCCGATCAGCAAGATCGCGTCGACGACGACTCGACCCGTGAGGTCGCCACTGGGGACGTACCGCATCCACAGCAGTGTGAGGGCAGCACCCGTGAGCAGTGACTTCTGGAACCAGGAGAGCCGGTCGAACTGATCACGGAGCCAGTCACTGGTGCTTCGAGATCGATGCTGGCTCTGTCGCTCCTCGCCTGCCACAGGTAGTTAGTCGTCCGCGGTCGGAACCGGTCCAGTGCCGATAACGTCGCGAACCTCGCCCTCGAACTCCTGACGGCGCTGGAAGTAGGTCTCGTCGACTTCCTCGAGAACGTTCGATAGCTCGCGTGGGCCGTCGGGTGTCCGAACGACGCTGTCACCCTCGAGACGGTCGATCTCGCTTTTCTCTTTGGGCCAGGTTAGCCGGGAGCTAACCCGGGCGAGCGGTGCGCCCTCGACGGGTGTTTTCTCGCCGAGCGTCACGGCAGGTTCTTCGTCCTCGTCGTCGCTCATGACCGGGGGTTCGCGAGCGCGTCGATTCAAGGTTTCGCTTCCGCTGGCTCGAAGCCTCTCCCCCATCGGATCCTGGACCGGATCCGTCGCTCTCGCTTCCTGGCGGTTTCGCTTCGAACATCTCCGTGCGCCGAAACGTGTCTGACGTACCGTTTTGTGCAGGGAGGTCAAACGACACGGGTATGACAAGCCTGACGGAGGTCTACGAGGGGAACGAACGGCAGGTGACGAGCCTCCGGCGGCTGTACGCGGGAACGGCACTGGTCATGCTCGGGGCAGTCCTGTCGGTCGTCGCCGTGCTCGTGGCGACGACCGATCTCTTCGCCGATCTCGTCGTCGGCCTCGCGGACTGGGGGATGGCCGACAACTTCGCCGTCGTTCGGGTCGCCGGCGTCCTCGCGGGGGTTGGGGTTCCAGCCGCGCTCGTCGGCGTCTTCATCGTCTTGCCCGCCAGTCACCGCGTCCGCGCTGCCGCCGCGATTAGCTCGAGTCTCTGTCTGCTGGGGGTCAGCCTCTTCTGGTACGCCTATCCCGAAAACTGGCGTTACGGCAGCGATCAGCTCACCCTCGAGGTCTCGGCCATCTACCTCCTGGGACTCTTTACCGCCGTCTGGTGTCTGTTCACCGCTATCGTCAACTTCAAGACGCGAAACGATCCAGGCGGCATGCTCGAGATGAACGTCACCCGCCACAACACGATCCTCGCGGTCGACGACGATGACGAGGAGGACGAGCCCGCGGGTGCAGGTGGGGTCGGCCTCTTCGGGATTTCGCCCGACGGCGACGTCGAGACGCAGACGAACGTGGACGAATCGTTCGGGGGTCGGCCCGCCAGCCCGACGCCCGGAAGCGCCGGTGGCCCCGCGACGAGCGATGGCGGCTCGACGACCGCCGACATCACGTCGCCGCTCGACGCAGAAGCCGGCAACGCCGAGGTCCAGTCCGGATCCTCACGCGGTCAGTCGAGTCGGGACCTCGAGTCGGCCGACCACTACTGCGGGAACTGCCAGCACTTCGAGTACGCCCGCTCGTCGTCCGGCATCGTCCCCTACTGTACGCTCGAGAGCGAGGCGATGGACGATATGGACGCCTGCCAGGAGTGGGAACCGAACCGCGAGTGACGAACTGTCGTGCCCGTTACGAACAGTCGACCGATTCTGCGAGTTCGACGGCGACCCTCCCGTCGTCCGCAACGATCTCGTAGTACGTTCCGTCACACTGCCAGCTGTAGCCCGTTCCGAGCCCGGTCTCGGCCAGCGTCCCGTCGTGTTCGCCGACCTCTTCCTCGAGAACGTCCGCTCGGTCGAACGATGACTCGGAGAGACGGACCGCGATCGTGTCACCTTCGTCACCGTCACGGTAGAGGAGCGTGACGCTCACGTCACTCCCGAACTCGGTTCCGCTCACGTAAGCCGGATCGAACCGGTCGGGGACCGGCGGCTCTCGAACGGTGAACGGAGCGGCAGCGTCGGCTTCCGCGACCGTCGAGACGTCGAGTGGCTCGGTCGGCCCGTCGGTCTCGGTGTCGGCCGGTGGCTCGAACTCGAACCGGTTGTCGTCGATCGCTTCGTCGAACCTGACGTCCTCGTAGGTGACTGTCCAGACGCTTCGGTCCCACTGCAGGGGGTGTTCGTCGGACTCGTCGTAGTCGGCCTCGAGTCGCTCTTTGATCGGGAACCGGTGTTCGGCGTCGATCCACCAGGTCGTCGTCCGGGTTGCGTTTCGTGTCGCTGGCTCTCCGGCACCGAACGTGAACTCCGTGTCGCCGACGAGGAGGCTGATTCCGGTCGCCGTCTCGCCCGCGGCGGGTTCGATCTCGAGGACGTACGTTTCGCGGCCGTCGACGGTGTCAGTGCCGACGTACTCGGCCTCGAGGTCGGTCTCGTAGACGTCCGGCCAGTAGTAGATCGCTTCGCCGCGCCAGTTATCGTCGACTATCAGTCGTTGTGCCGACGCATCGTAGCTGTACAGCGTCGACCCGTCGACGGCCCAGACGTCGCCGGCTCCTTCGCCCGGTCTGGTGGACGAGACGACGTCGACGCGTGACCGGTCGGGTGGGTGCTTCCAGACGTCACCCGTCATCTCGCCGGTTCGTGGCTCGTCACCCTCGGAATCGTATATCTCGTATTCGGAGATCCTGGCCGCCTGGACGGTCTCGACGTCGCCGTGATTCTCGAGTACGTCCGCGACGAGGGCGTCGGCGTCGGGTCCCTGGTCGACGGGCAGGACGTCCACCTCGAGGGCAGTGAACGCGACCGCACCGCTGATCGAGAGAAGGACGGCGACCGCAGCGACGGCGAGAAGTCGGAGGCTCCTGGAGGCCATAACGTATCATATATCTAATTTTTCTCGAATAAGGATTTGGCGATTCGCTACAGTCGGCCAATCAGACGCCGACGGACTGGCGGACCATCTCGAAGCCCTGTCGAGGCAGATCGTAGATGATTATTGCGGCGACCACGAGTTCCAGTGCCGTCACGAACACCGTCATCAGGTCGGCACGACTGCTACTGACGGGAACGCCGATGGGGAGGCCGTACTCTTTCTTGAAGACGGGGTAAAACAGCG
The DNA here is from genome assembly GCF_900104065.1 of Natronobacterium texcoconense. Classification (NCBI taxonomy): domain Archaea; kingdom Methanobacteriati; phylum Methanobacteriota; class Halobacteria; order Halobacteriales; family Natrialbaceae; genus Natronobacterium; species Natronobacterium texcoconense. The sequence goes on along the minus strand of NZ_FNLC01000002.1, from coordinate 936,771 downwards.
CGATGCCGCGTTTGCTCCCCGCGACGTCGAGGACGTAGTGAGTCAACACGCCGATCCAGACGTACTCGAGGTTGTCGAACAGTTCGGGAAAGAGGAAGAATCCGATCAGTAGCGGCAGGTTGTGCAGCGTCTTGCGGTGTTTGCCGAAGGCGGTGTCGATGTCGGGGACCATCGCTCCGAGCGTGATGGGAACCCCGATCGTGACGATCATTTCGAACGTCTCCAGGTTGCCCGCGGGTTCGAGTAAGTATCCGAGTCCGATACTGAGCAACACGGCGTTGAGAACGTGTCCTCGTTTGTTCATTACGGGCTACTCGAGAGTCGAGTGCCGAATAACTTTCTGCTCGGCCGACAGTCACTGATCGTTACTGTTGGCTCGCTATCTCCTTCTGGAGGTCCTCGAGCGCTCGATCGACGGTCTTCGCGCGGACGTCGGCGCGGTCGCCGTCGAACACGTACCGGGAGACGGTGGCGTACGAGGTTTCGCTGCCCCACGGCCCCGCGTAGGCGACGCCGATGTAGACCGTTCCGACGGGATTGTCCTCGGTGCCACCGGTGGGGCCGGCGATGCCGGTCGTGGCGACGCCCCAGGTGACGTCCGCGACGTCCCGAACTCCACGGGCCATCTCGCGGGCGACGGGTTCGGAGACGGCTCCGTGTTCGTCGAGTGCCTCGCGGCTGACGCCCAGTTCGCGGCGCTTCGCGCCGTAGGCGTACGTCGTCAGCCCCGCCTCGAAGTAGTCGCTCGCGCCCGGTACTGCGGTGATCGCCGCACCGATCAGCCCGCCCGTACAGGATTCGGCGACTGCGAGCGTCTCTTCGCGCTCCCGGAGCACGTCGGCGACCTCCATCGGGAGTTCGCGGTCGACGTCGTCGTTCATGCTCGCATAGAGGGGGCGAGGGGTTGTCAAAGCGCCGTCCGACGACCGGCCAGAACGAAAAGACGACGTACGCCCCCGCCGGACGTACCCGTATGGAGTACGAGACGCCGCTTTTCTTTCGGGTGATGGAGTACGCTTCGCAGGCCGAGGGCGACGTCATCGACATGGTCAGCGGGAACCCCGACTGGGAGCCTCCGAAGGCGCTTCGGGACGGCCTCCACGAGTACGCCGACCTCGAGCCAGACGCGTTCCAGTACCCGCCGAGCCCGGGGTTGCACGAACTCCGGGAGGAGATCGCCGCGCGACGGGGCGTCGACCGCGAACAGGTCGTCGTCACCAACGGCGCGGGCGAGGCGAACTACCTCGCGATGGCCCGCGCACTCGAGCGTGACCGGGGTGACGAGATCGTTCTGACCGACCCCGTCTACCCCTACTATCCGGGGAAGACGACGATGCTCGGCGGGACTCAGTCGTTCGTCGCGGCGGCCGAGAACGGCCAGCTCGACCCGGCCGCCGTTCGCGAGGCGGCAAGCGAGGAGACGGCTGCGATCGTCGCCAACTCGCCGAACAACCCGACCGGCGCGGTCTACCCCGAAGAGACGGTCCGGGAACTCGTCGCGATCGCCGAGGAGTACGACGCCGTCCTGGTCAGCGACGAGGTGTACGACCACTTCGACCTCTCCGGGACGTTCTCGAGTGCGCTCGAGGTCGATTCGGATCACCGGATCGTCACCAACGCCTTCTCGAAGTCGCTGGCGATCACGGGCTTCCGGGTCGGCTACGCCATCTTCCCGCCGGAACTGGTCGCGAACGCGAAGAGCCGACACATGCTGGTCAACGTTGCCGGCAGCCGACCGTCGCAGTACGCCGTTTTGCAGGCGCTTCGCGAGACCGATCCCGACTACTACGAGCGCAACCGCGACCGCCTGCGCGAGCGCGTCGACGCCTTCACCGACGCCCTGGACGCGGCGGGCGCAGAGTACACGACGCCCGAGGGCGCGTTCTACGTGATGGCCCGTTTCGAGGGGTATCCCGGGACGCTCGAGAACGTCTTCGAACTGATCGACGAGGCCGGCGTCGCGGGGATGCCCGGTAACGCGTTCGGCGACTCCCGGTCCGACTGGCTCCGGTTCGCGCTCGTGACGCCACGGGTCGAGGAGGCCGCGGATCGGCTGGCGGCGTACTTCGACTGATCGCTCGAGACCGACGAATACTCGTGTGGGCGCGGGGAACGAGAGGGTATGAGTGGAATCGACGTCGAGCCGGTCGACGAGGAAGCCGAGAACGCGGACAACGACACGACCATCGAGGTGACGCCGACGGAGTCCGTCGAAGAGGCAGACGAACGCCGGACCGTCGACGTCGAGCCGTCGGACGAACCGATCGAGGGTCCGGACTACGTCCTCTACGGCGGAAAAGGTGGCGTCGGGAAGACGACGATGGCGGCCGCGACCGCGCTCGACAGCGCCCGGTCGGGCGTCCGGACGCTCGTCGTCTCGACGGACCCGGCACACTCGCTGTCGGATACGTTCGAGACCGACGTTCCCTCCGACCCGGGACGACTCCGTGAGGACATCCCCCTCTACGGGGCCGAGATCGACCCCGAAGCCGCCATGGAGCGCGGGCAGGCGGCGTTCCTCGGCGACGGCGGTCCGGGTGGCGGTGCAGGACCGCTCGGCGGTCTCGGCGACATGTTCGGCGACGACTCCCCGATGGACGCGCTCTTTGGCGGCTCCATGCCCGGCGCGGACGAGGCCGCCGCGATGCAACTCCTGCTCGAGTACTTAGACGACGACCGGTTCGACCGCGTCGTCGTCGACACGGCCCCGACGGGCCACACCCTGCGGCTGCTCGAGTTGCCGGAGATCATGGACACGATGGTCGGGCGTATCCTCCAGTTCCGCCAGCGAATCGGCGGGATGTTCGAGAACATGAAGGGAATGTTCGGCGGCCAGGAACCACCCGAGGAACCCGAAGACCTCGAGGATCTGCAGGTGCTTCGCGAGCGCATCGAGCGACTCCGTGCCGCGCTGCAGGATCCGGCGCGGACGGACTTCCGGATCGTGCTGGTGCCCGAGGAGATGAGCGTCTTCGAGTCCAAACGACTGCGCGAGCAACTCGAGGAGTTCTCGATTCCGGTCGGGACGGTCGTCGTCAACCGCGTGATGGAGCCGCTGTCGGACGTCACCGACGACGTCGAGGGTGACGCGGAGTTCCTCCAGCCCAACCTCGACGATTGTGCGTTCTGCCAGCAGCGGTGGGACGTTCAGCAGAGCGCCCTTTCGGAGGCACAGGAACTGTTCCGCGGAACAGACGTCAAACGCGTCCCGCTGTTCGCCGACGAAGTCCGTGGCCAACGGATGCTCGCGGTCGTCGCGGCCTGCCTGCGGTAGTCAGAAGCGGATCGGCGTCTCGAGCGTTGGGTCTGCCTCGAGAATCGTCGAAATCTGGGGCTGCCACCGCTCGAACGTCGACGTCGGCGTTACCAGCCGGCGATCGGAATCGTACTCGAGGAGCGCCGCAGCTTCGAGTTTCGGAACGTGTTTGTGGATCAGTGCGATCCGGATCGTCCTCTCCTGTTCGCTCGACGCGTGCTGGTCGTGTTCGAGGATTACCTGCTCGAGGTCGGTCAGCGTTGCTGGCTCCGTACGCCCCACGAACGCTCCGAGAATGATACGGCGACGGACGTTTCGACACAGATTCAGAAGTGTATCGAATCTGTTCGGAGTATCACACATACCCCCAACAGCAAACAGCTAGCTCACTTAATTTTACCGTTAGTTATACAATCTGTTTTAGTGAGTCGTATCGGTCGTCGTCTCCGTCCCCGAAAGTGTCAGATTGAGGATTTTGTCGATGCCGCGCCAGAGACGGGACGCGACCGCCTGCTGTGAGATTCCGAGTTCGTCGCCGAGTTCTTCCATCGTGACCGCTCGCGGCGAGTCGAAGTACCCACGGTCGTACGCGAGCACCAGCGCTTCGTGCTGTGGTTCGGTCAGTGCGGCCTCGACCCCCGATTCGATCGGTGTGAGCGGCTGCAAGTTCGCCAGCGTGATCGGAATCTCTCGCTTTCGACACTGTTCCTGGAAGGAGACGATGTCGCTTCGGTCGTCCCCACGGACGTCGAACGTCCACTGCGTTTCGGTCCCGACCGCTTCGATCAGCGGGACGTCCGTCTCGGTTAGTGCAGCCAGAATTCCGTCGTACTCCTGTTCCCACTCGACTCGCATCAGGTACTCGTCTTCGACGGAGTCGACGAGCCGAATTTGCTTTACCTCCGGCCGGTCGGAAAACGTCGCTTCGATGTCGTCCGTCTCGGCACCTCGTACCCAGAAGTATGGAATTACGGTATCTCGAGAAGGAATAATACGTTCTAGCTCGACTGTCGCTTCCGGTAACTGCTCGAAGATGCTTCCGAGCGGAAATCCATCCGACGGAAGCGTAAACGTCGCCTCGGTAGCCATCGACCGATTCGTTTCGCCGTCGCCGTAATACTACTCACGGTTTTTATCGCAGCGTCGAAAATGAAAACATCTTACATGTTGTATCGAGTTGTCACTCGTTCACGTTCGTCCCCTATTCGACATTCGAGAGAAAAGTAATTCTGGCTGTCACTAATTGTCCGTCCACTCGCCACCGACCCGATCGACCCCCATCATGTGTTCGCCCGGGTGTTCGGTGAATACGACCTTCGCGTTCTCCTCGGGGAGGTCGAACTGCTCGCAGACGAACGTCAGCGTCTCGAGTGCGAACGCCCGTTTTCGCTCGAACGGTCGGCCCTGCCTGATCTCCGCGTCGAGAAACAGGAGCGGGCCGTCGACGGCCCGCCCGAGGTGGAGGTCGGCCGGGTCGCGTTCGCGAATCGTCACGGCGACGTGGCCAGCGGTGGTCGCCATCTCGTCCGTGTAGAGATCGGTGACGCGTGCTGCAAGCGTCTCCTTGTCGTCGGCCGACAGCGACAGCGTGGTGTCGAACTGGAGCAGTGGCATACCACGGATAGCGTGCCCGGTCGCTTCGGTGTTCCGGCGGGGCGTTGCCGTCCTTCGAAAGAACTTTAGTTACGCTGACTGACCAATAGACAGTGAGTGTCGAGTCGATGGTCCCAGCCCGGTTAGCGGCGTCTCGGCTTCCGAATCCGCTCGAGGCCGCCGTCTCCGGGCAGCTCTTCGCCGCTGCTTGCCGCTTCGCCCGCGACCTCCATCGAACCGAGTCCGGTCGATCGAGTAACCGATGAGTCCGGACGAACCGCCGTCCGATACCGACCCGGACTCGTCGGTCGACGAGGGGGCGAGTAGCGACGCCGATACCGAACCCACCAGTGACGGCGGAGCGGATCGCGATCTCGCTCCGTCGAAAGGATCGATCACCGAGGGAAGCCTCGTCTGGCCGCTCTTTCATCTGGCCTGGCCGATCGTCGTCATCCAGCTGTTGCAGGTCACGTACAACGTCGTCGACACGCTGTATCTCGGTCGGCTCTCCGCGGAGGCCGTCGGCGCGATCAGCCTCGCCTTCCCGCTTATCTTCCTGCTGATCGCCGTCGCCGGCGGGTTTACTACTGCAGGTGCGATTCTCGTCGCCCAGTATACGGGTGCCGAAGGAAGCCGCTCTGCGGGGGTGGTGACCGGGCAGACCGTTTCGTTCATCAGCATCCTCTCGGTCGTCATCGGGATCGGTGGCTACTTCTACACCCGGCCGGCGCTCGAGATCCTCCCGAGCGACGCCGACACAGCTGCGACCGTCGTCCCGCTTGCGGCCGACTACATGGAGGTCATCTTCCTCGGCCTGCCCCTGATGTTCGGTTTCTTCGTCTTCTCCGCGCTCATGCGCGGCTACGGCGACACGCGAACGCCGATGCTCGTGATGGTCGTCTCCGTCGTCGTCAACGTCGTCCTCGACCCGTTTCTCATCTTCGGGTTCCAGGACAACCCGCTGTTCGCGTGGCTCGGACTGACGAGTCTCGAGGCCACGCTGTTCGCGACGGTCGGCTTTACCGGCTGGGGAATCGAGGGTGCAGCGATCGCGACGGTCGTCGCCCGCGGCGTCGGCACCGGGATCGGTCTCTGGCTGCTGTTCGCGACCGAACTGGGGCCGGAGGTTCGCCTCGAGCATCTTCGACCCGACTTCGAGATCATCGGGGACATCGTCCGCCTCGGAACGCCGAGCATGGTCGAACAGAGTACGAGCGCGCTGGCGATGATCACGCTGACGGCGATGGTCGTCACCTTCTCGCCGCCGGTCGTCTCCGCGTACGGCCTGGGTAACCGGCTGATCTCGCTGGTGTTCCTGCCGGCGATGGGGCTCGGGCGGGCCATCGACACGATGGTCGGACAGAACCTCGGTGCCGACAGAGCGGATCGGGCGGAACGGTCGGCCTGGCTTGCCGCCTCGACGGGAGCGGGCGTCATGTTGCTCGTCGCCGTGATCGCGGTGACGTTCACCGAACCGATCGTAAGCGCATTCCTCGGCGACGTCCCCGATGCGCCGGCGACGATCGCCTATGGTGTCGAGTACGTGCGGATTCGATCGGTCGAGTTCGCCTTCATCGGCGTCTCGCAGGTGATGCTCGGCGCGTTCCGCGGTGCGGGTAACACGACCACCGCCATGATCATCTCGATTCTCACGCTGTGGGTCGGCCGCGTCGGGACGGTCTTTGCCCTCGTGTTCGTCTTCGGCTGGGGCGAAACCGGCGTCTGGGTCGGGATGGCCGTCGGCAACGTCCTCGGTGCGATCGTCGGCGCGGCCTGGTTCGCACGCGGCACCTGGAAAGAGAAGTACATCGACGAGGACGACGTCGACGGCCCGGTCTCGGAGAGTACCGCGGACTGAGCGACGGTTTCGGCCCCCGTCCGACGTCCGAAACCGTTGCAGGGGTTGCCGGATCGTCATCGGATGACTATCTACTCGTCGGGATCGTACCACAGCGCCGGGCGTACCCGATGGTACTCGAACTCCCGGAAGCGAGAACGGACGGCACAGCAGTTGGACCGACATGACCCTGTCGACCGTTCCGTCCTACGACGGCGAACGAATCCCCGACCGAGACGGGCGCGCGGTAGTGCTCGGTGCAGGAGTCGCAGGACTGCTGGCCGCTCGAGTCCTCGCGGACGCGTTCGAGGCGGTCACGGTGATCGAACGCGATCCCTTACCCGACGTCGCCGAGCCACGTCGCGGCGTTCCACAGGGAAATCACGTCCACGTCCTTCTGGAAGGTGGGCGGGCAGCGATAGACGACCTGTGTCCAGGGTTCAGCGATGACGTGACGGCCAGCGGTGGCGTGATCACGAGCGGGACGGAGTTCCGGATCTACGTCCAGGGTGATACGCTCAGGACGGACCACCAGTCGTTACACCTCGCCACGCGAGCCCTGTACGAACACACAGTTCGGCGGCGCGTCGCCTCGCTCGAGGGGGTCGAGATGCGGTCGGGCTGTCAGTTCGTCGACTACGTCGCCGACGGGGAGTCGACGGCCGTCGAGGGAGTGACGATCCGGAATCGCGAGTCCGACCGAGAACGGCTCGTGGCCGACCTCGTCGTCGACGCCACGGGTCGGACAAGCCGAACACCGGAATGGCTCGAGACGCACGGATACGACCGCCCACCCGTCGACGAGGTCGAAATTGACATCGGGTACGCCTCGACGTTCGTCGAGCGACCGCCGGACGACCGTCGCGGCGTGTCTCTGGAAGCGGAGGCACCGCGAACCCGGGGTGCGTTCCTCGTCCCGGTCGAGGGCGATCGCTGGCTCGTCAACCTGCACGGGGTCCACGGTGATCATCCGCCGACCGATCCCGACGGGTTCGAAGCGTTCGCGGCGACGCTCCCGTTCCCGATCGTGAGCGAGATTCTGAGCGATCACCCGATGACCGACGGAGACGTCGCGTTCTACCCCTTCCCGTCGAATCGTCGGTACAGGTACGAGAAACTCGATCGGTTTCCGGACGGGCTGGTCGTCGTCGGCGACGCCATCGCCAGCTTCAACCCCGTCAACGGGCAGGGAATGTCGGTGGCGGCGCTCGAGGCGTTGCTCCTCCACCACGCGCTCGTGAAAACGGGGCGTGACGGGCTGGAACTCGAGTTTTTCGACGACGCTGCCGCCGTCGTCGACGTCGCGTGGAATCTGTCGGTCGGGGGCGATCTCGCCTTTTCGCAGACGGAGGGGGAACTCCCTCGCGGGGCAGCCGCGTACGACTGGTACGTGAACCGCCTGATTCGCCGGGCGCACACGGACGTTCGGCTGGCGGACGTCCTGTGGTCGGTCTTCATGCTCGAGCGGCCGCCGTCCGTCCTGTTTCGCCCGCGCGTCGTCTGGCGCGCGTTCGGCCCCATTCCCGGTCGCGGCGAGAAGCGAATACGGCAAGCGACCGACCCCTGAGATTCTCCGGCGGATTCCTCCACCGATCTCGTGGACGGGACACACCAGCGATGACCACTGGAAATCACGCTCCCAGCGAGTGAGAACCGAAGCCGTGCTTGATACCGACGAACGGTAACCGTTCACACATCCGATGCCGACCGACGAACCGCCGGACGGAAAGCGAGCGCATCTCCTCGAGGTCCTCCTGACGTCCAGCCCAGCGACGATCCCGGAGCTAGCCGCGCGACTCGAGACTCACCCCGCGACGATCGAACGACGCTGTCTCGCGCTACAGAAGGACGGATACGTTCGCCACTGTACGGGCGGCAAGGTCGTGCCGACCGACCGCGCCCGGACGTCCGACTCGCTCGTACGGCCCGAATCCGGCCTGGATACCCACGCCGCGAGCGACTGACCGGCGCTACTCCGTACCGAGGGCCTGCTCTTTCTCGCCGTCTTCGGCGTCGACCGACGGCGTCGATTCCCGGGACTCGTCGATCCGTGGTTCGCCGAGCACCTCGCTCGAGGCACACTCGAGACAGTAGTGGTTGTACCCCACGGAACTCGTGTAGACTGGAATGCCCGCGAGCGCGAACTCCTCGCGGTAGCGGCGGACGAGCCCCTTCTCGACTCGCTTCTGGCAGGAGACACATCGCTCGTGGCACTCCTCGTCGGGCTTGATGGTGCGCCGGTCGACGCTGTGGACGCGGCCGAACGTCGAGAGTCCGTGTCGGCGCTCGAGTCGCGTTCGGAACCGGGGATTGACGAAGATGCCGAACGCGGCGGTGACGAACGCGAGGACGAACAGGATTGTCGCGCCGATCACCGCTGTCGTGGCCGTCTCGAGCGAGACGAGAACCTGAACGCCGGCGATGGCGATCATGAGTGCGAGGACGACCAGCGACCAGCCGGTGATGCCGTACAGCAGGTCCGAGACGGTATCCGCGAGGGCGACGACGCCGGACGGAGAATCTGAATCGGAGGGCACGCTTACACCGTCGTTTTCGTTCCGCTACCAAGAACGTTCTGTCGCGCTCGAGTGGTGTCGATGTGGGCGAGTTCGGGGAGACGACCGCGCTCAGACGAGCTTTCGGAGAACGGCGTAACCGGCGTCGCGAAGCCGTTCCGGGAGGAACCGAGCGTAGACGCCGTACTGAGCGAGCGGCCCGACCGGATACCGTGCCGGCGGCTCGGGCGTCGTGCTCGCGGTCAGAATCGCCTTCGCGACGTCTTCCGGTTTGGAGGCGAACGGGCCACCCTTTCCGCCGCCGACCAGCTGTAGTTCGCCGATCAGTTCGTACAGCGTCTCGTAAGCCGGCGTCCGCTCGTTCTCCGGCAGCTCCTCGTCGACCCGGTCCACGAACTCCGTCTCGACCGGGCCGGGTTCGACGACGACCACGTCGATCCCGAACTCCTCGACTTCCGCCCGCAGCGCGTCGCTCATCGCCTCGAGCGCGTGTTTCGACCCAGCGTACGCGCCAGTTCCCGGCACGGCGATCCGGCCGTTGACGCTCGAGACGTTGACGATCCGGCCCGCACCCTGAGCGCGCATGTGGGGTAATGCAGCGCGCACGAGTCGGTGGGGCCCGTAGACGTTGACGTCGAACTGCCGATGCAGGTCAGCGGTGGAGACGTCCTCGAGCGGCCCCATCTGGGCGTAGCCGGCGTTGTTCACCAGACAGTCGATCGCCCCGGCGACGTCGACCGTTCGCTCGACCGCTCGTGCGATCTGGTCGGGGTCGGTGACGTCGAGTTCGAGCGTCGTACAGCCCGCCTCCTCGAGGTCTTCGATGTCCTCGACGTTGCGCGCGGTCGCGAACACCTGCCAGTTCTCCTCGAGGAAGGCTGCGGCCGTCGCGCGGCCGATACCGGACGAACAGCCGGTGATCAGGACGGACCGCTTGCGAGTGTAGCGGTCCTCGCTCTCTGCACCCGGATCGTCGCCGACGGAGTCGTCGGTCCCCTCGTCGTCAGCGGTGGCCATATCCGATACGTTCGTGAGACGATACCTAAGTATCGACGGTTTGTCGCGCTACGCGTAAACTCACTCTCGAATGGACGTCGTGACTCGTTCGTTGCTCAAGACAGCAAGGGTTCGAATACCTCGAAAGTCCTCTCTCCGCTCGAGTCCCACGTCTATCGTGACCCGTTTGTCGCTCGAGATGGCGCGGAGTCGAACAACCCGAAAGCCCCCGATCCGCTCGAGTCGCCTGCCGACGTGCGCTCCTCGCTCCCGATGGTCGCTGCGGTGCTTCGGCCGGCACGCTCCCCGACCGGATCGGCCCCTTTCAGTCCCGCCCGACGGTAGCAGCCTGCCCTTCCCCGGGTCGCGCGGCTCTCGCGGTGCTCGAGCCCCGCTCCCGGCCTCGTGGCGCGCGCTGACGACGCGCTCGAGCACTGCGAGGGCGCGTCGCTTACACTGCGCGAGGTCTTCGTGAGTGGAACGAGCGAAGGCTCGGGAGACGGTTACGTCTCCCGGTGGTCGAGTGAGTGACCGGAGGGAGCGAACGAGTCGGCTGGGGAGGAAGCGGATCTGTGGGTGGGACTGAAAGGGGCCGGGACGCTCGAGGTGCGAGACGATGCAAGCACTGGAGCGAGCGTCGCGAGCGAAGCGCGCAGCGAGTCATACGGTCTGCTATAACGATTTCCTGGCGCAACCGCAAGACGGTTCGCGGTTGCGCCGTCAATGACTTATAGCAGTCCGTATCACAGCCCTCGAGCGTGCTGGGGGCTTTCGGAGGCGTCCTGGTTCCACTCCTTCCTCGGAGGCCTCCATCAACCAACGTCCAGCATTTCTGGCACGCTCTCGAGCGCTACTCCACGAGGGACTTCGCCTCGTCGGCGTAGCTGTCGGCCAGTCGGACGGGTTCGGGAAGCTTGTACTGTGAGGAAAGCGCCTGCACGACGTCGGCGGCGGTCTCCGGGCCGACGCGGTGGCCGGGGCTGACGTAGAGCGGATTGATGTACCGGTCCGGGGAGTCGTACTGGCGCGTCTGGACGGCGTATCCTAGCAGGGTGCCGTCAGGGGCGTCTACCCTCGAGTTCGCTTCGATCGGGACGCGGGTTCCTGCGGGGAGGTTCTCGGTGGAGTCGGCTGGTTCGCCACAGAGCAGGCTCTTCGCGACGCCGACGCTGGGGACGTCGCGGACGACGCCGACGTGGGTCGCGATCCCGGCCTGCCGAAAGTGGATGCGGCCGCTGCCGTCGAACAACAGGAGGTCGGGATCGACGGACAGTTCCTCGAGTGCCGCCAGGATCGGCCCACCCTCGCGGAAGGCGAGCAGGCCGGGAACGTAGGGGATCTCGAGGGGCGTCACGGCGTGGACGCGTTCGATCACCTCGCCGGCTTGCATTGCGACGACGGCGGAGAGCGCGCGGTCGTCGTCGATGAAGGACTGGTCGACGCCGGCGACGATGGGTGGGTTCTCGAGCGCGTGCCGGTCGTCGTCGTCGGGACTCGCGGCCGCGGCCGACGAGTCGGAGAGGGTCGACTGCTGGTCGTCTCGTCGTGACGGCGCGATGGCCTCGTCGTCGAACGCGAAGTCGTCCTCGAAGACGGCGGCAGTGGCAATCTCGCGCTGGAGGGCCTCCATCTCGTCGCGCGAGAGTCCGGGTTCGGGCGCGAGGTCGGGGCGTGTGGTCATTGCCGAGGCGTTGCCGCTCGAGGAAAATCAGTTGCAGGGTGTGTGGGTGTCGGAGACTGGTTCTCGCTGTTCCGTGAACTGAACGCAGTATTGATGTTGGCTACCTAACATTCAAAGACGAACGTCGTGTACTTCCGCCCCATGGATGCGAAAAAACTGGGCGTGGCATTCCTGGTCCTCGTTTCTGTCGCTGCAGGTGTCGCCGTCGGTCAAACTGTCGACGTTACGCCAACGATGCGTCTAACTATCGGCGTCGTTGTCGCGATCGGGACCGTTCTACTCGTCGTTCGTGAAACGAAATCCGGCTGAACTGAACAGCTATCGACCGTCATCTGCCCAATCCGTGGCCTACGTGTACCAGTTATCAGAAAGCACAGAAAGAGCGTGCGGATCGGTCTACGACGGTCTCGATTAGAACCGACGTCGACCGCCGGGTCCGCCCGGTCCACCCGGTCCACCGGGACCGCCGCCGAGTTGCAACTGATTCGGCGTGCGGACGTTCTGGGTTCGCTTGACGTACTCGCCGTAGCCGAGGCCGATGAGCAGGCCGACGAGATGTGCTGCGTGTGCGATAGTGCCACCGCCGCCGGTACCGACGAAGAAGATGCTGATGAGGGCGATCCCTGCGGTGAGTACCCAGATCGGCATCGGGATCATGAACATCAGGTAGACCCGAAGTTTCGGGTTCAGGACGGTGACGACGCCCATAATCGCGAGTGCGGCGCCACTGGCTCCGACGACGCCGCCGACGCCAGGGATCTGTGCGAAACCCTGGCCGATCTGGACCGCGATCTGGCTGAGGCCCGCCAGTGCACCACTGACGACGAACAGGATCGCGAACTTCTTCGATCCGACGTACCGCTCGACTATCGGGCCGAAGAAGAATATCACGATGCTGTTGAAGACGATGTGGAAGATCCACTCCGGATCGTGGGCGAAGATCGACGTCACCCACGTCCAGACGTACTCGGGATTCTGCGGCGTCAGGACGAACAGCATCCGGTGGAGGTTCGGTATTCCGAGCACGCCGCCAAACAGGATCGACAGCCACTGGAGGATGAACGTCACCCACATCAGTAGCAACACCGTGTAGGTCATGTTCCCGCGGAAGTACGCCAGCGGGCCGCCCGGACCGGTGTCGATCGGCAACGCGTCGAGGACTCTCGAGCTGACCGACTTCGATGTCCCCGAACTCCCGGACTGGACGCTTTCGTCGAAGCCGCTACCGAAGACGCCACCGGGGTCGTTCCAGTTCTCGAGCCCGGAGCAGTTGTGATTCTCCGGGAGCCGATGGTCGGCACAGTGGGTTCCGCCACAGTGCCGACAGTTGTACGGCATGTTTTCGTCTTTCCCACACACGTCGCACTGGGCCATTGGGCTGGGGTAAGTGGTGAGTTGCTAAGGGATTTGGGGTTCGCGTTGCCTCGAGGCCGACACGCCGACCTGCCGCGTACTGTACACTTTTGGCTCCCCGGAACCCATATCGAGGCGTGCAAGAGTACGAGCGCAAGCAACTGCTCGAGCGCGTCGAGCGCGAGGGCGCGACCGTCGGCGCGGACATTCCCGAGACCATCGAGGTCCAGGAGGAGGAGATTGATCTCAGGACGTTCGTCTTCGAGATCAAGCGCCGTGAGACGGTGCCGCCCGGGGAACGCGACCGCGTCGAGCAGGCCAAAAAGAACCTGCGTCGCGAACGGCTCGAGCGCCTCGAGCAAATCGAGGAGGGGGACATCTCCCGAGAGAGAGGCGAGGAACTCGCCGGCAGTATCATCGGCATCGATCGCGCGCTGAACGCTCTCGAGAGTCTCGGGCCGACCGACTTAGAGCGCGAGCAGCAGGCGAAGCAGGCCCAGGATCGCAAACGCTGGATGTCGTTCCTGAAGAAGGCGCTGGGACAGGACGACGATCAGGGCAAACGGAGGGGTCGCTGATGGCGACGAACGCCGAAATTGCCGGCCGATTCGAGGAGTTCGCCGACCTGCTCGAGGCCGACGACGTCGAGTACAAGCCCCGGGCGTACCGCCGTGCGGCGGAGAACGTCCGCTCGCATCCGACGCCGATCGCGGACTACGTCGCCGACGGCGACCGCGAGGCCATCGAGGGGATCGAGGGAATCGGCGACGCCATCGCCTCGAAGATCGTCGAGTACGTCGAGACCGGCGCGATCGAGGAACTCGAGGAACTGCGCGCTGAGTTGCCGATCGACATCGCGGACGTCACGCGGATCGAGGGCGTCGGCCCGAAGACGGCCGGGAAACTGTATCGGGAACTCGGAATCGAGACGTTAGACGACCTCGAGGAAGCCGCCGAGAACGGCGAGATTCAGGAGGTCAAGGGGTTCGGTCCCAAGACAGAGGAGAATATCCGCGACAACCTCGAGTTCGCCCGCGAGGTCGGACAGCGACACTTACTGGGTGAGGCTCGACCGCTCGCGGACGACGTGCTCGCCTTTCTCGAGGGACTCGAGACTGTCGACCGATGTGAGGTCGCAGGTTCGATCCGGCGGTGGCGCGAGACGATCGGCGACGTGGACGTGCTCGCGGCGACCGACTCGCCGGAGGACGTGGTCGAGGCGTTCGTCGACTGGGATTCCGTCGACAGCGAGATCGAGTCCGGCCCTGCGAAGGCCAGCGTCCGCGTCGGCGAGATCCGGATCGATCTGCGAGTCGTCGCGCCGGAGGAGTTCGGCTCCGCGCTGCAGTACTTTACGGGCAGCAAGGACCACAACGTTCGGCTTCGCAACTACGCGATCGACCGCGAGATGAAGTTGAACGAGTACGGTGCGTTCGACGTCAGCGACCTCGAGGATGCCCAGGAAGGCCAGCGGGTCGGCGACCGCGTCGCCGGCGACACCGAGGAAGGGATGTACGAGGCGCTCGGCCTCCCCTGGATTCCACCGGAACTCCGCGAGGATCGCGGGGAGATCGCAGCTGCGGAAAACGGCGAGCTGCCGGACCTGCTGACCCGGGAGGACATTCGGGGCGACCTCCACACCCATACCGAGTGGTCGGACGGGAACAATACCGTCGCGGAGATGGTCGCAGCCGCCGAGGAACGCGGCTACGACTACTTCGGGATCGCGGACCACGCTGAAGGTCCCGGCGTCGTCGGCGGCATGGGGCTCTCGGAGGAGGAAATCCTGGAACAGGTCGAGGTCGTCCGCGAGGTCGACACCGACAGCGAGATCGAGGTCTTCGCGGGGATCGAGGCGAACGTCGACGCCAGCGGCGAGATCGGTCTCTCGGAGGAAGTGATCGACGCGCTCGACGTCGTCGTCGCTTCGCCCCACAGCGGTCTCGACCAGGACGCGGAGACGGCGACCGAGCGTCTCGTCCGTGCGCTCGAGAACCCAGCAATCGACGTGCTCGGCCATCCCAGCGGCCGGCTGCTCAACGAACGCTCAGGGCTCGAGTTCGACACCGCCGAACTCGGCCGGGTCGCGGCCGACCACGACACCGCCCTCGAGGTCAACAGCAACCCGCACCGACTCGACCTGTGGGGGAGCGCCGTCCAAGCTGCAATCGAACAGGGCGCACCGATCGCGATCAACACCGACGCCCACCGGACGACGACGCTCGAGTTCGTTCGCTGGGGCGTCCACACTGCCCGTCGCGGCTGGGCAGAACCAGAAGACGTGATCAACACCTGGGACCTCGAGCAGTTGCGAGCGTTCCTTCACTAATGGAACTCCTCCTCGACGTCATGTGCGGCGGGGTCGTCTCCTATCTCCGGATGTGCAACCACGACACCGCCTACGCCGGGGATCGGGGCCTCGAGGAAGACGACGCCCTTCTCGAGACCGCTCGCGAGGAGGAGCGAACGGTCGTGACGCGTGACGTCGCGCTCGCGAACCGGGCGGTCGAGGAACCGGGATCGATCCTGCTCGAGTCCCGCAACGTGGAGGAACAGCTATCGGAACTCGCCACGGCGGGCGTCTCGCTCGAGTTGGCCGCGGAGCCGCGATTTTGTGGACGGTGCAACGGCCCGCTCGAGGCCGTCGACGAATCGTCCGATTCACCTGAGTACGTCCCCGACACGAACGCAGTCGACGTCCGACGCTGTCGCTCGTGTGGACAATATTTCTGGCGGGGAAGCCACTGGGATCGGGTCGAGCGAACGCTCTCGAGAGTCGAATGCGGAGACGAATAGTCTTGCGTCGCTTTCCTCAGTAGACGGCCTCGTCGTCGAATCGCCCGTCGTAGGCGATGTGACGGGGGTGGGTCGGTTCGATACCCGACAGGAACAGTCGATCGCCTTTCTTCCAGGTGTTCTCGTAGACGAGATGGGCGAGTTCGGTTGCCGTCGTCGACCACCGTCTGAACCCGTTCTCGTAGACGACGCGCCGTCCCACGCCGTCCTCGAGCGCGGCCAGTAGATCGGCTTCCGTCTCGATGTCGGTGTCGAAGACGGTGTGGCAGACGCCGACCGTCCGCGGGAGGTGGGCGTACGACGAGGTAAACGGCGGCAGTTCCACACGGTCGGCGATTTCGCGTGCTCGCCGGTTGTGGGACGGCAGATGCTTCGGGTTGAAGATCTCGACGGCGTCGATCACGTCCGCGTAGCGTTCGACGTCGTGCTCGGTGAGACTCACCGTGAGGAATTCGGGGTGTGGTGCCAGGACGGTCGCGTCCTGGCGTTCGAACTCGGCCATCGCCGCCTCGAGCGGGATGAAATCGGGCACCGGCTCCTCGAGGCCGAGCGCGAGGACGTGTTTGCGGTCGTGCCAGGTGCCGGTAAAGACCTCTCTGGCCGGGACGACGAGCAAGTCGTCGCTCGAGTAGGCTTCCGCCTGCTCTCGGATCTCGGGCAGGCGAGTGAAGTGTGGTGCGTAGACGATCGCATCGAGGCCTGCGCGTTTCGCTCGCTCGACGACCGAGTCGTCGAGGACCTTCACGTGGCAGTCGACGTTTCCCGTCACTCCATCGCGTTCGCTCACGGACTGTCGTTATGGGACAGGTGAGATAGTAATTCTGATCTTCATCTGATCGTGACGGTTCGCGTGGACGTGCTGACGACGTCGCTCTCGCCAACGATTTCTCGTGACTGACAGGTGGTTGTATCGACGACCGTTCCGACGAAAAGACCAATAGGGCGGACGACCCAGTTCCCGAAAATGGTCTGGGAATGCGGAATCGACGACTGCAGTGAAGTGTTCGCTGACGTCGAGTCGGCCGTCGTCCATCAAGCAACCGAACACGAACGACTCGAGTGTAAGGTCTGTGGTACTATCGTTCCCGACGGCTATCTCGCGATTCGCCACGCCTTCTCCGAGCACACTCGCGCCGAGTACGTCCGTTCCTACGGCGCAAACGCCGAGGACGTCCGCGAACGCGAGGAACTGATGGACGAAATCGAGGACGAGGCGGACATCAAGGCGATTGCCAGCGAACTGAAACGCTGAGATCTGCGATTCGATTTCGAACGTTCTACCTGTCGCTCGAGGGTTCGAAGACTCGAGAAGAACGGAGACGGCGTCGCTCGTATGAGTGCCGGGAATCGGTCGCGCCGAACCGACTCGCTATCGCTCGTCGCTATATTCAGCGCGGCTGCGCCGCGCTGACTGCTTGACGAGCGCGTTAGCGCTCGTCACTGTCGAGCACGCGGATCTGGTCCCCTCGCACCGTCACCGGGATTGGAACCGTCGCTTCGTACAGTTCGACGGTTACCTGATCTTTGCCTTCGTCGATGCGCTGGACCTGTGCCTTCTCGCCTTTGAACGGGCCGGCGATGAGTTCGACGAGGTCGCCCTCGGCGATCCCTTCGACGTCCGGCTTCGGCGAGAGGAAGTGTTCGACTTCCGAGATGTCTGACTTACCGGGGACGATGCTCTGTGCGTGGGGAATGTCCTCGAGTACCCGCTCGAGGACGGCGTCGCCGTCGGACTCGACCATCACGTAGGAGGTAAGCGAGTCCGGCGCGAGTGCGGCATGGATCTCTGGCTCCTCACGGTTGATGATCATGTCCGCGACCGTTCGCTCCTGGCTCGCGGTCGTCTTTACGGCGAAGATGCCCATCAGAAGCCACCACCGGCTCCACCGGTCAGCACGAGCATGATCGCGCCGATGATGAACCCGATGAATCCGACGAGCAGGATGCCAGCACCGGCGATCTTCGACACTTGTAGGAACTCGTTCGTCGTGGGTGTCGTCGCCATCTTCAGCACCCTGACGTACGAGGTGAGGTCGTACGGAACGTCCATATCTACCTATTTACAGCGCGGGCCCTTTTATCTGTCTTTCGTGTTTCCGTCACTATCTCTCGCTGGCGGAGGTCGAAACGTTGCAGGCGACGGCCCGGTCCCCAAACCGCTCGCTGCTGTAGCGCCGGGTATGGCCGAAGACAACACCGACCGGGCAGACGAGATCGAAGCCGAACGGGAAGCCGAAATCGAGGACGAACTCGAGCGGGTCGGCCGCGACCCCGACGAGGTCGACGCCGGGGACGACGACCTGGGCACGCAGAACGCTCCGCGAGCGGACGACGAGGAGATCGAGGACCTGGAGGACGCCGAGGAAGACCTAGAAGGATCCGACGAAGACTGACGCGAGAGTCTATCACACCTGCTCGGAGACAAACACTACAGTTCGAAGCTCACGGCATCGGACCGTCCGCTTCAGGCCCGTCGACGTCCGGCCGCTCCTCGAGCGTCAGTTCGCCCGTCTCCAGATTGCCGTCGCGGACGACTTCGATCTCGATCGTCTCGCCAGGGGATGTCTCAAGCGCGAGGTACGACGTGAGTCGTTCCTGGTTCGGGATCTCCTCGCCGTCGATGGCGACGATCACGTCGCCGCCGACTGGGACGGGACCGGGAGCATCCTCGACCGTCGCCAGCCCGTCGGCCGGTTCGAGGACGCCGTCGGCCGGCGAGTTCGGCGTGACCTCGAGGACCAGAACGCCGCGTGGCTCCGCGAGATCGTTCGCCTCCGCGACGTGTGGACCGACGGGGTCGACGCCGACGCCGACGTAGGCGTGCTGGTACTCGCCGTCGTCGACGAGTGCCGGGACGACCCGATTCGCGAGTTGCGAGGAGATCGCGAATCCGATCGTCTGGCCGATACCCGCGAAGACCACGCCCTGCACCTCACCCTCGAGGTCGACGAGCGGGCCGCCGCTGTTGCCGGGGTTGACGGGCGCGTCGGTCTGGATGGCTGCCGGGATCGAGAACCCGGTCGGGCTTGGCAGCGAGCGGTCGACGCCGCTGACGATTCCCTGGGTGATCGAGGCGTCGAGACCGAGCGGGTTGCCGAGCGCGACGACCTCCTGACCGATTGCGGGCGTCTCGTCGGCGAGCGAGAAGCCGTCGACGAGTTCCGGAAGATCCCCGTCGTCGACCTCGATCGCGGCGAGGTCGCTGTGGACGTCCGTCCCGAGGACCGTCCCGGTTCGCCACTGTTCGTCGGTAAACTGGAGTTCGACCTCGTCCGCGTCCCTGACGACGTGTGCGTTCGTCACGATGGTCTCGTCGACGACGAACCCGGAACCGAATCCGCCGGGCGTCTCCTCGTCGACGCCCGAGACCGTGACGAGGACGACGTCGTCGATGCTGTCCTCGTAGAGTCCGGCGTACGGTTCCTCGCCGCCGTTCGTTTCCGTCTCGTTGCCCGCATCGCTGTCGTTTTCGTCGCCGTCGAGCGCGACGCTCGAGCCGACGATGCCGACGCCCACTGCGGTCGCCGTGGCCGTCCGTAATAGTTCTCTGCGGCTGCGCTGGTTCGGGGCTGGCGTCACGCGGGGTTCCACCCCGACGAGGGCCATAAAACCGACACCGGCAGGGGCGTCTCCAGGGGTGTCGTCACACTCGGAACAGCGCAGGGGTCGTCCCCCGGAGGCTGCCGGCCGACGCTTCTTGCCTCGAGCGTCCGATAGTCTTCCAGTCGATGGAGTACCCGCCGCTTCGGGACTACGGGATCGTCGGCAACGACGACCGGTGTGCCCTCGTCAGTAGAGACGGATCGATCGACTGGTGTTGTTTCCCCCACCTCGAGGACGCCAGCGTCTTCGCGCGAATCCTCGACGTCGACAGAGGTGGTCAGTTCGCCGTCTCGCCAGCCGCGGCGTACGAGTCGAGCCACGACTATCGCGACCGGACGAACGTCCTCGAGACGACGTTCGAGACGGCGGACGGCCAGGCGACAGTCACCGACTTCATGCCCATTCGAAACGGAGACGAGGGCGGCGGGGACTTCCAGCAGGCACTGTACCGGCGCCTCGAGTGCGACCGGGGAAGCGTCGACCTCGAACTCGAGTTCGCGCCGCGGTTCGACTACGCCCGGACGGAGCCGACGTTCGAACGCGCCGATGGCGGTGTGATGGCGAGCGGTGACGACGAGTCACTTTATCTGTACGCCGACGGCGCTCTCGGAGACGACCTCGAGGTAGTCGACGCCGACGCGACCGTCACCGGAACCGTCTCGCTCGAGGCCGGCGACGGGTGCTGGACCGGCGCCCAGTACGGCGGTCGGGAGCCACTGACGTCGATCGACCTCGCGACAACGCTCGACGAGACGACCCGCTACTGGCGCGACTGGGTCTGTGAGAACAGCGACGTGACGGACACGATGCCCGAACGCTGGACCGAGATGGTCGTCCGCTCGCAGCTCGTCCTGAAACTACTCATCCACCACGAGACGGGCGCGATCCCTGCGGCCGCGACGACGTCGATTCCGGAAGAGATCGGCTCCGACCGGACCTGGGACTACCGGTACAACTGGATTCGCGACGCGAAGTTTACCGTCCAGGCGTTACACGATACGGGACATCAGGAGGAAGCCCGACAGTACTTCGACTGGTTTGCCGACATCGCCCGACAGGATCCCGCCGACATCCAGCCGCTGTACGGACTTCACGGCGAGGCCGACGTCGACGAACTCGAACTGGATCATCTCTCGGGCTATCGCGATACCGGCCCGGTCCGGATCGGCAACGGCGCGGCACCCCAGCGCCAGCTCGACGCGTACGGAACGATCGTTCAGGCCGTCTACGAGACCGTCCAGTTCGACGCGTCGAGAGAGCTCATGGAAGACGAGTGGGAATCGATCCGCGACATCGTCGACTACGTCTGTGAACACTGGGAGGAACGCGACCCCGGCATCTGGGAGTTCCGCGACGAGCATCGTCACTTCCTGCACTCGAAACTGCTGTGCTGGGTCGCGCTCGACCGCGGCATCGCGCTGGCGACCGAGAACGACTTCGAAGCACCACTCGAGGCCTGGAGGGAGGACCGCGACGCGGTCCGCGAGGCCATCGAAGAGCGAGGCTTCAGCGAGGAAGCGAACAGCTTCGTCCAACATTTCGAGACCGACGAGGCGATCGACGCGACGGCACTCTTGCTGCCGATCTACGAGTTTCTCCCACCCAAGGACGACCGCGTCCAGGCGACGATCGACACCGTCATCGATCGACTGACGACCGACGACGGACTCGTACTCCGGTTCGTCGACACCGACATCCGCCGCGACGAAGAGGAGGCGTTCGTCCTCTGTTCGTTCTGGCTCGTCGATGCGCTCGTCCTCTCGAACCGCCTCGAGCGCGCCGAGGAGTACTTCGAGAACGTCCTCGAGTACGCCAGCCCGCTCGGGCTCTACTCGGAGAAAATCGACCCCGAAGACGGAACCCTGCTAGGGAACTACCCGCAGGCGTTTTCCCACCTCGGGCTGGTAAACAGCGTAACGTATCTCGCTCGAGCGCTCGACCACGACGGCGACGTTCGGCCCGACGACTTCCATCCGAACAACGTCGAGACGCTGTTCAGGCGCGGGGAGCGTCCCGAGCCGTGACGCTACCGGCTCGAGCGCTCGGTACAAAAACGAGGCGGTCGGACGGGGCTCAGCCCCGCGACGGCGTCGGGAACCCGCCGTCGATGATCCGATCGACGATGCCACCGCGATTCCGGTCTTCGTCGTCGGTCTCGTCGTCGGGAGACGGGAAGTCCGGGTTGCTGGGCATAGGCTCAGCCTCCGGTCGTGGCTAGTCGCTCGAGCTAGAAAATTCACTCGCCGTCTACTCGAGATAGCCCAGTCCCCGGAGCTGTTCGGTGATCTCTTCGAACTCGGCCTCCGTAAGCTGGCCTTCCTTCTGGTGCTGGATGACGATACTGCGCAGCAGAAAGCGGACGAGGTCGCTCGTGCTCTGGAAGCTCGTCCCCTCGATCGTCTCGTCGACGCGCTCGGCGAGGTCCTTCGGGATCGAAACCGTGGTGTATTCGGTCATACCTGTGGTTGGGATACGGCCCGCCAAATGCGTGTCGACGGCGCGACCGGTATGGGTTTCGTAGCGGTTTTTATATCCGACTGTCAATAGGGAGCCATGGGAGTCCGGCCACCATCGAACGGCGACGACGACGAACCTGAAAGCGTCGAGTTCGGCATCGCTGCCGTCGACGCTCGACTCGAACGTACTGATCTCTCCTTTCCCGCCTCGAAAGACGACGTCGCTGCCGAACTCGGGAGCGAACGCATTCCCTACGACGTCCACGGGAACGACGTCTCACTGGGCGAAATGCTGGCAGAAGTCGACGCCGAGGAGTTTCGCTCCCGCCAGGAACTGCTGAACGAACTCCACGGCCCCTTCGAGGAGTACCGCCGAGAACACTCCGGCGGCGTCTTCCAGCAAGTCCGATCGTTGCTACCCTTCTAGCGGTCGTCGGGTTCGCTGTCCGATCTCGTCTCGCGGTGCTCGCGCGTGATCTGCTCGAGTCGCCGACGCTGTTCGCGGTGAAGCGTTACGAGCATGTCCGAGAGCACACCGAACATCAGCAACTGGACGCCCAGTAGAATTCCCGCAGCAGAGACCAGCGCCAGGATCTCGTGACCCTGGCCGTACTGGACCCACTGCCAGAGGACGTAGGCTGCGACGACGCTCCCAGCGCCGATACCCGAGACACCGAGACTCCCGAAATAAAACAGCGGGTTGTTCGTCTTGGCGAGCGAGTACAGCGCGAGGATGATCGTCCCGCCGTCTTTGATCGGGTGGAGGTTCGTCTCCGACTCCTCGGGCCGGGCGCTGTAACTGATCGGGACGACGGTCGTCTCGATCCCGTGTTTCACGCACTCGACGGCGAGTTCGGTCTCGATCGTAAAGCCGTCCGAGTCCAGCGAGAGTCGCCTGAACGAGTCGACCGTAAACGCACGGTAGCCCGAGAGGATGTCGTCGTAGTCCGCGCCGTGGATAAAGCGGAACGACCGGTTGATCATCCGGTTCCCGAAGCCGTTCAGTGCCTTCATCGCGTCGTCGTCCATGTCGGCGAAGCGATTACCGATCACGTGCTCGTAGCCTCTCGAGAGCGGCTCGAGCATCACGTCTGCGTCCGCGGGATCGTAGGTGCCGTCGCCGTCGACCATCAGGACGTAGGGGACGTCGATGTAGTCGACGGCCTCGCGGACGGCCTGCCCTTTCCCGTTGCCGGACTGGACCAGTACCTGTGCGCCGTGTTCGCTCGCGATCTCCTGGGTGTCGTCCTCGGAACCGCCGTCGATCACGACGACGTTCCCGTAGCCTTGCTCGTGGAAGCCGTCGATCACGTCGCCGATCGTGGCTGCCTCGTCCAGGGTGGGGATGAGTATGCACACCTCCTCGGACGAAATCTCGCGCGTCGTTTCGGCCTCACTCATGGCGACGACCTCCCCGCGACGATCCGGGTGCGCGAGCGTCCCGTCATTCTCCATCGCCAGTCACTCCTTCGTCGGGCCGCAAAAGGTTACTGAAAGCCGTCGTGGTGTAACGGTTCTATTCAACAGAGAGACGAAAGAGGGTAAGCAGGTGGTTCCCCACTCGAGAGCGCATCAGTTCGATGTCTCTTACGGATCAGTCGGCAACTGACCCTCGACAATATTTTTGCGTATGAGTACATATACACAATACATGAGCAAGAACATCGCCATCTCCGACGATGTGTATCGGGAGCTAAAGCAGGAGAAAGGAGACCGGAGTTTCAGTGACGTGATTCGAGACCATCTCGAAGACCGACGAAAGCTCGCCGACGTCACGGGGAAAGGGGTACTTGATCACGAAACACACGAAGCAGTCAAAGATGACATCGAGCAGCTGAGCCGTGGAACGTTCTCGCGACTCGACGAGGACCGATGAAGCTCTGTGACTCGTCGGTACTCGTCGATATAGATCGTGGCGGCGTCGACGAACGCGTAGCCAAGCTCGACGACGAAGGCTGCCACGCAATTAGTAGCGTTACGGTGACCGAGCTTCGCCACGGAGTCAACAAACGGTACGAGGACGAAACGAGTCGTCAGGATGCGCTCGATGACCTCGATCGGTTACTCGCTCGATTCGAACTACTGGAGATCGATCGAGCAGTGGCGACTGCCGCAGCCGACATCATTACCGAGCTACAACGGAGCGGAAAGCCACTTCACGACCTTCACGACGTCTATGTGGCTGCGACCGCGAAAGTCGAACAGCTTCCGGTATTGACGGCAAACGTCGATCACTTCGAGCGGATGGATGGCGTTACGGTCGTCGACTGGACATCGTACTGATCACCAGGTTAGCCCTTCGTACACTTCGAAGTCGTCCTCGTCGACGTCGATCCGTCGCCCGTCGACGAGGACCTTCCGGCGCATCCCGTCGAACTCGAGGTCGTCGAACGCCGGCCAGTCGGTCGCGACGACCGCGCCGTCTGCCCCCTCGAGTGCCGCCTTTGGGGAGTCGGCGAACTCGAGATCGAGGTCGGGGTACGTCTCGCGGACGTTGTCCATGGCGACGGGGTCGTAGGCGACGACCGTCGCACCCCGCTCTTCGAGGTGCTCGAGGACGTCTAGGGCGCGGGACTTTCGAATATCGTCCGTTCCCGGTTTGAACGAGAGGCCGAGGACGGCGATGCGGGCTCCCTCGAGGTCGACGTGGTCGGCAAGCAGGGAGACGAGTCGACGCGGCTGTTCGTCGTTGACCGAGACGACGGCGTCGAGCAGGTCGGGATCGTATCCTTGCTCGCGCGCGCCGGCTCGCAGTGCGGCGACGTCTTTCGGGAAACAGGAGCCACCCCAGCCCAGTCCCGAGCGCATGAACCGCGACGAGATGCGGTCGTCGAGGCCGACCGCCTCGAGCACCTCGTAGGCGTCCGCGCCGTACTCCTTGGCGATATTGCCGAGTTCGTTGACGAGGGATACTTTGGACGCGAGGAAGGCGTTGTTCGCGTACTTGATCAGCTCTGCCTCGCGGACGTCGGTCTCGACGAGGTGGGTGTCGTCGTTCGCGAGAATGGGGGCGTAGAGCTCCCGGAGCGTGGCAGCCGCGTCGTCGGTACGGGTTCCGAGAACGACCTTGTCCGGCTCGAGGAAGTCGGTTACTGCAGTCCCCATCCGGAGGAACTCGGGGTTCATCGCGACGTCGATTCCCTCGCCGATGGGGGTGGCGGCGGCTTCCTCGAGGATCGGTGCGACGACGTCTTCGGTGGTGCCAGGGAGGACCGTGCTCTTGACGACCACGAGATGGTCGCCGTCTTTGTCGGCGAGGGCCTCACCGAGCATCTCCGTCCCGGCACGCATCGGCGCGAGGTCGAGGCTCCCGTCCTCGCTCTGGGGAGTCGGGAGACAGAGGAGTGTGACATCCGTGTCACGGACCTCGGCATAGTCCGTCGTGGCACGGAGATTCGTGCCTGCGTGGTCGGCGATGCGCTGCTCGAGGCCGGACTCGTGGATCGGCGCGTCACCGGCGTTGATGGTCTCGACGACGTCCTCGTCGATCTCGACGTTGACGACCTCGTGGCCCAGGTCGGCGAGACAGGCGGCGACGGTGGTACCGACGTAGCCGCTGCCGACGATAGAGACGTTCATACAGTGTAGGTATGGTGGTAGAAGGTAGACGTTTTGGGTTCGGAGCGCAGCGATCTGTAGCGACAGCTATCGATCGTAGTGTTCGACAGCGAGCTCGTTGACACTCGGTGTCGATTTCGCGCCGCTCGAGAAGTTCGCGACGATCCTCCAGTGCGGCAGTCTCGAACCGCCCATGGAGGCCACCCTGTGCGTTAGCGCCCTCGTCGCTGGAAACTCGAACCAGAGAGTACTCCCGCGTGAATCGTTCGGCCGCCTCGAAGAGCGTCTCGTCGTCTCGGTTTCGAGCACGTATTCGTTCGTAGACGCCCACCCCGGGTCGAACGTACTTTGGTCTTCGTGGGGTGTTCGTATCCCGAATAGGCCGTTTCGTGTGTTGTCGATCGGGTACAAACGCCGTTCGACGGTGGCCGATCAGTCGTCGACTTCGATCTCTGTCGCCTCGATTTCGTCGCCGTCCTCGAGTCGCTGCTCGGCCCGATCCCGGTCGTCGGGGTAGCCGACGTCGATCCGCCAGCCGTCCATTCGGATAGCGTCGATCGTCCGCCCGGACTGGATCAGCAGGTCGATCGCGTCGGGAAGTTCGTACTCACCCCGATCGCTCGGCTGGACGAGGTGACAGGCGTGGAAGATCGCGGGCGTGAACGTGTAGAAGCCAGTCATCACGAGGTTCGACGGCGGATCGTCGGGTTTCTCCATGACCTCGACGATCTCGCCGTACTCGTTAGTGTCGAGGACGCCGTACCGGCTCGCTTCCTCCCAGGGAACCTCCTCGACGAGGAACGCGGCGTCCGCACGGTCTTCCTGCTGGCGGTTGATGACGTCCCCGAGATTCGACCGGAAGACGTTGTCCCCCAGCATGAGCATGAAGTCGTCGTCGACGTGTGGCTCCGCCTGGAGGATCGCGTGGGCCAGCCCCAGTTGTTCGCGCTGGTGTGAGTACGTGATCGGAACGCCCTCGTACTCGTCGCCATAGCGTTCGATGATCTGTTCTTTCTGGTAGCCGACGACCACGATGAACTCGGTCGCGCCGACCTCGAGCAGGTTGTCGAAGACGTCCTCGATGAGCGGTTTGCCGTCGACCTCGACGAGGACTTTCGGCTTGTCCTCGGTAAGCGGCCGGAGGCGTGTGCCTTTGCCTGCCGCTAATACGACTGCTTGCATGTTTCGTCTGGTTTCGACCCGCGACTATATACTTTGTGCGCCACGCGGCTGCAGGAAACGGATCTCGTATCGTCGAACGACGAGTCGCCGTCATCGAACCGTCATCGTTCTACTCGTCGGTTTCGGTACACCCGCTCGAGTCGTCCGGACGGTACGGGATCGCCGCCTCCGGGCCGTACAGCAACAGCCCGAGCTGACTCGTCTCGGCCCTGATCTCCCGGCATCGTCGGCGAGCCTCCCGTCGAGTTTCCGGGGAGCGAGGATCGCCATCGATCTCTGCCGACGGATCGTGGAGTCGCTCGAGCATCGCGTACGTGAGCTGGTCGAGGACCTCGAGGGCGTCACGAATCGAATTCACGTCGGCTGGCGTCGATACGTTCTGTCGGGCGGGAGTCGTAGTCTCCCGCGAATCGTCGTTCGCCATGGTTCAGGGTGGGTGCGGAAGCTTGTCGCGGATCAGTATTTGGGAACTCGAGTCCGAGATTTTGTGACTCTACTTTCGAGTGAGCCGCGTATAGCTTCCATGCCAGGTGATAATGATCCACTTTGATATAAATTCTACTACGTTCGTAGATTTTGTAAAACTACGTACGTAGTTTAGGCATCGGCGGATAGTACTGATTTTTCCGTTTCGCCACTCCGACATCGTAAATAGATGGTTGAGCGGGTTCCCTGGATGGCGCCTGTCGACTACGAGATTATGCTTTTCTTCGACGAGCATGCAATACAGGTCTCTCCCCGGGTACTCGCAGCAAACACCGGGTACGACCGTCAGTACGTGAGTAAACGCTGTCGGACCCTCTCGGAAGCAGGACTGTTGGAAGATATCGATACCGGTCTGTATCAACTTACGGAAACTGGAGCGGCATACCTCGAGGGCAAACTCGACGCGGACGACCTCGAGAACGACGAGTCCAAATAACAGTCCACCGCTATCGCTAACGTGTCTCTATCGGCCTGGTTAGTTCCCAGCCAGCGGAACGTCGAACGGAAGGTTTCTCGAGACCGTCGTGCGGAACGCACTCGAGATTGCGAGCAAGACGAGGAAATAGATGCCCGCCCCGAGACCAACCAGTGACACGACGAACACCTCGTTGTAGGCGGCGATGGGATGGGTTTCGCCGACGGCTCGAGCGCCGTAGACTGCTATACCCATGATCAGAGCAGCGAGGCACTGTCTCGATATTTCTCCCAGCGGAATCCGGAATCCGACGTGTCGGCGAGTGTAGTAGAAACCGAAGACCAGCCCGATCGCGGCCGAACTTGCCGTAGCAATCGCTGCGCCGACCCAGCCGATGCTGTATATAAGGACAACGTTGAGAACGAGGTTGCCAGCGATAAAGACGGCGTTAGCACGGAATGCAAGGTCAGGCCGATCTATCGCGTTGAGGGTATTGAGAAGCTGGTTGTTGTAGGAGTAGATCAATTTCCCCACTATCAAAATCGTCAACACCTGTGCACCGACCTCGAATCCATCGCCGTATACGAGCATCAAACGGTCACCGATAACTGCTGCACCGACGATACCCGGAATCAGGAGCAATCCGGCGTAAGACAGTGCATCGTTAGTAAGCGATCGCACCATACTGACGTCGTTTGACGCGGACTGTTTGCTCAATTCGGGAAACAGTGTCCCTCTCATTGCATCTCCGAACGTACCGAGAAAACTCCCGATAGTATAAGCGACTGCATAGATCCCAATGGGTCCTGCTGGAACGAATATGCCCAGCATGATTATGTCCATGTTGCTATATGTTTTCTTCCTCATATTCCCGAGCCAGGAGAACTTGGCGAAATCGAACAGTCGAACGATATGGTTCCACTGTGGCAGCACGATTTTTGGCCCTGCAATCCACAATCCAATAATTGCGATTACGAACGTCCCGATCGCATACCCGAATAACATTCCAGTGAGTTCCCACCCAAGAAAGACCAGTGCTACCATCGCGATGCTTTGTGCTCCCTGCTTTGCCGTATTGAGCGGAGCGTAAATGTGGACTCTATGTGTTCCCTTCAGTGCAGCACTCACCAACTCTCTGAAGACAGAGACAGTTAATATTAGTATGACGAATTCGGCGACTGGTTGTCCAACGTATGAATTTACGTGATCACGGAAGAGAAAAACGCCCAGAATAACCGGAAGTGTAAGCACTCCTTTCACGAGTATTCCTGCAGTAAAATAAGCGTGAGGATTATCCTCCTCACTCATTCGCTTGATGATCGCTTGCCCGAAGCCGACGGTTTTTACGAGTCCAAGCCAAGAGACGAGAGCGAGTGTAACCGAGTAGAAGCCGTATATCTCCTCTCCGAGTGTTCTAGTAAAATAAATCGTGGCGAGAAATCCAACTACCGACGCGAGAACTTTCGAGAGAAAATAAATAGCGGACGTTTGACCAAGTCGCATCTATAGCAGTTTCACAGTACTCAGGTGCTACAAATAGACCTTTTCATCCACCAGGGACTACGATGTCGGTATTGCTACTTGAGGCCGAACGAGCGCAGCAAACACTCCTTTTTCCTATTTCCATCGTACAGCGTCCTCAACGGCGGACGGTTCCTCAATCAGTTTCTGGAGCTACATCCTCGAGATCGGGATGCCCGTAGTGCGATCGGTACTCCTGGTCCACATCGTCGAGGGTTCGTGCGTCCCGGAAGGTATCACGGATACACTGCCACTGTTTGTGGCGTGAAAGGACTTGAACGGGGACTGCATCGATACCAGCAGTTTTTGCCACAGCAAGTCGGTGAGCCCCACGATACCGATGGATCAGGGTTCCGTCCCGACCGATACAGACCCCGATCTCGTTCATCGATGGGATCGGGGCATCCATATTCTTCACTCGAGTCCTTTTTGGTGCAGTCTCTTCCAATTCGGATTGCGTTTGATATCCATTGTCGACAATATTTTCGTAGAGCGTCTCGAGATCGCCGAAGTATTGCTGTAACTCTGACTGTGAATGGCCCGCTCGAGTCGATTTTCCGTCTACTATTTTGGCCCGAAGCTTTCGGTAGTATTCGGTCTCTTCCCAGTCCTTCCCGTCGTTAAACCGTTTGTCAAAAGCTTTGTAGACAGTGTTGTGCGAAATCTCGTCTAAATCCTGATCCCAGTTGCCGTCGTACACGCGTCCAAAACGGCGAAGATAGTGGTTACGTCCAGAAATTTCGTACTGGATGCAAGTGGGGCTTATCCACAGTAATTTGAACGGGTTAGCATCGGTGTACTGTCCAGGAAAGATCTCGTGACCGATACTGACGTACGATCTAATAATCGATGTTGTACCTGGAATCGATCCGATTATTTTGTATCTTGCTTCACCACTGCTAACAAAACTCAGAGCACCGTTTATCAATCCAGAAACTCCATCTGATTTGATTTGATCAATCGCCCGCGATAACAACCCATTCATAACAATCACTATCAGTTATGCTTCTGAGGAGACTTCGTTCTCGACTAATAATTCGGTTGCTGGATGCTCTATAAGCGTTAGAAGCTGCGTTGTGCCACCATTGGACGTCTCGACGTCGTTCCAGGACAGCCCCGGTACTGACTGAATTCTCTCCTTGTGTCCAGCTATTCGCTGTTCTCTGTCCATGTACTCGTTTCGAACGATATCTTTGTCCGGCCAGGGACCATGCGTCCGATGATCGTCGGGTTCGGACGAGAACAGTAGCCGTCTGACACCGCTCCAGTGTCGCCACACGTATCGAACTGGGAAGCTTCGGTCGAGTGGCGTCCGAGTTCCTGCTCGAGGGATGCTTGCCAGCTCTGGTGACAGCTTCGCTATCGCCTTGTTTACGATCTCTCCGCGGAGACGGTATTTGAGTGGTATTTTCGTCTGGAGTGTTACCAGTCGTCGGTCGAGGAACGGGTTTCGGTATGGGTGGGTATGAACGTATGCATAGTGACAGAACGCAGACCAGGCGTTGGTCAACGGATAGACGTAGTTGTACAGAAGCATGTCTTCGACACTGTTGTATTCGATGTCCCCAAGCATTGCGCCGGAATTCTCGATACGACACGCATTCGCAAGAATTTCTTCCACGGATCTGTCGACGGGAACTCGCTCTGGATTACCCGAGCGGAACGTCCCATTATACGTCGGACCGAAAATATAGTCTTCTTTATCGGACAGGATTTCTACGACTTCTTCCTCCGTACTCGCATCTTTATAGATTGGAATCTCGGCTGCTTCGCCGGTTCCAGGTATCCTGAACTCGTACTGTGGGATTTTGTTTCGCCCATACAACACGTCGGATAGATGGCCGGAAAAGGTTACGTCGACCGCCTCACATAACCTATCTTCGAAACCGATGACGTGACCTTCAGTGTATACTCCGCTGAAGTTCGAATATTGGAGGCCAGTATCGAGAATGGACGGGTAGTGATCCGGTTCCCGTTTCAGCAGTACGAATTCGTTCCCCGACGTGTCTGCGACCTGCTTTGCGACCTGGGCCTCCTCGTTCATCCAGTCGTTCATGTGAAGGCCGGTGATGGGCCTTTCAGAACTCGCCACGAACAACCTCGAGTCGCTTCCACCACTGAGAAATACGCCGTACTCACCGTCTTCGCGCATTCGATCCTCGAGGGCGGCAGAAAACAGTTCGGCGAACTCGTCAACGTAGTCTTCGAGCGGTTTCGAGGTGGAATTGTACGTCGGTTCCCAGTAGGTCTCGGTTCGAAGCTTTTCGCCGGTTTGTGCGTCGAACTGAACAATTGAGGCTGGCGGGACCTGCCACACGTCTTCGAAAACAGTTCTCGTTCCGAACACTCGCCTGAAGTGCATGTACTCTGCGACCCGGTCGCCGGAAAATCCCCTGGAAAACGGAGCCAGAGGTGTGATCGAACTCGAGAAGGCGATTCCATCACTGCTACTGATATAGTAAAGCGGCCGACTCGATAGGTGATCTGTGAAGAGAGTCAGGGTATTTTGGTCCGCATGGTACATAACTCCGCAAAATTCGCCGTTTAGGATTTCTGGAAATTCTTCTCCAAAGTCATTGTAGAGGGTCCCACAGTATGTGGCGTTTGAGTCGTCCGGGGCGAACGATGCTTTCGACAAATAGGTATCTGGCGACTCGTGGCCATAGATGTCGCCCCACAGCCAGATGAGTGTGTTATCGTCGGTTCGAACTGGTTGTTCTTCTGCTAGGAATTTGTGGAAGGCAGTATGGACTGTAATATCTCCTTCTGAAAACGTTTCTTTCACATTACCTGTTTGGACAGGAAGGAGTGTGGTATCGATGTCACGGTGTATTGAGCCTGTTGCTCCACAGATCCCTACCATCTTTCTCTACTGCTTTCGTTGGACGAATAAGCTTGTTGATTAAGCAAACTTTCGCTACTATCTTCCAAGACAGGGCAAAATAGGAATCGTACCATGCCATTCTTTCTCCTTTCGCTGACTGGATTACTCTTCGAGACCTGCTTTGGTAAGACACTGTTCTAGTCGCTCGAGATTGACGACGATGTCACCAAACTTGGTCGGATTGTGCGTATACTGATAGTCGTGACCGAGTAGTTCGGCTAATCGGTAGAACGTCGTCTTTTTGGAATCTCCGAATAGTTCAATGATTGAGCTAAACTCGGAATAGACTATGTTTGCGAGTCCGGCACCATGTGGAGCTATGATAACCTCAGCGTTTGCGAACAGCGCTATCTGGTCCGAGACAGACAACTCCTCGAGGACGTATCGGTCGAATCCCCGGGAACGAAGCAGATCGGCGACTTCGCGTTCGTTTTTTACCCGCCGCCTCGTTGCATTTCGTCTGGAAATATAGATCCGATTATTAGCCGTGTCGTTGGCAATAGTCGGGTAATCGACAGCGTCGTGCATTTGATCTCGGACCCACTCACATTCCGCCACCGTTGGGCCGGGATGCGTTGGAACAACCAGTTGATCGACGGTGCAGTGATCCTCTAGCGGGTGGAGACGGTCGTCATCGATACCGAGTAACTCGAGTGACTCAAGCATCCACGAGGAGGGATTCTCTGGAATAATGATGGTCGGCTTTACCCCTGTTTTGTTTTGATGTCGTTCGACCCCTGCGAGTCGTGGGAGACATTCTATCGTCCAGTGGTAGTAGTTTCCCCAGAGTGGAAGAAGTGGTGTAGCGACCGGCAGTGATTCGAGTGAATCCGGATATTGTCCAGAAATGAAGTTGTCGACTTCACGGTATCCATGATCGGAGACGCTTTTGGACAATGCTTTTCCGACTCTAGAAGACGGTGACGTACTCTTAGCAATCGTCTCCGGTAGTACGCCTTGCTCACACAGGGTAAGACCAAAAGGATGGAGAAGTCTGCAATCACGGATCTCTATTACGATTGGAGAGACGGGTGAATGCGTTTCGACCTGATCGAAAGAGCGTGTTTTCGAAATCCGTGTCTTGGGAGGGATTGGATCGGGAACTGCTGCTCGCTGATCGTCATCAAAAACCTCCCAGATCGTATCCACCGGCTGTGAAAGTTCTGGTAGGTCGTCGTACACGATCGGTTTCATCCCGTTTTTCTCGAGAATTTGGTATCTGAGAACGGATCTAACCGGTTTAGATTCGAAGAATGAATATTTGCCCTCCTTCAAGAATGACCGTACACCATCCTGCTTGTACTTTCGTAGCGCCCGCTGTAGGAGTCCAATTGCAGACATAATCACTTCCAAATGCTATCCATTATTATCATTTATGTTTCCTCAGTCTTTAATCTCTCTGGTTAAGACAAAGATACTCGACCTGGTGAATTTCACCTATAAGTTCCGACACGAGATGTTAGTCTGTTTTTACGTTTTGAAAGTATTTCTCTCCAACCAGAGTTCATTCTTCCAGTAGGGAATTCCTGGGAACACCATAATATAATTGACAGAACAGTGCTGGCCGAAGGACTATATAATGTCATCCAGGTTTTGTTTGTAGGTTAGATTGGGATTCAGTAACTACCTCAGGGTGGACGACGTGGATACGTGCAAAGATGTGATCGAGGTCGAGTAGCTTTGCTAGCACAAGTCGGTGTATCCCCTCTGAATTTCGTATAAACTGTCCGTTTCGGCCGACGTTAACTGCAAGCTCGTCGAGCGCACTTCGTTTGTCCGGCACGACGTATCCGCTTTCTTGCAGCGAGTAGTATAACTCGTCGAGATACTCACAGCGCTCGTGAAATTCATCGAGAGTATATTCATGGTATCGCTCAGAGAGGTTTGGGTGGTCTATTTCGTACCGTTCAGGGTGTAGAATCGTCTCTTCCCAGTCTTTTCCTTCTACGAAGTGTTCTCGAAGACCAGTAAACAGCGGTACCTTTTCGATCGGTGTAATCTTTTGATCCCACTCTCCCGAAATAATTCTGCCTGGACTATACTTGTAAAATCGTCCTCTGTGTTCGGCCAGAGGATGATTGACGGGGAGTGTTTGAACGTACGAAACCCTCGATGGTTTGATTTTGATGTACCGGTAGGGGCTGATCGGTGTGTACTTGTCCGGACGAAGTCGTGCTTTCGTGGCATGGGCCAATTCGAGGACTCGTTGTTGGCCTAATTCGTCGATTTTCCGTCTCGGAAGCCCCCACCCTTTAACCCAGAAGAGGCGCCCTCGTTTACAGAGATTCATTTATCTACCCAATAGCGATAGTGCCAATAATCTTTTTTATCATTATCCGGTTTTCAGTCTCTCTTCCCTATCGATGGATCAGAGGTGAAAATCACGGTTTATTTTATACATGCAGTCTGTCCAACCGGCTATGGAACTTTCGTCGATCATCTCACAGATAGCCGAAACCCAACTCGAGGCCGTCCGAAGTGATGGTTCGGTTCCCTCGGGACACAATGGTCTGTATCGAGACGACGAAACCCCGGTCAGAAACTCGTCTCACTGGCTTCTCACGTTTTCGCTTCTCTATGAGTCGACTGGCGATCGGCGGTTCCAGGAAGCAGCAAAACGAGTAAGCGAATATTTGAATACCTCCGACGCGCGGCCGGGCGAGCATACCTTTTTTCATAGAAAAGTGACGGACAAGGACAGATGTAACGGCCTCATTGGACAGGCCTGGACAATTGAGGGCCTCGCCGTGGCTGCTCACGTGTTAGGTGACTCGGCGCTCGGTGATCTCGCCAAAGATGTGTTTTTGTTGCATTCGCAGGATCGCCGGACAGGTCTCTGGAAGCGAGTGGAAGTTGACGGCCAAACGTTACCTTTCGATGCGACGTTCAACCACCAGCTCTGGTTCGGGGCTGCCGGTGCAATCCTCGCGGATCTTCCCTGGACCAGCGAACGAGTCGACGACCGCGTTCGCCGATTCCTCGACGAACTCGAGACCAATCTCCGCCTTTACCCCTCTGGATTGATCTTTCATCCGCTCAAGCCCGACTCGACGAGACGACGCTTGCACCTCGTCCGTGCCGACGAACGAGGACGTATCGGCCTGACGTTTCTGACGAGCAGCGTCCCGCTGCCGTCCCGACGGCGACAACTCGAGTGGAAGGCGATCGGCTACCACGCGTTCAACCTCTATGCGTTCGCGTTGCTCAAACGACAGTATCCGGACCACGAATTTTGGGAGACAGAGAAGTGGCAGCGTGCACTCGAGTACGTCAGGACCGACGAGTACCGCGAGAACGTCTGGCAAAACGAATACGGGTCGCCATACAATCCGGTCGGGTTCGAGGTTCCGTTCGCGATGGAGGTGTTCGATATCGGGACGCTCGAGGAGCGCCGGCATTGGATCACGAAACAGTTCGAGCGTCACTACAATCCAGAAACGAACCGCCTGGATAGGAATACTGAAGATCCCGAGACGCTGACGGCGAGGATCTATCAGGCAACACGGTTGGAAAACATCTCGCTTCCAGAGTTCGAACCCCAATGACGACCGAACGAAGCTCAGCAGTCTCGATCGTCGTTCCCGTCTACAACGATCCCGACGGTATCACAACGACTCTCGAGTCGCTGCTCACTCAAACCATCGACGACTACCGGATCGTCGTCGTCGACAACGATTCCACCGACCGAACCCCAGCGGTCGTGCGCAGTTACGACGACGACCGGATCACGCTCTGCCACGAATCCGAGATCCAGTCTTCCTACGCTGCCCGCAACACCGGCATCCGCAACACCTCGAGCGACCTCCTTGCGTTCGTCGACGCGGACATGACCGTCCCAGAGGACTGGCTCGAGTCGGTTCTCGAGACAGTTCACGCCACGGACGCCGACTACGTGGGCTGTAACGTCGAACTCACGCTTTCCGACGAACCCACGCTCGCGGCCCGGTACGATCACCACACCGGGTTTCCCGTCCAACAGTATCTCGAGCGCCAGCAGTTCGCCCCGACTTGCTGTCTGTTCGTTCGTCGCGAGGTCTTCGAGGACGTGGGAGTGTTCGATCATCGCCTCGAGTCCGGCGGCGACAAGGAGTTTGGTAACCGGGTTCACGAGGCAGGGTACGGCCTTCACTACGCCAGCGACGTCACGATGTTCCACCCGACACGTAACTCGATCGCCGAACTCGTGAAGAAGGATCGCCGCGTCGGCCGTGGTCTCTGTCAGCTCCAGCGCCACCATCCCGATCGGTACGGTACGCCCGGAATTCCACCGCGTCCGAGCGGGATCAAACGTCCCGACCGGGACCTCCCCCGAAAAGATCGACTCGCCTTCGGTGTACTCTCGCGGTTTCTCACCGGCGTTCGCGGATTCGGGTACTATCAGGAGTACGCCACCGGCGAGCGCCACGACGGTCTCGAGGGCGGACTTCCGGAACTCGAGTAAGAAGCAGTCAGGTTTCGACTGGCGCGTCGCGTTCGGTAACCAGCTCCGACTGGTCGACACTGATCAGCCCGTAAAGATAGCCGAACCCGACTGCCGCGGTGAAGACGAAGATCGTCACGAGCTGTTTCGCCTTCGCCGCCGACGGCCGCCGCAGGAGCTTCCACAGTCGATCCGGAACGAACTCGAGTAACAACTGTTTCAGATATTCGTTTTTGTCGCCCGACGCTTCCGGTAACAGCAAGTCCATGATCCGCTTCGAGTAGCCCTGCCAGAACGATCGACTCACGAGCCACTGGAAGTCGCCTCTGTAGTCGAAGAGTTTGTGATGGACGACGGCGTCGGTGTTGTAGATCACGCCCTTGCCGTACTGGTTGTTGATCCGGATGCAGACGGGTGCCTCGTGAGCCTGGATGTGACGGTCGCCCTTGCGACCCGTGTTCTCGTCGTAGCCGCCGACGTTCAGGAAGACGTCGCGCCGGTAGGAGATGTTCGAGCCGTAGGTGTTTCGCAACTCCTCCATGTGCTCGCCGAAGCCGCGTTCGTCACAGCCGACGAGCCAGTAGAACTCCTCGGGAAAGAAGTCCGGCTTCTCGGTCACCCAGTCGGGGGCGACATGGCCGCCGACCGCGATCGCGTCGGTCTCCTCGTACACTCGTGCGAGTTCTTCTACCCAGTCCGGTTCGGCGACGGCGTCGTCGTCGATGAACGCCACGACGTCGCCGGTCGCGATCTCGGCACCTCGAGTCCGACTGTACGAGATACCCTGGTTCTCGTCGTTGCAGTGGAGGACGACGTCCTCGAGGTCGCCGTAATCGTCCTGGACTCGCTCGAACACGTCCTCGTTGCCGTCGACGACGAGGACGACCTCGAGTGACTCGTAGGTCTGTGCGAGGACGCTGTCGACACACTCCGAGAAGACGTCGTACCGATCCATCGCGTACGTGCACACGACGACGGAAATCTTCATTGACCGATCGATTACCGGGATCGGCGAATAAGCCTTTTCGTTCGCCGCTCACGCTGTGTTCGCCGTAGGGTCCCCCTGAAAGAGCCAAATGTCAACGATGGAACACCGTAGACATATGACAAGGCTTATTCTTGGCTTGGGTCTGTTGCAACCTGATGAGTACCGAGACCGAACGCGTCGAGGAGGACACGGAGACGTCCTTCCTCGAGACGTGGGAAGACTGGTATCACATCCCCGTTATCGGGGCCGTGATGCTGTTTATGTTCTGGGTGCGAACCCAGTCGTACGACAGGTTCGTTACCGAGGATGGAACGCCCGCTCTAGCTGGAGTCGACTCGTGGTACCACTGGCGTACTGTCCAGTGGACCGCCGAAAACTACCCGTACACGATGCCCTACGAGGTCTGGACGAGTTTCCCGACGGGCCGATACGTCGGCCAGTTCGGGACCCTGTTCGACCAGATCATCGTGACGGTCGCGATGATCGTCGGTCTCGGCGATCCGTCGACCGAGACGCTGTATATGGTCTCGCTGTTCGCTGTCCCGGCGATGGCTGCCCTCGTCGCGATCCCCGTCTTCTACATCGGACGGCGGCTCGGCGGGACGATCGGCGGAATCGTTTCGGTCGTTATCCTCGCGCTCGTGCCTGGACAGTTCCTCACGCGGACGACGGCAGGTCAGCTGCAACACCACGTCGCCGAAGTTCTGTTCATGGCGATCGCCGTGCTCGCGATGATGGTCGCGCTTCGCGTCGCCGAACGTGACCAGCCGATCTACGAACTCGTGGTCGACCGCGACTGGGAGACGCTCCGGGAGCCAACGATCTACAGCGTTCTCGCCGGGGTTTCCCTCGCTCTCTACATCTGGGTCTGGCCGCCCGGTATCGTCCTGATCGGTATCCTTGCAGTGTTCTTTACCGTCCAGCTCTGTCTCGACTACGTCCGGAACGTGTCGCCGGACCACGTCGCGTACGTCGGAGCCGTGAGTCTCGGCGTGACGGCCCTCATCACGGCGCTTCTCATCGAGGAGCCAGGAACCAGCGTGACGAGTTTCGGCTATCTGCAGCCCGTCAGTGCGGCCCTCGTCGCAACCGGCTGTGTGTTCATGGCCTGGTTCGCGCGCCAGTGGAATACGTACGACGTCGATCGTCGATACTACCCTGCAGCGATCGGCGCGCTGATCCTCGGCGCGTTCGCTGCCATGGCAGTCGTCCTTCCCGACTTCTACAGTACGTTCGTCGGGAATCTCACGAGTCGACTGCTCCCGCTCGATCCAGGGACTGGTGCACAGACTATTTCGGAGGCCCAGCCACCGGATAACTTCGGCGCACACGTCTTCCAGGAGTTCGGTGCGACCTTCTACACGATGCTGGCCGGCCTCGCCCTGCTCGTTGCCCGTCCCTTCTTCGGACGTGAGTATCGCACCGAGCATACGCTCATCATCGTTTGGTCGCTGTTCCTGGTGAGTATGGCGGCGACCCAGATCCGGTTTGCGTACTATCTCGCGCTGGGTGTGGCGGTCGTCAACGCGGTCTTCGTCGCGGATGTCGTTCGATTCTTTGACTTCGACTTCGACGTCAGTGGCGGCATCGACTCCCTGCGGCAGGTCGAAACGTACCAGATTATCGTCCTGGTAATGGTCGTCCTGTTGTTGTTCGCACCACTCCTGCCGCCGGTCGCTGCCTCGGGTGCAACTGCGATGGACCGTGGCGCGGCGGCAGAGCCCCATCACGAGGCCATGTCCTGGGAAGACTCGAACAACTGGCTCCAGGAGAATACCCCCGAACCCGGTAACTGGGGTGACGCGGAGTACGCCGACGAGCTCGAGCTCTACGGCACCTACGACCATCCCGAGGACGGGAACTATGACTATCCCGAAGGTACCTACGGCGTCATCTCCTGGTGGGACTACGGCCACCTGATCACGACCCAGGCCGAACGGATTCCACACTCGAACCCGTTCCAGTCCGGAGCGACGTCGTCCTCGGCGTTCCTGACCGCCGAGGACGAAGAACGGTCCGAACTGATCCTCGACGCGATCGCCGAAGGCGAATCGCCGAGTAACGAGTCCAACGAGGAACTCGAGGCGATGATCGGTGACGGCGACTCCGGCGAGGAGATCCGGTACGTGATGGTCGACGATTCGATGGTCGGTGGCAAATTCAATGCGATCGCCACGTGGACCGATCCCGGACCGGACCACTACACCACGCCGCCGGACTTCGAGCCGACAGACCAGATTCCGCGTGACGAGGTCCCACAGCAACTCGACGGTATGCCGTACTACAACACGACCGTCGCACAGCTGTACTTCGACGACGCGTCGGGCATGGAGAACTACCGGCTCGTCCACGAGAGCGACGACCAGACGTTGTTCGTCAGTTACGCGATCGTCAACGCGGAGACCGGCAACGTTCTGGTCGACGACGGCACCCCGCAGGTGGTCCTCAACCAGGACTTCGCACAGGCACAGTCGAGTTTCAACTTCTACGACCGGCATCCGCAACTCGACTACGAGATCTTCGACGACCGGATCGGCTCCGAGGTGAAGACCTACGAGCGCGTCGAAGGCGCGACGCTAACTGGATCGATCGACGATCCGAACGTTACCGACGACGCGACGGTCACCGCCACTGCCGAACTCGATACCGGCGTCGACCGCGACGAGACCGAAGACGCGGTCTACGAGCAGGAAG
This sequence comes from Natronobacterium texcoconense, assembly GCF_900104065.1. Classification (NCBI taxonomy): domain Archaea; kingdom Methanobacteriati; phylum Methanobacteriota; class Halobacteria; order Halobacteriales; family Natrialbaceae; genus Natronobacterium; species Natronobacterium texcoconense. The sequence continues at coordinate 896,536 of NZ_FNLC01000002.1, read as the reverse complement.
TCGAACTCGAGGCCGACGGCAGCTTCGAACTGACGGTGCCGTACGCGACCAACGACGAACTCGGCGTCGAGGACGGCTACACCGACAGTGCCGTCGAGACGATCGACGACTACGAGATCGTCGTCGAGTCGGCAGGCGAAACGTACGAGACACAGCAGGAGGTCCCCGAGACGGCAGTTGTCGAAGGTGAGACGCTCGAAGTCGACTTCGGAGAGCTCGACGGCGAAAACTGACGGTTCACCGCGGTGGTAGGCTCGGTCGAACCGATATTTGGTCTTTTTTTGTTGCGGGTTTCAGTCGATCGTAGCACTGCTTTCTCCGACGACAACGATCGTCAGATCGCCTGGTCTATGACGGGCCTGCGGTCAGACGGACTACTGTGGGTCATTTCTACCGCAACCGCGACCCGTCCTGCGGTTGTGCCGGTAAATCAGCACAGCAGTCCGTTTCAGCTTGGAGGGCCCTGAGCTTTCGAAGCGGTAGCATCCAATGATTGCCTTTTCAAGAAGGTTATTTCATTTATATATTTTGGCCATTCACTTTCAATATAGTATTCTGGATTACAGGACTCCATAGAGGATATTTCGAACAATATACTATTAATTAGACTCTCAGAAGCACCTTCTGAACAGAAAGCTTATTATGGGATGATTATATTCTCCGAACACCCCTGCCCGAAAGGCCGAGTTGGCTAGCGAGAAGGCGTCGGACGTGCCGATAACGGTCCCCTCCAGTGAATCGCCCGTTAACCGATCAACGCGAACGAAATACAACAATACATGACAAGCGACCCATCATATCGCGAAAAGGGACGTGCAGTGTTCCTTGCAGCGATCATGATCGTCTCTGTCTTCGCGATGTCCGCAGCGTTTGCGGGCACCGCGGTGGCAGAGGACCCCGAAGGAGAAACGCTCGACCAAGCATACGACGCTGCTGGCCCAACGTGGACGGACGGTGACGTCGAGACCGTCTACATCGGCCAGGAAATCACGATCGAAGACGAGAGCCTCGCCAGTGAAAGCTCCGTCATCCTGTACGAAGGCCCCGCCTCGCTCGACGATCCGGAGCGAGCAGCCTCGATCCAGATCCACCACGATCAGGAAGAGGACCGACACTGGGGCGAGTTCGAAACTGCCGACCTCGAGCCGGGCGAAGCGTACCACTTCGTCGCTGGCGACTCGGAGTTCGACGAGAAGGAGTTCTGGACGGCTGAAGAAGAACTCGACGTCGAGTTCGAGGTCAACACCGTCACTCAGGACGACACCGTCGACCTGGAGTTCGACTCCGAGCGCGACGTCCAGCACCTCAACGTCACCAGTGAGGAGTTCGACGGTGGCGAACTCGACGATCTGTTCAACTACACGGACGAGTGGCAGAACGACTACACTGACGACGTCCTGACGCTCGAGAACGTCTCGGCGGGCGAAGACATCGAGGTTGACTTCGACGACATCGAACCCGGTGACTACGAGTTCGAGTTCGAGACGACTGACTCGCTCGCGTGGGACAACGCCACGATCGAGGTTGTCGACGACGACGCATCCGTCGACTTCGCCGACGACATCGGTGGCGAGCGCGGTGACGTGATCGACATCACGCTCGACCTCGAGCACGTCCAGACCGGTGCCGTCCAGATTGGTGACTTCGACGAGGACAACTTCCAGGCTGCCGCCCACTTCGACGTCGACGACTACAGCGCAGACGAGATCACGCTGCGGTTCGACACGTACGCGCCGAACGACGGCGAGGACTCCTGGTCCGTCCACCCCGACGACGCAGACGAATACGACGCCGAGATCCTCGAGGGCTACACGGCCATCAACTTCGAAGAGGGTGAGCCGCTTGGCGTCCACGACTACGAGATTATCGCCGGTACGTCGTACGACGAAGGCGACGCTGAAACGCACGCAGGTGTCGAGGAAGACTCCGAGACCGACACGTCGTTCTTCAGCGTCTTCGAACCGGAACCGGTCAGTAACGTCGACTTCGAGATCGCTCCGGCCGGGACCGACCTCGGCGACTACGACGAGTACGACGAGGCGTACATGACGTCTTCGTCCGAAGTCGCCTACCACGACGAGCTCGTGGTCACCATCGAGGACTTCGGTCTCTCCGGTGCCGTCGACGGCATGACCACCGACGACGTCGGCGAGATGCTCGAAGAAGCGGGTATGGAGATCACCGTCGAAGAGCAAGACCCTGGTCCGAACGTCGATCCGAAGGTCTGGTCGACTGCAGCCGAGGGTGACGAGGCGATCGACGTGAGCGCCGTCTACACCGACCTCGAGTACTACGACGGCGACCTCGTCGCGACCCTCGACTACACCGAGGCCGACGAGTTCGACGTCGGTGGCTACGACCTGACGCTCGAGATCAGCGAGGACAGCATGTTCGCGGACGACGAGGACGAAGAGATCGAAATCGAATCTAGCTTCGAAGTCGTCGAACCCGAACTCGACCTCCACCCCGACAACGATGAGATTCCGAACAGCGACGAGGCTGAAGTGATCGGTACGACTACCGTCGCGCCTGGTAGCGATATCAGCACGGGTGCGTCCTCCGCTGGTAACTTCACCGACGGTGCTGACGCAGTCGTCGACGACGACCGTACCTTCACGGCCGTCTACGACTTCAGCGACTACGAAGCTGGTATCGAGTTCGACCTCGAGGCCGAGCACGACGACAGTTCGGAGTTCGGTGAGTTCGCAGGTGACCTCGAGGACGACATGAGTTCCGTTCTCGTCGATGCCGAGGACCCGCTGATCAACCTCAACGCTGACGCACCTGATGAAGTCGAGCCCGGTGAGGACGCTGCGCTCGACGTGACCGTCAGCAACGACGGCGGTGCTGCCGACGACGTCGATGTCGTCGTCACGCTCGACGGTGAGGAGCTCACGGACGAGACGATCACCCTCGACGCCGGTGACACCTGGAGCGAGAGCTTCGACTTCGACACCGCCGAGGAAGGCGACATCGACTGGGACGTCACTGCCGGAGACGAATCCGACAGCGGTACCCTGACCGTCGCCGAAGAAGAGGAAGAGCCGGAACCGGAACCGGAACCGGAAGACGATGACGACGACGATGACGGTGACGAAGACGGAACGCCCGGCTTCGGTGTCGCTGTCGCTGTCGTCGCCCTGCTCGCAGCCGCGATGCTGGCGCTGCGCCGACAGGACTAACTAACTAACTAACTGAACACCGCGTTCAGTTTCCGCCGCATTTCGCTTTTCTTTCGACGCTCGTTGTCCCCGGTAGCGACGGCACCGGTTGTCGTAATCGATCGTTGTGTTCTGAGAACTCGAGTTCGAGACCGATAGCACTGCTATTTGTTTGTGGCGTGATACCAAAAACCGCTACGGTTCTGACGTATCTGTTTTCAGTCTATATTCGGCGTACTATGTCTCATAGAGGCTCGTAACGACTAATTACGCGAGAGAAAACGTACATTGAAACCGTCCTTTTCTCTGACCTATCAGACAGAAAGCTTATTACGGGGTAGTATCTTGCATCGAACACCCCTACCCGGAAGGCTGTGTCGGGACGCGACGATGTGCAGGTCGTGCCGATAACGGTCGCTTCCGATCTGATCGCGCGATAACCAACCTAAGCGAACGAAAACACAACACATACACAACACATGACAAGCGAACCTTCATATCGCGAAAAGGGACGTGCAGTGTTCCTGGCAGCGATTATGATCGTCTCTGTCGTTGCGATGTCCGCAGCATTTGCGGGCAGCGCGGCAGCGACGCCAGACGGAAACGTTGTAATTGACGATATCGACGCGCCGGCGACGGTTGATGTCGATGACCAAGGTACTGTTACGGTAGAAATCGATAACACTGAAGACGCCGCGCACGATGTCTACGCGCATATCGAGATCGGCGGTGAAACCGTCGAGGCAGACGACGGAGTAGAGTACGACGGCTCTGGCGCGGCAGAAGTCGCCCTCGCTGCGGAAGGTGACGACTCGATCACCTACACTGACGTCATCGACGAGGACTCTCCAGGTGACGTCAACATCGACGTCGAACTTTGGGAAACCGCCGGTGACGATGGGTCTGACTTCGACACTGACTCCGAAACTGTCACCGTCGAAGACCCTGACGCATTCGACGAAGAGCAGGCATACGACGATGCTGGACCGGTCTGGATCGATGAAGCTGGCGACAACGCGTACATCGGACAGGAAATCACCATCATGTCCGAAGAGTTCGCAGATGACGAAGGACCTGACAATGATGACGTGAGTGCTGTCATCCTCTACGAAGGGCCGGCAAGCCTCTCTGGAGACGACCGCACCCACGAAGCATCGATCGAAATTCAGGAAGATGATGACCATCCCCACCCATACGGTACGTTCGAAACTGACGAACTCGAGCCAGGCGAAGCGTACCACTTCCACGTAGACGAGGACGAAGACACGTACGACTTCCACGGCGATGAGTTCTGGACTGCCGAGGAAGACCTCGCTGTTGACTTCGGCGTCAACACCGTCCCACAGGATGACGACGCCGACATCGAGTTCGCGACCGACCGTGACGACATGTTCGTCAACGTCACCAGCGAAGACTTCGATGGTGACGATCTCGAAGAGTACGTCATCGACGAAGGTGACTTCACCAACGTTGAGGCCTACGATGACGACGCCCTGACGCTCGAGGGTGTCGACGATGGTGACGCACTCGAACTCGAATTCGAAGACGTCGAACCTGACGTCTACGAATTCGAATTCGAGAGCACCGACTCGCTCGCATGGGACAACGCCACGATCGAAGTCACCGACGAGGACACCGCTGTCCACTTCGGTGAGGACCCGATCGGCCAGCAGGGTGACATGGTCGAGATCGTGATCGAACCCGACCACACCGAAACAGGTGTGGTTCAGGTTGGTGACTACGACGAAGAGAACTACCAGTCGACCGTCGAGTTCGACATCGACACCCCTGACGCCGACGAAATCGGACTCCTGTTCGACACGAACGATCCACACGACCCGTGGACCAAACCTGAGGAGTACCAAGACGAGTACGACCTCACAATCGAGAACGACCCCGAAGACGACACCTTCGTCGGCTGGGAAGAGGACGACGATAACTACGTCCTCGGTATCTACGACTACGAGATGACCGCCGGCACCGAGTACGAAGAAGATGCTGACGATACCCCTGATGGGTACGTTGGTGCCGTCGACAGCGAACACGAAACCGACACCACGTTCCTCTCCGTGACCGAGCCCGAAACGATCTCGGACATGGTGCTCGAACGTGCGCCGCACGACACCGGCTTCGACGACGCCGAGGACCTCGAGGAAGCCTACGAGGACGACCTCCTGACGGACGGTACGGAAGCCGCCTACGGTGACGAACTCGTCCTGACCCTCGAAGACTTCGGCATGTCCGGTCTCATCGAAGGCTCCGCCGACAGCGAAGATGTCTTCGAGGACACCGCCGGCATTAACATCACCATCGAAGAAGAAGACCCTGGTCCGAACCAGGACGCAGCATGGTGGACGACCTACGAGGGCGTTGAAAACCTCGACGATTACGAAGCCAGCGCAGACGAAGGTGACGTCGAGGGCATCGAACTGTCCAACGTCATCAGCGACATCGAGGAATACGATGACGACCTCGTGCTCGTGATCGATTACGACGACTACGACATGCCCGGCGACCGCAGCAGCGAAACCAGCGGTCTCGACTACGGTGAATACGATCTCACCTTCGAGGCAACTGACGACAGCATCTTCGTCGACGACGACGAGGACGCCATCGAATTCGAAACGAACTTCGAGCTCGAGGAGCCTGAAGTTGACCTGCTCCCCGAGAACGATGAAGTGCCAAACTCCGATAGTGCCGAAGTGACTGGCATCACCAACGTCGCGCCCGGTAACGACATCGACACCGACGCGAACTCGCCTGGTAACTTCACGGACGCCGCAGACGCTGTCGTCCAGGATGACGGCACCTTCACGGCTGTCTACGACTTCAGCGAGTACGACGCTGGCACGCCGTTCGAAATCGAAGCTGAAACCGACGAAAACGCCTACGACGACCACGAAGGCGACAACGGCGACGACATGGACTCCATCCTTGTCGACGCTGGCGACCCGCTGATCAGTCTCAACGCTGACGCACCCGGTGAAGTCGAGCCTGGCGACGCTGCCGCGCTCGACGTGACCGTTAGCAACGACGGCGGCGCGTCCGACGACGTCGACATCACCGTCACGATCGACGGTGAGGACGAAGAGGACACGACCGTCACCCTCGACGCTGACGGAGACACCTGGAGCGAGAGCTTCGACTTCGACACCGCCGAGGAAGGCGACATCAACTGGGACGTCACTGCCGGAGACAACTCCGACAGCGGCACCCTGACCGTCGCCGAAGAAGAGGAAGTCGTCGACGATGACGACGACGAAACTGACGACGACGAAACTGACGACGACGAAGACGGAACGCCCGGCTTCGGAGTCGCTGTCGCCGTCGTCGCCCTGCTCGCAGCCGCGATGCTGGCGCTGCGCCGACAGGACTAACTAACTGACTGAACACTGCGTTCAGTTTCCGCCGCATTTCGCTTTTCTTTCGACGCACGTTACACCCCGTAGCTGCAGCACTGATTTTGGTGACCGGTATCCGGATGGCCGTGCTCGGCCGTACGAACCGAACCGAGAAGCGGGCGTAGATGGTCGACGATCGGTATCGGCCGTCGAACACCGTTGGTGTGAACTCTTTTGATCGAGTCCTCTCGAGAATAGTTCTTGACTGTCTCCAGCCACCCCAAACAACCGTTAGACTATTATGTCTATTCTCTATCAAGGTAATAGGCCACTATAATCCAGTAATATGCCATTAGAACAACCACAAATTCTGACCTGTTAAACGGAAAGCTTATTACTCATTACTTTCATCTCTCACAGTACCCCTACCCGGAAGGCCGAGCTGGTCGGTGAGACACGTCGTAAACGCCGATAATGGCCGCCTCCCGATGAATCGAATCCAGACCAACCAACGAAGACGAAATTACGAGACAATATACATGCAAAACGAACCATCATATCGCGAAAAGGGACGTGCAGTGTTCCTGGCAGCGATTATGATCGTCTCTGTCGTCGCGATGTCCGCAGCGTTCGCGGGCAGTGCGGTGGCATACGATCAGAGTAACTACTCCGTTGACATCGATGACGATACCATCGATGAAGACGCAACTGAGGACCGTACGATTACGGTATCGAACGAGGAAGTAGACCCTGCAGACGAAGTTGACGTCACGATCACTGTCGACGGAGCTACTTCGGTCGATGAATCGGTGACGATTGACCACGAAGACTCCGAGACGTGGAACGTCGAGTTCGACGCCTCCGGAATGACTGACAGCGACACGATCGAGTGGTCGGTCGCCCTTGACGACGGTGAAGGCAGCACCTGGGAGTCGGGTGTACAGACTGTCACCGTCGAAGAGCCTGAATCCGGCGAGGAAGAATCCGGAGTCGGCCACCTCTACAGTGACGATGGCCCAACCTGGGAAGACGAAAATGACGTCAGTACCGTCTACATCGGGCAGGAAATCACGCTCGAGGACGCTGCCTTTGGCGACACCGTGAGTGCCGTCATTCTCTACGAAGGCCCCGAGTCGCTCGACAACCCCGACCACGAGACGTCGATCGAAGCAACTGACGGGACTGCCGTGTTCGACACGTCCGACCTCGAAACGGGCGAAGCGTACCACTTCGACGCTGATGGCTCCCACTTCGACGGTGAGGAGTTCTGGACCGCTGAGGAAGAACTCGACGTCGACTTCAGTGTCAACACCGTCCCACAGGACGACGGCACTGAGATCGAAGTCAACAGCGACCGCGACTACCAGCACCTCAACATCACCAGCGAGGACTTCGACGCTGGCGACCTCGATGACTACATCGACTACGGCGAGACTGGAACGGACCAGCTGGTCGACAGCGATAACGAAATCCTGACGCTTACGGACGTTGCAGACGGTGCCGAGTTCGAAATCGAGTTCGAAGACGTCGACCCGGGTGTCTACGAGTTCGAGTTCGAAACCACTGACTCGCTCGCGTGGGACAACGCGACGATCGAAGTCACCGACGAAGACACCGCTGTCAACTTCGCCGAAGACCCCGTTGGCGAGCGCGGTGACATGATCGAAATCGTCCTCGAGCCCGAACACACCGAAGAGGGTGCGATTCAGGTCGGCGATATCGACGAGGAGAACTATCAGGCATCTACTGGATTCAGTCTCGATACGCCGAACGCAGACGAGATCGTGATCCTGTTCGACACGAACGATCCAGCGGACCCATGGAACGTTCCTGAAGAGTACGAAGACGAGTACGACCTTACGCTGGTAGACGACCAGGCTGACGTCGGCTGGGTCGACGACCCAGAAGCTGAAGACAACCTCGTGCTCGGTGTCTACGACTACGAGATGACCGCCGGTACCGAGCACGACGACGGAGCCAACGCCGTCGCGGAAGACTCGGAAACTGACACGACGTTCCTCTCCGTGACCGAACCCGAGACGATCTCGGACGTCGTGCTCGAGCGAGCGCCGGCCGACACTAACTTCAACAACGCCGACGACCTGGCCGAGGCGCAGGAGGACGACCTCCTCTCGTCCGGTGACATCGTCGCCGATGGAGACGAACTCATCCTGACGCTCGAGGACTTCGGCATGTCCGGTGCCGTCGACGGGGCCAGCGATGCCCACGACGTCTTCGAGCACGCCGGTATGAACATCACGCTCGAGGAACAGGACCCCGGTCCGAACGTCGCACCGCAGGTCTGGACGACCCACGACGATTATGGGACCCTCGACGATTACGACGGTCAACTCGTGACGTCCACCGTGATTAGCGACTTCAACGAGTACGACGGAGACCTCGTGCTCGTTATCGATTACGATGCCACCGACCTCGAGTACGGTGAGTACGAGCTCATCTTCGAGGCGAACGAAAACAGCATCTTCGTCGACGATGCCGATGACACGATCGAGTTCGAGACGAGCTTCGAACTCGAGGAGCCCGAACTCGATCTCCACCCGAACAACGCCGAGATCCCCAACAGCGACTCGGCTGAAGTGACCGGCATGACCAACATCGCACCCGGTAACGACGTCGACACCGGTGCGAACTCGCCCGGTAACTTCACCGCCGCCGCAGACGCTGTCGTCCAGAACGACGGTACCTTCACGGCCGTCTACGACTTCAGCGAGTACGAGGCCGGCACGCCGTTCGAACTGGACGCTGAAGCCGACGAAAATGCCTACACCACGCGCGGCGACGCTCAGGACGACATGGACGCCGTCCTCGTTGACGCTGAGGACCCGCTGATCAACCTCAACGCTGACGCACCCGGTGAAGTCGAGCCTGGCGACGCTGCCGCGCTCGACGTGACCGTCAGCAACGACGGTGGCTCCGGTGACGACGTCGACATCACCGTTACGATCGACGGTGAGGACGTCGAGGACACCACGGTCACCCTCGACGCTGGTGAGGAGTGGAGCGAGAGCTTCGACTTCGACACCGCCGAGGAAGGCGACATCAACTGGGACGTCACTGCCGGAGACAACTCCGACAGCGGCACCCTGACCGTCGCTGAAGAAGAGGAAGTCGTCGACGACGATGACGACGACACCACGGACGACGACGATGACGATGACGACGACGAAGACGGAACGCCCGGCTTCGGAGTCGCTGTCGCTGTCGTCGCCCTGCTCGCAGCCGCGATGCTGGCGCTGCGCCGACAGGACTAACTAACTAACTGAACACCGCGTTCAGTTTCCGCCGCATTTCGCTTTTCTTTCGACGCACGTTACACCCCGTAGCTGCAGCACTCTCGTCCGAGTAGCTGGTAGCCGTCGAATCAGTACTCTCGTAGGACGACAGAGTGAGTATAGACGCGTATTTTCGAGATTTCGTTTCAACGGCACAGAGAGTGCTACGACGTGGCTGAAGAAACCGGGAACACCCTCGAGCTACCGCGCTCGAGGTCGTTTCGACAGATTGCTCTACGTCGTGTTATCTCGTGTCGGTAGCGTCTGGTTCTAGCCACTGGCGAGAAAATTTATTACATATAGATGACTTGATAGAGACACCGCTATTCGGGAGGCCGTGCTGTCGAGCGACGCACGTGAACGGGGCAAACTCACCGTTTTCTGAGGCATCGACCGCAGGCCAACCGACGCGACCGAATCACAGTACATGACAGGCGAACTATCACGTCGCGAAAAGGGACGTGCAGCGTTCCTGGCAGCGATCATGATCGTCTCTGTCGTCGCGATGTCCGCTCTGTTTGCGGGGTCCGCGGCGGCAGACGAGGGGGAGGAACCGGTCGAGATTACGATTGACTATCCCGAAGTAACTAACGAGTACGGCTACCTCGCGATTGGAGAAACCGTCGACGACTTCGACGTTACCGTCGTTGCAACCGAGGACGACGTCACGATAGAGCGAATCGACGTCTACGTCGCAGACGGTGATACGGGTGCAGTCGATCCGGGCGTCACTTTCGAAGAGACCTTCGCGGGTGGCGAACTCGAGCTCGACGAGGGCCAGGCGTGGACTGCCTCGGACGAGGGTGATCTCGAGGACGAAGAGCCGGCCGAACTCGAGTTCGAGCCCGTCGAGGCGGGTGACATCGCACACGAGGTCGACGTTCAGGTGGCTGGCGAGGACGACGTCGTGGTGGCCTCCGAATACGACAGGCACGTCCACGATGCTGAAGAAGACGACGGTGTAGCGGACTCCGAATACGCCATGTACGCCGCGGACGTCGTCTTCGACCCTGCTTCGCTGGAGTTCGAAGCTGATCGAGACGATGCCGAGTTCGACCTGGCGGTCAATCACCTCCGAGACGGTGAGGTGGAACTCGATCTCGGCGTCGATATCGGTGGTGACGGTGCCGAAACCAGCGAGCATTACGAGCAGGACGGAATCGTCGTCGACGACGAGTGGGACGACTGGGACGAACCCCTGACGTTCAGCACCGTCGACGAACCGGGTGAGATCGTCGATATTGATGCCTACGGAGACGGGGCGAACGCCGATCTCGTGCTGGATATACGGGGTATCATTCCGGTCGTCGATCCCGGCAGTGTCGGTCACGAATACCACGAGGCGGGGCCGACTTGGGAGCCGGACGACGTCGACACGGTCTGGAGCGGACAGGAGGTCACGCTCACCGGTGGCGTCCTCGACGATCACAGCAGTCTCGTGGTTCGTCCCGGACCTCGGAACGCGGAGTTCGGCGACGTCGAAACGGCGATTCGGGTTCGGGACGATGGCACGGCAACGTTCGACACGTCCGATCTGGAACCCGGTGAGGTGTACCACTTCGATACGGGGGACAGCCCGAACATCGCCGATAGTTTCGACCAGGTGGAGTTCTGGACCGACGAGGAAGACCTCGACGTCGACTTCACGACCAACACCGTTATCGAAGGTGGTGAAGCGGAACTCTCGATCGACTCCGACCGCGACCACCAGCACGTAAACGTCACCAGCGAGGAGTTCGACGGTGACGACCTCTACGGGATGTTCGTCGGCCACGACGAGAACGCGTACGCCGGCGATGCCGACGCCCACACGGACGACGTCCTGACGCTCGAGCACGTCGACGCCAGCGACGATACGTCGACGTTCGACGTGAGCTTCGACGACGTCGAACCCGGCGAGTACGAGTTCGAGTTCGACACCACGGACTCTCACGCGTGGGACAACGCCACGATCGAAGTCGTCGACGACGACGCGTCCGTCGACTTTGCTGGCGACGCCGAAGGCCAACGCGGGGATGTGATCGAGATCCCGATCGAACTCGAGCACACACAGGCTGGTGCTGTCCACATTGGCGACTACGAGGAGGACAACTTCCGGGCTGCTGCCGAGTTTACCGTCGACAGCCACGACGTCGACGAGGTTACGCTCCAGTTCGACACGAGTGCGGCAAATGCCAGCGGCGACGCCTGGCGGATTCCCGAGACGTCCGGTGGCGAACTGACTGACGACACGTTCACGGACGCTGCCTTCAGCGACCGAGACGACGTCGTCCTCGGTGCTCACGACTACGAGATGGTCGCCGGGACCGACTACAACGATTCGGCTGCCCTGGAGCGCGTCGAGACAGACGAAGAGACCGACACGGCGTTTTTCACCGTCCAGGAGCCCGAACCGGTCTCGGGCGTAGACTTCGAGATTGCACCGGCGGGCACCGATTTCGGCGACTACGAGGACTACGACGACGCCGAGCGCACGGCCAGTTCGACGGTCGCTCACGGCGACGAACTCGTGTTGATTCTCGAAGACTACGGGATGTCCGGTGACGTCTCCGCCCACGACTACGGCGACGGCATCGGCGAGATGCTCACCACCTCGGGGATGAATATCACTGTCGAGGAGCGAGATCCCGGTCCGAACGTCGCCGCGACCACCTGGTCCACTTACCCCGGTGCCGAGGATCGTCTCGACGCGAACGCGACGGTTACCGATCTCGCACAGTACGACGGCGACCTCGTCGCTCACGTCGACTACGATGGTGCCGACCTCGACGTCGGGAGTTACGATCTCACGTTCGAAGCCACCGAGGAGAGTATCTTTGCCGCCGACGCCGAGGAGACGATCGAGATCGAGACCGAGTTCGAAATCGTCGACCCCGAGTTCGACCTCTATCCCACCAACGACGAAATCCCGAACGCTGCGGACGCCGACGTGATCGGGACGACCAACGTCGCGCCCGGCAGCGCCGTCGAATCTACCGCCGAGTCGCCCGGTAACTTCACCGACTCGGCGAGCGCCGTCGTCGCCGACGACGGCACCTTCACCGTCGAGTACGACTTCAGCGAGTACGAGCCCGGCATTGCCTTCGAACTGGAGGCGTATCACGACGACCGGGCTCCATTCGACGGCGATGACCACGCTCTGCTCGAGGACGACGTCGACGCCGTCCTCGTTGGTGTTCCCAGCTCTCCGATCGACCTCGAGGCAACCGCACCCGACGACGTCGAACCAGGCGAGGCTGCCACCCTCGACGTGACCGTCAGCAACGACGACAGTGCCGCCGACGACGTCGACGTGACGGTCACGATCGACGACGAGGACGTCGAAGACACGACTGTCGTCCTCGAGACCGGTGATACCTGGAGCGAGAGCTTCGACTTCGACACGTCGACTGAAGGCGACGTCGACTGGGTCGTCATTGCCGGTTTCGACACCAGAAGCGGCATCCTGACCGTCGGCGAAAAAGAAGAAAAAGAGGAGTCCGACCCGGAACCGGTGGACGATGACGACGACGAAGACGGAACGCCCGGCTTCGAAGTCGCTGTCGCTGTCGTCGCCTTGCTCGCAACCGCGATGCTGGCGCTGCGGCGACAGGACTAACTAACTGAACCCACCGGTTTCGTTCCCGCCGTATTTCGCTTTTCTTCGACGGACGCTACACCCGGTAGCTGCACCGCTCCGATCTCGAGGACGACGGTAGAAATGGCGTGAGTTGTCTGGTCCTCGAGAGTCACTATATCTGACCGCGACAGCCGGGAGCAGGTTTCGTTGCGAATCAATTCTATAGTAACAACTGCAACTATTTACACACTGATCGCACAGCTGTCGTGCGATCAGGTGTGCATTGACTTGCAGTGGCTACTATCGTGGCTAAACGCGGCCCGTCGTATCGGTGGTGTCTCGCTGTCGGGAACCAGCCTTCCAACTCATGACAATCGATCATGGGTTTTTCTTTCCACTTCTACTGTACGTATATTTAAGATAAATATAAATCTAATGGCAATAACTATTGGCTTGTGATGTCCGACACAGACACCATGACGAATTACCTCGCACAGCATCCACGAATGATCGGCGCGCTGTTTACCCTGTTCGTCCTCCTGAGTCAGGCAGGAACGGCTGCAGCCTCGAGTGCGTCGCAGGTCGGCCCGTAAAACAGCTCGCGGATCCTTCTTGCAGTTCAGTCCAGCGGCGTCGAGCCGATCCCGTGGAACCACTGTAGCTCCCCGTCCAGTCGCACCGGCGGATCGTTCCAGACGAGATACTCCTGGAGGGACGCCCGATCGACCCCGACAAACGACGTGTGTGCTGGCCCGAGGTGTCGGTCCGACACCGTCGGCAGCGTCGATTCGGTCGTCGTTCCGAGTTTGTACTCTTTGGTCGAGTACGACTGGACCGCAACCGCGAACCCGTCCTCGCGGCTCTCGAGGTCGACCAGAATCGGCGCACCGCCGTCCGATTGGGCGATGTCGGTCGAGCCGTCGCCGATGATCAGATACTGGTCGCCGATCGCGGCGTTCTCGCGAGCGATCTCGAGTGCGCCCCGGAGCGGGAACCCGCAGTTGAGCAGTTGTGCCATCGTTTCGCCGGCTTCGACGGCTCGCTCGTTTTCGACGTCGGCGTAGGTGCTTACGCCGCCGTAGGCACCCTTGCGGGTCAACGCCAGCCCCTGTTCGTAGGAGCGACAGGCGTTCAGGAAGAAAACGCTGACGTCGACCGACTCGAGACGTCGGATGTCGAGTTTGCCGTCCGAACAGTGAAGCCCGTCTTCGGTTGCGTGACCGATGTAGTGGAAGAAGTCGTAGCCGCCGTCGGTCAAAAGCGTCGCGAGCCGGTCGGTGTCGACGCCGAACTCGGAGTCGACGTCGAACGGCACCTGCTCGTGTCCGTCGTAGGCGTCGTCGAGCAGGTCGTGTTCGTCGATCATTCGCGCGTCGTTACAGACGAGCAGGATGTCGATCGATTCCTTTCGCGTTCCGCGATCCAGCTGGTTTCGGTAGGCTTCGACGGTCGCTTTCGACGCGCCGTAGGGAATCGCGTCCCCGAACCAGGCGTGTTCGACCGACTCGGTGGTGACGTCCGGTTCGATCAGTGTCGTCCCCGCCGGGCCGCGGGTTGGCGACCGATCGAGACGCTGTGATCGACTCGCCGACCGGACGAGCTGTGAGTCGGCGGCTTCTGCCGTCGAGGGAGCCGACGTCTTGTCGACGCCGTCGATCTCGGTTCTCCGGGCCGCACGAATCACGCCGAGTTCGTGCGTGACGAACGGGACGATCTCGACGCTGTCCGGGTCGGCCGGGACGTGGGCCGTCAGCGGCCACCGTGGGACGTACGGTTCGATCCGTTCGTAGGGAACCTCGAGGTATCGATTCAGTCGTTCGGCTAACGGTGCGTCGTAGAGCGACGCGAACTCGAAGGGAAGGTCGTCCTCGAGTGCAACCCGTTCGTGGAGCGTAGACTGGAAGATGCCTTCCGTCCGGGCGAGACAGTCGAGGAAGAAACACTGCTTGAGGAGCTGTGCCACCGCATCTTCGAAGGCCGTTCCCGTCGGTAACGGGTGGTCGAACCGGTCGGTTGCGAGCGCTGGTTCGTCGCCGGTCCGGAGGTCGGCTCCGAGGAAGTACGCAAGCGGCGCAGCGGCAAACAGCGCCGCGTAGTTGGGTGGAATCGTCAGGGTGACGCCGGGGTCGGGCCGCTCCTGTTCGATAGCCGCGGGGATCTCGAGTCGGTCCCCGAGTTCGATCAGCGGCGGGTGGCCTCGCAGGGTCGGCCAGGTTCGCTCCGGCGAGGTCGTCTTCAGTGCGGAGGCCGACGCCGAAATCGCGGTCAGCATGGACTCGAGGTCCGGCGACGTCGTGATCGTCCCTGCCGGTCGATCGTGTAACGATCTGGCACCGAGAACGAGCGTCGTCTCCCGGTCGAAAGCGATCCGAAACGACCGCAGTCGCCGTTCGACCCGTCCGGGTCCTTCGGCTCGAACGTAGAGTTTGATCGGACCGCTTACGCCGACGAACTGGTGACGGTCGTCGAGCGACGCGGTTTCGCCGATCTCGAGGCTCGATTCGGTGACGCCCGCGCCGTCGTGGAGCGTGATGGCGTATGGCCGATCGAAAACGAGTTCGTCCGTCTCGATCGAACACGTCGTGTCGACGGGAAACGGAAATTCCTCCGTGGACGTGTCCCGGGGTGTGGCGACGGCTCCCGTTTCGAACCGAAGCCGGCGCTGCTCGATCGAATCGTACACCTCGAGCCCCGGTGGATCCGTCGTCGCCTCGATTTCGATCATTACTCGTAAGTACAGAGAGTATTCGACGCTATCACTAAAAGGGTACCTTCGAGCACGCCGACTACCGGTCGCCGACCAGCGCCGCCTCGAGCACCTCGAGGGTGTGGGTGATCTCGTAGCCCGTCCCGTGGCCCATCTGCATCGAACAGGTCGGACACTCGGTGAGCCCCGACTCGGCCTCGGCCGACTCCATGTGCTCGAACATCTCCGCGCCGATCTTCATGGAGGTCTCGTAGTTCTCCTCTTTCCAGCCGTAGGTTCCCGAGATGCCCGAACAGGAGTCGCCGACGTCTTCCACTTCGACGCCGTCGATCGGTGCGAGCACCTCGAGGGTCTGGCCGGCAAGCCCCTGGTTGCGGGCGTGACAGGGGGCGTGGTAGGCGAAGTCGTCGAACGCCTCGACGCTGGTTCCCTCGAGTTCGCCGAGCAGGTCCTCGTGAACCTGCAGGTATTCGACGGCGTCCCACGTATTCGCGGCGACGTCTTCGACCCCTTCGAGGTCGAACAGTTCGGGATACTCCTGACGGATCGACATCGAACAGGAGCTACAGGAGGCGACGACGTCCGCGCCGTCTTCGATCGCGGCCGCGAGTTCGGAGACGTTGGTCTCGGCCGCCCGGCGTGCGTCCGCGAGCATGCCGTTTGCGAACATCGGCGTCCCTGAACAGCGCTGCTCGGGAACCATGACCTCGTAGCCGAACTGTTCGTACACCCGGACCAGCGCCTTCGCGACCTCTGGGGTGTTGTAGTTGGCGTAGCAGCCGTGGAAGTAGGCGATCCGTTTCTCGTCGCTTTCGACCTTCGCGCCGCCTCGTTTCCGCCACCACTCCCGGAACGTCTCGGTCGCGAAATCGGGAAACTCCCGCTCGCTCGTGACGCCGAGTACCTTCTCACCGAGCCAGCGGACGGGAGCCAGTCCCATCACGAAGTTCGACGTCCGTGGGAACGTGGCGGCAAGCGGAGCGAGCCGTCGGTAGTTCGCGAGCATCCGGTTTCGCAGGTATTCCCGGGAGAGTTTGCTCATGTTCTCCTCCACGTACTCCCCGCGGGCCGTGTTGTGCATCTGGGAAAGCGGGACGCTCGAGGGGCAGGCGCCGTCACAGCGCATGCAGTTCGAGCACTTCATTACGGACTCGTCGATATCATGGTCGTCCTGGCGTTTGAGCCGCCACTGTTCGGGTCCCTGGAACTTTGGGCCGGGGAACTCGTCGTCGACTTCGGCGACGGGGCAGGCGGTGTCGCAGGTCGAACACTTGTAACAGTCGTCTGCACCCGGCCGGAGGTCCATCTCCTCGGTCTCGGGGAAGACCTCGACGGGGTCGAACTCGCTGTCCGTCGCCGAGCCAGCGCCGTCCGTCGCGATCTCCCCTCGCTCGTCGTCCTGTGCTGTCTCCCTGTCGGTCGAGCCGTTCTCGTTGGTCATCGAATCACCGGATCCGTTCGCGTCTCGTCGGTTCGTCATCGATCCACCTCTTCTGCCGCCCGCTTCCCGGCGACGTATCCCGTCGCGATCGAGACGCCGGCACCGGACTTCTCGGCGGCGTAGTCGTAGCCCCCCAGCACGCCGCCGGCGGCCCGCAGGTTCGGAAACTCCGGTTCGCCGTCCGCATCGAGCGGCCGCAGGTCGCGGTCGGGAACGACCCCGAACCGGGCAAAGGGATGCTCGCCGAAAGCGTCGTCGACGAACCACTCGTACCGATCGTCCGCGTGCGGGACGTGACAGTCGAAGATCGGTTCGTACACCCGCTCGCGACTCGAGTCGACTCCCTTGCCGACCAGCCCGCCCGTTGCGAGGACGTACTGGCTCGCCCGATGCGGAATCTCGGCTCCGTTGCGGTCGACGACGACCCGATCGATCCGCCTGCCGTCCGTCTCGTAGTCGACGACCGGAACGCCCGACCGGACCTGCACGCCAGCATCCTCGAGCGCGTCGTACAGCAGGTCCTCGAGTCGTAGCCCAGGGAGACTGGGCGGCCCCATCGGGACCTCGAAGACGTCGACGCCGAGGGCGTCCTCGAGCGCGGCGCGTACTTCCTCCGTCTGATCGTCCCCCAGCACGGCGGGGAAGCCGACCCGCTTTTCCCCGTCGAGGTGGGGTTCGACGGCACCGACCAGCGCCTCGCGCGCACCGGTCTCCCCGCTTCCCGTCGCGACCGGTTCGTCGTGGTCCAGCAGGTGTGCGTACCGCGTCACCTTCGCGTCGTCCCGTCGAATGCCGGGGAAGCCGATCGTGACGCCACGGGCCTCGAAGGGAACGCCCGCGGCCTCGAGGTGTTCTGCGGTCAGCGGTGCCTCGAGTGCCGGCAGCGTCTCGAAGCCGACCAGCAGGGCGTCGCGGTCGTCGCTGGCCAGGGCTGCCGCGCTCGAGATGGGATACCGCGCGGTCGGTTTGACGGTCCCGCCGTGGGTCGGCATCAGCGCGTTCCTGTCGGTGTGGCCGCCGGCGTAGGCGTCGCCTGCGATCGAGTCGAACCTCGACAGGGCCTCGCGGACGTTCTCGAGGCCGACCCGTTCGTAGGGGTGGCCGTCGGGCAGGTCGGGAATCGCCTCGAAGGGATCGACGATCGGACCGTCGCCGTCCGGCGCGTACCCGAGCACGTCGATCAGGCCGCTGGCGTGTCGGAGCGTACTCTCCTTGTGGGTGACGAGTCGAACGTCGACGTCGCGTTCTGCCGCCGACAGCGCCGCCATCGTTCCGGCGAGTCCGCCGCCGACGACGAGCACGTCGTCCTCGATCGCCATTCAGGGTCCCTCCTGGCTAGGAGCCTGTCCCCGTTTCTGGCCCGCGTCGAACGCCGCGTACTCGATCTCCTCGCGGCCGTCCGCGGGATCCCGGTCGCGGTTCATCGTCGTCGCGTGCAGGGCGTGGGTCAGCATCGCCTGCGAGAGCTGTTCGCCCCAGAGCGCGTGGCGCTGGCCCTTCCAGCGTTCCTGGTAGAGTTCGTCCAGGGCCGCACGGACGGTCTCCTCGTCGTACTCGGGATGGAGTTCGTGGGCCATCTCCTGGGAGCAAAATCCACCCTGGCAGTTGCCCATCGACGCCCGCGTCCGGATGCGGACGGCGTTCAGATCCGATCCGGACCCCTCGATCGCATCCTGTATCTCCGCGCGCGTGACGCCCTCGCAGGCACAGATCACCGGATTCGGCTCGTCGGTCTCGAGCACTTCCTTCGCGCGCGATCCCAGCCGCTGTTTGCTCCGGCGGGCGATCGGCGACCGCAGGCCGAAGTCGGCCATCGCGTCCTCGAGCACCCCACCGTTCTCGCTTCCTGGAAGCGGCTTCTCGGCGGTCACACATCGGGCGTCGACGCCGAGTTTGTCACAGACGTGATCGGCGATCTCCTCGGCCATCGCCCGATAGGTGGTGAACTTGCCGCCGACGATGCTCGAGATGCCCGAGACACCGTCGCGGTCGGCGTGGTCCAGCAGGAAGAAGTCCCGCGTGATGTCGGTCGGATCCTGTGTCCCTCGCCCCGGCGGTTCGTACAGCGGCCGCACGCCCCAGAACGAGCGGATCGTGCGTGCGTCCTCGAGGATAGGGACGAGTTTCGATAACTGGTCGATCATCTCGTCGACCTCCCACTGTGCCTCGGGGTAGTCGTCGGGGTCCGTGACTTCCTCGTCGGTCGTTCCCAGAATCGCGGTCGTCTCGTGGGGAACGACGATGTCGGCGTCGCCTTTCGGCCGACAGTGGTTGATCACGGTGTCGACCTGCCGGACGTTCATGATCGTCATGACGCCCTTCGAGGGTCGGACCTCGATCTCGAGGTCGGCCAGCGCCCCGATCTGTCCGGCCCACGCGCCGGTCGCGTTGACGACGTACTCGGCGGTGATCTCCTCGGTCGTCCCCGGCGTCGCGTGCGTTCGCTTTCCGGGGCCCGACTCGTGGCGAACTTCGACGCCGTAGACGTCGTCGCCCTCCCGCAAGAGATCGATCACCTCGGCGTGGGTCTCGATTCGGGCACCGTGGCGTTCGGCGTCGACGGCGTTTGCGACGCAGAGACGGAACGGGTCGACCGCGCCGTCGGGCACCTCGATCGCACGTTCGATATCGTCCGCGAGATAGGGCTCGACCTCGCGGGCCTCCCGACCTGAGAGCACCGTCGCTGGAATCCCACAGTCGCGACAGCCCTCGAGTTTCTCCTGAAAGTAGGCGTCCGAGTCGTCCGGCCGTTTGACGAACAGGCCGCCCGTCTCCTCGACGCAGTGGCCGGCTATCTCCCGCAGGACTCTGTTCTCCTCGATACACTCCCGTGCGCTCGCCCGGTCGGAGACGGCGTACCGGCCGCCGCTGTGGAGGAGGCCGTGCATCCGGCCGGTCGTCCCGTCGGTCAAATTCCCTCGTTCGACGAGAGTGACCTCGAGGCCGCGTATCGCCAGGTCGCGAGCGATGCCACAACCAGTCGATCCGCCGCCGAGAACGAGGACGTCCGTGTCCCGTGCCATTTCTTCGGTGGAAGGTCGACTGCCCGGGCCTTTACTTTGTCGCCAACACTAAATTATTACCAGCTATACTGGGAACACCCCAACCCAATTACATTGTAATACTGTCGTAGTGATAATATTTATAATGATAGTTGTAGCCATTACTATTGGCTCGCGACCCTGCTAGTGACGGTCTGCGATACGCCACAGTGATCATCCATGACAGCACGCACGTACGTCGGCGCAATCGACCAGGGAACGACCGGAACTCGATTCATCGTCTTCGACCACGAGGGCCAGGTCGTTGCGAACGCCTACGAGACCCACGAACAGATCTATCCGGAACCCGGCTGGGTCGAACACGACCCCGTAGAGATCTGGGAGAACACGAAGACGGTCGTCACGGAGGCGCTCGGGCAGGCCGGAATCTCGCCGGACCAGCTCGCGGCCATCGGGGTCACCAACCAGCGCGAGACGACGGTCCTGTGGGACGCCGACTCCGGCAAACCGGTTTACAACGCCATCGTCTGGCAGGATCGACGAACCACCGACCGGATCGAAGAACTCGAGGACGAGGGCAAAGCCGACTGGATCCGCGAGAAGACGGGCCTCGAGCCCGACGCCTACTTCTCGGCAACGAAAGCCGAGTGGCTCCTAGAGGAAGGCGACCCCATCAAGATGGAACGGGCCCGTCCAGCGGACGTCCGGGATCGGGCCGAGTCGGGCGACGTGCTGTTCGGGACGATCGATAGCTGGCTGATCTACAACCTCACGGGTAACCACGTCACCGAAGTCACCAACGCCTCGCGGACGATGCTGTACGACATCCACGACTGCGAGTGGGACGACGAACTGCTCGAGGAATTCTCGATCCCACGCGAGATGCTCCCGGAGGTGCGGCCCTCGAGCGACGACGCGACCTACGGGTCGACCGATCCCGATGGCTTCCTCGAGGCCGAAGTTCCGGTCGCGGGCGCACTCGGCGACCAGCAGGCGGCGCTGTTCGGCCAGACCTGTTTCGACGCTGGCGACGCGAAGAACACCTACGGGACGGGGTCGTTCGTCCTGATGAACACCGGCGAGGAAGCCGTCGAGAGCGACCACGGCCTGCTGACGACGATCGGCTTCCAGCGATCGGGCGAGCCAGTCCAGTACGCCCTCGAGGGATCGATCTTCGTCACCGGCGCGGCGATCGAGTGGCTCGAGGACGTCGACCTGATCGCCGACCCCGCCGAAACCGCGGAACTGGCCCGCAGCGTCGACTCGACCGACGGCGTCTACGTCGTCCCCGCCTTTACCGGCCTTGGAGCGCCCCACTGGGATCAACGCGCGCGTGGCACCATCGTCGGCATGACCCGCGGCACCCGCAAAGAACACATCGTGCGGGCGACCCTCGAGTCGATCGCCTACCAGACCCGTGACGTCACGGAGGCGATGGAGGCCGATTCGGGCATCGAGATGACGAGCCTGAAAGTCGACGGTGGTGCGGTCAAGAACAACTATCTCTGTCAGCTTCAGTCGGACATCATCGGCTCGGAAATCGTTCGGCCGATCGTCGACGAGACGACGGCGCTGGGGTCTGCGTACGCGGCCGGGCTCGCGGTCGGCTACTGGGACGACGTCGACAGCCTGCGGAACAACTGGCAGGTCGACCGCGAGTTCGAACCCGACCAGGACGACGACGTCGACGCGAAGTACGGCCGCTGGCAGGACGCGGTCGAGCGATCGCGTGACTGGGCGAACGACGGTGGTGGCGAATGATCGAGGCGCTCACGGATCTCGCGGCCATCATCGCCTCGCTCGCCGGCGGAGCCTTCGGTGCGGCGCTCGGCCCGCTCCCGGCGTTCGTCTTCACCGGGTTCATGGTGATCGCCGGCGAAGCGTCCGTACTCGCCGGCGGTGACGGGTTCATCACCGACGAGATCGCCTTCGGTCCGGCGTTCTCCCCAGCAGTGAGCTTCGCTGGCGGTGTGGCCGCGACGGCCTACGCTGCCAAGCAGGGGTACATGGACGACTTCGAGCACGATTACCATCAGGCAAAGAACATCGCGCAGGCGCTTGGCACCAAGCCCGACGTCCTCGCGGTCGGCGCTGCGTTCGGTCTTCTCGGCTACTGGCTGACGGAACTCTCTGCCGGGCTGGGGATGCCGTACGACCCCATCGCGATGGGTGTCGTCCTCTCGGCGATCTTCCACCGCCTCATCCTGGGCTACAGCATCATCGGCAAAGTCCGCGGTAGCAATATCCTCGACATGAGCCCGTTCGAGCGCGAGGAGCGCCGGACGACGGCCGACGGGGGCGAACGGATGGCCGAGGCCCCGGCAACCCCTGAAGGCGGCGACGCCATCACTCCCGAACAGCAGGCTGGCGGTGCGGCTGCCGGCCGGCTTGCCGTCGAACCGTGGCTGCCCCACCAATACAAGTGGACCCACGTCGCCACCCTCGGTGCGTTCGTGGGAATCCTCGGCGGCTGGATCTCCATCGCGACCGGAAGCGCGTTCCTCGGGTTCGGGATCAGCGCGGCGTCGCTGCTGTTCCTCAATCTCGGTATCGAGAAAGTGCCGGTGACCCACCACATCACGCTGCCGGCCGGGACGGCCGCGCTCGCCGTGATGGCCGAGGGCGACGCCGTCCTCGCCGGAGTCGGTGAGAGCGGCGCGCTCATCGTCGCGCTGGTCTTCGGTCTCGTCTCCGCGCTGTTCGGCGAGCTGTTCCAGCGCGTCTTCTACGCCCACGGCGACACCCACGTCGACCCGCCCGCCGCGGCGATCGTCTTCGGGACGTTCCTCGTCGCGCTCATGTACTTCGCGGGCATCTTCCCCGACGTGGTCTGGGTCCCGACGCCGTAAGGGTCGCCGTCTGACCGCTTCGATTTTTGCCATCGACGTCGGTCGTCTCGCAGTCGTGTCCGTCCGCTCGAGTACCGACGTCGTCTCCGAGAACCAGCTACTTTAGGCGACGGCCCACCCAACCACGGGTATGACTGCCGATCCGCCGCTCGTGCTCGACATCGACGGTACCCTCACCCGCCCGGAAGGGTGGGGCATCGACCCACGTATCTTCGATCCGCTGCGTGAGTGGGATGCTTCCGTCGTCGTCGCGACCGGGAAGGCCTTCCCGTATCCCGTCGCGCTCTGTCACTTCGCCGGCATCCCGGAACTCGTCGTCGCCGAGAACGGCGGCGTCGTCTACACCGGCGACGACGTCTTCTTCACTGCCGACCGCGAGGCCGCCCAGGCCGTCGTCGAGGAGTACCGCGCCGCGGGCTACGACCTCGGCTGGGGCGAGGAAGACACCGTCAATCGCTGGCGCGAGACCGAAATCGCCGTCAACCTCGAGTCGCCCGTCGACCCGCTGCGGGAAATCGCCAGGGAGTACGGCCTCGAGGTGATCGACACCGGCTACGCCTACCACGTCAAGGACGCCGATCCGAACAAGGGCGACGGGGTCGAACGGATCGCCGACCACGTCGGCTTCGACCTCGAGGCGGCCGTCGCTGTCGGCGACTCGATCAACGACGTCTCCACCTTCGAGGTCGTCGGTCGGAGCTTCGCGGTCGCAAACGCCGACGAACCGGCACGAGCGGCGGCGGACGAACTACTCGAGGAGGCCCACGCCGACGGGACGCTGGCGGTACTCGAGCGGGTTCACGGGACGTGATCGGCACTCGAGAAGCGGGTTCCAGCGGCTGATCTCCCGTATTCGTCGTTGGTACTGACCACAACCGTTATAGACATTCCCACATCTAGTGGGAATATGGTGAAAGTGGATTCGAAAGGGCGGATCGTCCTCCCACAGGAGGTTCGGGAGCGTCTCGGGATCACACCTGGAACGGAAGTAGAGATCCACGAAGAGGGCGGAAAGGCCGTCGTTGAGCCTGAAGACGATCCCGAGCGGATTATCGAACGTATGGAACAACTGGTTGTGGAAACGGATTCAGAACGGGAGAAGACTACCCCACTTGACAGGGAGGTCGACCCAGTTGCCCAGAAGCATCGATCCGCTATTCGAAGCGGGGCAAACAGAGACAGCGATGAGTGACCCGAGCGGACCGTATCTTCTCGACGTTGGAGTGATTGCTCTCGCACACACGGAGACACCGGTCCGCGATGCTGCTCTCTCGTACGTCCGAGATGCCATTGCCGGTGAGATAGAGGCCATTGTTCCATATCCCGCGCTATTCGGTGCACATACTGTCCTGACGACGTACTACGGACATTCGAACACGGAGGCATCCCGGCTGCTACAAAATTTCATGGACGCAAAGCGCATCCACTGGTACGACAGGATGCCTGAGGACATCGTTCGAGGTGGGCTTTCGTGCTCGAGTGACGCAAATATTAACAGGTGGGACGGGTATTACGCTCAGGTAGCGATCGACGAAGGCGTGAATACTGTGCTGACGATCGACGAGGACTTCGAACGATTCGACGAGTTCGATACCGAGATCATTCTCTCACCTGCCGAGTTTAGCGAACTGAACCGGTTTCTCGAAAACTGAGTCTGCTCTTCGCCACGAACGGTCGACGAGTCGATTCTCTTTCTGAAGACCGGACTCGAGGCGGTCGCCACCGAATCGGTCTGGGTCGACGTGAGCGACCACGTCCTGCAGGACAACACAGCGATCGGAGATCTCTCTGCGCTGGCGACCGCGGAACGTGCGAACGTGTGACGTTGCCGATCGGTGGAGAAACGACGACAACGAGGGTCCGACGTATCGATCGAACGGTTTCACGACGGAACCGCCCGATCGGTTTCGACGTCTGTTCCTCAGAACGCTTTTCTTCCACCCGACGAACTCACACGTATGGTACTGGACACGCTCGTCGCGGTCTTCGGGCTCGCGACGACCGTCGGCCTCTTCGCCTGGACCTACCGGGACGCCAATCGTGTCGCCGTCTCGAGGCCGTGGCTGTGGGCCGTGGCCGTCGCGGGTGCGTTCGCGGTCGGCGTCCTCATGTACCTGTTCGCCTCTGTCCCGACGACCGGCGTCATCATGACCGCCAACACGGGACTCGTCCTGTACGGGTTCGAGCGCGAGGTCGTGAACGAGAGCGACGAGTCAGCCGAACCGACAGAGCCGGGGACGCTCCCGGACCAGAAGTGATCGGACGGCGGGCACGGACCACACGTCTTTTGTCCGCGCCCGTCCAAGCGCGGGCAACATGAGCGACTCCGCCGATTCCGGCGTCGATCCGGGGACCGACGTCGGGGAGGACGGCGACGACGGGGGTCCGGCACAGGTCTCGAGTCCGGACTACCACAGCGAGAACCACACGGCGGCCCAGACCTGCGGCTGGACGGCAAACGCCTTGCGCGGCGAGGGAAAATGCTACAAGAACATCTGGTACGGCATCGAGTCCCATCGCTGTATCCAGATGACGCCCATCGTCAAGTGTAACGAACGCTGTGTGTTCTGCTGGCGCGACCACCGCGGTCACGCCTACGAACTGGGCGACGTCGAGTGGGACGACCCCGAGGCGGTCGTCGACGCCTCGATCAAACTGCAGAAGAAACTGCTCTCGGGCTTCGGCGGCAACGAGGAGGTTCCCCGCGAGGTCTTCGAGGAGGCGATGGAACCCCGACACGTCGCGATTTCGCTGGACGGCGAACCGACGCTGTACCCCTACCTGCCGGAACTGCTCGAGGCCTTCCACGACCGCGATATCACGACGTTCCTCGTCTCGAACGGGACCAACCCCGACGTCCTCCGGGAGTGTGAGCCGACGCAACTGTACGTCAGCGTCGACGCCCCCGAGCGCCACACCTTCGACCAGGTCGTCAAGGCCGTCGAGGACGACGCCTGGGACCGACTGCTCGAGACGATGGACGTCCTCGCCGAGAAAGACGAGACGCGTACGGTCCTGCGGACGACGCTCGTCAAGGGGGAGAACATGCACCACCCCGACTGGTACGCCGGCTTCTACGGGCAGGCCGATCCGGACTTCGTCGAACTCAAGGCGTACATGCACGTCGGTCACTCGCGAGGCCGACTCGATCGCACCTCGATGCCCGACCACGAAGAGGTCGCGGAGTTCGCCCGCGAGGTCGCGAAGTACATGCCCGAGTTCACCGAAGTCAAAGAGGTGCCGGCCTCGCGGGTTGCCCTACTCTCGAAGACGAGCGACACCTGGGTCCCCAAACTGAAGAAAGACAGCGAGTTCTGGCAGCGAGATCCAGTTACCGGGGACTGACCTCGTACTGTCGACATCGCTGCCTTTTTCCACCGCTCGACCAACCGACGAGTACGAGTAAACTCTCGCCAACTGAATAACGATTGTGTGATGCATACCACATTCGGTATGCTTTTGAGGGCCGACGGCGAATCCGAAGATATGTCACTATCAACGGAGTCCGCCGTCGGCCCCGACGAACTCGCGGTGCTGAAACTGCTGGCACTCGAGGGCGGGCTCGAGGGCGACGTCAAGATCTCCTGTTCTCACCTCGCGGATCGCCTCGACGCCTCGAACCAGACCGCCTCGCGCCGCCTCCAGCGTCTCGAGGGGGCGGAACTGCTCGAGCGCGACACCGTCAGCGACGGCCAGTGGGTCGCGATCACCGACGACGGCGAACGCGCCCTTCACGCCGAGTACGAGGACTACCGACGGATCTTCAAGACCGATTCGGAGGTCGAACTCGAGGGAACCGTCACGAGCGGCATGGGTGAAGGTCGCCACTACATCTCCCTGCCGGGCTACAAACGCCAGTTCGAGGACCGACTCGGCTACGAGCCGTTCCCCGGCACGCTGAATCTCGACCTGCGCGAGGATAGCGTTCGGCGACGCAGCGCCATCGGCTCGCTCGAGCCGGTTCCCATCGACGGCTGGGAGGACGACGAACGCACCTACGGCCCCGCGGTCTGTTACCCTGCGACGATCGAGACCAGCGACGGCGAAACCTACGAGAACGCCCACACCATCGCGCCCGAACGCACCCACCACGACGACGATCAACTCGAGATCATCGCCCCCGAGAAACTCCGCGAGGAACTGGGTCTCGAAGACGGGGACTTCGTCACCGTCGCCGTGGGTGATCGCCAATGACGGGAACGAACCACCGGGGAGCGCGTTCGAACGCACGCGAGGGCGACCACGGACCGACCACCCCGACGGATAGTATCGATCGAGCCCTCGAGTCGCTGCGGACGGGCGAACCGGTGCTCGTCCACGACGCGGCCGACCGCGAAGGCGAGACGGATCTCATCTATCACGCCGACGCCGTCACGCCGGAGGCCGTCAGCCGACTGCGAAACGACGCTGGTGGCCTGATCTGCGTCGCGCTGGCCCACGAAATCGCGGAGGCGTTCGACCTTCCGTTCTACACCGAGGAGGTCGACCACCCCGCGTCCGGCGGCCACGACCTCGGCTACGACGAACGCTCGTCGTTCTCGCTGACGGTCAACCACCGCGACACCTACACAGGGATCACCGACAACGATCGATCGCTGACGATCAGGTCGCTCGGGGAGGCCGCAGCAACCCCCGAAGAGACGACGTTCAGCGAGCAGTTTCGCGTCCCCGGCCACGTCCACCTGCTGAAGGCCGCACCCGACCTGCTCGCCCAGCGGGAAGGACACACCGAACTCGGAATCGCGCTCGCCGACGCCGCTGACCTCTCGCCCGCGGTCGTCGTCTGTGAGATGTTAGACGACGAGACCGGCGAGGCACTCTCGCCCGTCGACGCCAGAGCCTACGCCGAGCGCCACGACTTCGCGTATCTCGAGGGGAAAGACGTCCTCGAGCGACTGGGGTAGTACCGTTTCAGGCGTCGACTGACGGGCTGAATCGAACCACACGACGGGGTTCGTTCTCCCAGATCCGGCAGAAGACGTTAGTCGTCGGAGCCGACCATCGACTCGCTTGCTGGCTCGTCCGTTCCCGATCCGCTCCGGTAGACAGCGTAGAGTATCAACACGGCGATCGTGAAGTCGACGCCGTGTTCGACGAGATGATGGACGGTCATGGGAACGAGTCCGAACGCCGTCCCGAGGCCGACGAACGACCGCGCCACGAGCAGTCCGAGGACGATCGTAATCAGCAGATATCGGGTCGATCGACGTCGCGAGTAGGCGACGACGCCACACAGAAAGAGGATCGTCGTCCCGAGCACTGCCAGTACGATCACCGCGAGCAGGATCGGTGCGAGTTCCGGATCCAGCCAGCCGACCTCGAGCGGGTTCGTGTGATCCATGACCCTCGTTCGTAACGAGCAGTCGATGACGTATGTACTTTTATCGTAGGGAGTGACGCACCGATCTGCCCCGTTGTATGACCCGTTCCCAGCTCCCGGGAACGGTCGAAAGCCGTTATCAACGTCACTGCCCTAGCCACCGGTAGCGACCGGTCTATCCCGATATCTATGAACGAGACCAGACACCAGATCAGAGCACACGTCCGCAACAACGCCGGTATCCACTTCAACGAACTCGTCAGGGAGTCCGACTTCGCGCCGGGCCAGATCCAGTACCACGTCCGGCAGTTGATCTCCCAGGACGACCTCGTTCGCGGAGAGTTCTATGGCCGCACCCACTACTATCCACCCGAGTACGACGAGTGGCAACGGGCCGCGCTCGCACTGTTTCGCCGCGAGACAGCCCGCGAAATCGTCGTCTACCTGATCGAACACGAATCCGCAGCCCCGGGAGAGGTTGCGGACGCCCTCGGGGTCGCCCGCAGCACGCTCGAGTACCACCTCGATCGACTCGTCGAACGCGAAATCGTCGAGAAACGGTACGACCACCGGAACCGGGTGACGCTCGCGCTCGCCAGCCCCGAACGGACCGGCGAACTGCTCTCGGAAGTCGAACCGACCGTCCCCGACCGGCTGCTCGACCGGTTCACGCGGCTGGTCGACGAACTGCTCGAGGGGCCGCCGTAGCCAGCGACGCCGATCGATCGGCGCTCTTCCCGCTCACTCTCGATCCCGCAGCCGGAGTGACTCGACGACGACGCCGATCGTTCCGACGATCGCTGTCGCGACGGCGCCGAACTCGAGAAGCGTCTGGAACGGCGACGCGTCGTCGGGTTCGTGGACCGTGTGATCGTGTTCTTCGTGGTCGTCTGGGTCGTGGTTGTGGTCCGCGTGCTCGTGCTCCTCGTGGTCATCTGGGTCGTGTTCGTGACCAGCTTCGGAGACTACCGTCGCGTCGATCCACTCGCTCACGTAGGAGCCGTCGGGTGCTCCCGTGAGACGGAGGTCCCACTCGCCGGCGTCGGGCAACGGCTGAACCGTCGCGTAGCTTCCGTCGTCGGTCTCCTCGAGTTCGACTTCGATCTCCGTGTCCCCGTCGCTGGCCAGCAACCGAACGGGCTGTTCGGACTCGATCGGATCGCCGTCTGCGTGGAACGTGGCCTCGAAGACGATCGGCTCGGCGGCCTGGAGGACCAGCGAGTCGTCGTCCGTCTCCTCGACGACCGGGAGCACCGATAGCTCGACGAGAGCGTCGTCGTACTCGTACTCGATGGTCCCCTCGACCGGTTCGTCAGCGTCCGCACCCGCACCCGCGACCGCTGCCGTCGGTGCAGAGGTGAGTACGCCGGAAAGCACCACGACGACGAGCAGGAGAGCGACTTCGAGTCGGACGGTTCGGGTGATCCATCTGACTGTCCGTCGGTGTCGGTCCTCGTGTCTCTCTTCTCTCCCGCCGTCGGTGCTCGTCGGTCGCGAGGCGTCGCCCGCTTCGGTGGGGCGGGCGGACTCGAGGCGATCCAGGAGTACGAACCGGGTGATTCCGCCGAGTACGAGCGCGGCGGCGATGAGGGCCAGTTTCGAGACCAGGATGAGTCCGTAGAACGTCTCCGTGAGGCCGTCTGCGGTCGGGACGTGCCAGGACGCGAGGACGAATCCTGTCGTCACGACGGCCGTAACGCCGAGGAGGGCGAGCACGGAGAACCGGCGAATCGCGTCCGCGAGGAGTGAAGGACGGTCATCGGGAACGGCGTCTCGAACCGCCGGCGCGACGACGAACGCGAGAACGACCAGCCCACCGGCCCAGAGGCCGGCCCCGAGAAGGTGGACGAGATCGACGACCGTCCCCGAGAACCGATCGATCGCGGTCGCGGAGTGGCTCGTCCAGGCGACCGTCGCCGCGAGTGCCAGTGCCCCGACGAACACTCCGACGAGCGAACCGCGACGGGAGAGCCGTCCGCGCATCGTCGCAACCGTGAGCGCGACGAGACCCGCACCGAGCGCGACCTGAACGAGCCACGCCTGTCCGAGCGGCGTCTCCACGAACCGGGTCAGCGTCTCGAGCGAGAGCGGGCCGAGCGCTCGACTCCGGGCGAGTCCGAGCACGAACGCACCGAGGGCGGCGAGCACGGCAGCGCCAGTGAGGAGTCGGTCGATCCGTCCGGCGACCCCGTTCCGCGGGGACTCCCGTCGGGCGAAACGCGGTCCGATCACCACGGCGACGGCCACCGGAATCCCGAGCAGGCCGACGACGCCGACCAGCAACGACGACTTCGCTCCCGCTTCGAGCGGCGAGACGGATTCGTCTGCTTCACCTTCGCCGTCCTCGTAGGCCTCGAGAACGGCGTCTCGATCGAGTGGTTCGTCGCCGACGGCGAAGAAGAACGACCCCGAGGTAGTGTGGCCGTCCTCGGCGAGCACCTCCCAGTCGACGGTGTACATGCCTTCGTCGTCGATGTCGTCCTCGATCGGCACGCGGACGATCTGTGTATCGTCGGGATCGATATCGGGGTCAGCCGAGACGACCTCGCCGTTTGGCCCCTCGACGGTGACGTCGGCGTTGACGACGCCGTCGCCCGAGAAGTGGAGCGTGATCTCGTCGGGAACGGTCTCGACCTGTTCGCCGTTGCTGGGATCGGTCTCGCTCAGGTAAGCGTGAGCGGTGACGGGCGTCGCGACGAGTCCCAGCACGAGCACGACGGCGAGGAGACCGACGGCTACCGCCGTGACGGACGACGGGCGGCGGGAGGTATCGTCACGACCGACCGACGGGTTCGACGCCATCGGTCACCTGAGTTGTCCGGAGTAGCCGACGCCCGAATCGCCGACGTACTGGACCGTGTCGACGCCGTCCTCGACCTCGACGTGGTCGACGACCTCCTGGGCTTCCATGTCGACGATAGCGACGATCCCGTCGTCGTCCGCGGGCGTGACGAAGTAGCCGCCGCCCGCGATCCCGGTCCGGTGGAGGTGCCGAGCACCCTCCGGACGGACGATGTCGCCGACGTCGACCGTCTCGACGACCTCGAACTCTTCGACGTCGATAACCGACGCCTCGTCGGTCTGCGTATGTGCGGTGTAGGCGTACAGCGTTCCGTCGTCGCTCTCGTGGTACCGGAGGGCGTCGGGACCGTCGTCGACCTCGACGGAGCCGAGTTCCTCGCTATCTTCGCTCGTTGCGTCGAGGAAGCGGATCGTGTCGCCGTCGAGCACGCCCATAACCTCCTCGTCGGGTGAGAGGTACATTCCGCCCGCAACGTCGAGCGTGTCGACGATCTCGTCGGTCTCGCTGTCGACGACTGCCGTCTCGTCGCCGTGTTCGAAGTACGCCAGCCCCGTCTCGGGAGCGTAGGCCTTGTAGTGGGTTCCCTCCTCGTCGTTCTCGAGTTCGACGTCGTCCGTTCGCTCGTACTCCTCGAGGTCGATGATCAACGCGGCGGGATCGTTGACGTTCGTCGCGTACGCCCTCGTGCCGAGATCCTCGTGGTAGAGCAGTTTCCCGTGGCCCTCGTTCTCGAGACCCGACTGGACGATCTCGGTGACCTCGTGGGAGTCAGTGTCGATGACGTAGAACGCCCCCTCGTCGTCGCTGTGTGCCCACATCTCGTCGTCGTTGGGGTGGTACATGTGCGTGACGCCGGGGCCGACGTCGACCTCGTCGACGATTTCGCGGGCTTCGGTGTCGATGACGAGCACCTGCGAGGGGGACTCCCGAACGACGTAAATCTCGCTATAGTCGGCCGTGATCCGCGGGTCGCCCCATCCCTCGTCGGAGAGGTCATCGGTGATTTCGTCGACTACTTCGCCCTCTTCGGGGTCGATGATCGAGATCGTGTTCGGGGCGAAGGCGTAGACCATTCCCTCACTCCCCTCGGTCTCGGGGTCGTCGGTCCCGTCGTCGCCGGTTTCACCCTGGTCGGCGTCGTCATCGCCATCGTCGCCTTCGCCGCCGTCGCCGAGACAGCCGGCGAGTCCGATCACGGCACTGCCAGTTACCACCTGTACGAATCGTCGTCGATCGATCGAACCGTTCATGCGAGTTGCAAGAACGCCCCTCATATTTCGGGTTCTGGTTCAATAGTAGAAACCGTGGGAAAGGGTTTCACTGGCGTCTGAGAGGAACGTCCAGTCGATTCCGGCGTCGAGGCGATCGATCGAACGTTTTCTGCTGGGAAAATCGCGAACACTTAGTACGGTGGGTTTCGACACACACGACCATGGGATTCGACGAGATGGATGTCGACACGATCTGGATGGACGGTGAGTTCGTCGACTGGGAGGACGCACAGATCCACGTGCTCACCCACGGTCTCCACTACGGCAGCGGCATCTTCGAGGGTGCCCGCTGTTACGACACCGAGGAAGGCCCCGCGATCTTCCGCTGGGAAGAACACTTAGAGCGGTTCTACCAGTCCGCGAAACCGTACGAGATGGAGATCGATCACACGGCGGCGGAACTCACCGAGGCAACCCTCGAACTCATCCGGCGACAGGACCTCGCCTCCTGTTACATCCGTCCCATCGCCTTCTACGGATACGAGTCGCTCGGCGTCAGCCCGGGTGACTGCCCGACGAAAACCGCTATCGCCGCCTGGCCCTGGGGCACCTACCTCGGCGAAGACGCCCTCGAGAACGGCATCGACGTGATGGTCTCCTCGTGGCGGAAACACGCCTCGAGCCAGATCCCAACCAACGCCAAGACGACGGGACTGTACGTCAACAGCATGCTAGCGGGGGAGGAGGCCCGGCGCAACGGCTACGCGGAAGCGATCGTCCTCAACAAGGAAGGCGACGTCGCGGAAGGCCCCGGCGAGAACCTCTTCCTGGTGCGAGACGGCGAACTCTACACGCCCGGCCTCTCGGAGTCGATCCTCGACGGCATCACCCGCGACACCGTGATCACGCTCGCCGAGGATCTGGGTTACACCGTCCACGACAACGTCTCGATCTCTCGAGGTGAACTCAACACCGCCGACGAGCTGTTCTTCACCGGCTCTGCGGCCGAGGTGACGCCAATTCGGAAGGTCGACAACGTCGTCATCGGCGACGGCTCGCGCGGCCCGGTCACCGAAGAGATTCAGTCGAAGTTCTTCGAGGTCGTCGAACGGCGGACCGACGAGTACGACGAGTGGTTCGACTACGTCTGAACTGAGATCGGTCTCTGCACTATCGCTTTTCCACTGTTTCACACCGTTTTCTCCCGTGTCTGTGGCGTGCTGGCGGGGCGACCGAGCCACTCGGCTCGGTCGTCTCGCTGACTCGCGAGGGATGAGCGAGTGAGTAGAACGAACGAGTGAATCGGGTGGGGAGGGCGTGGATACTCATCGCTGCCAGCGCGAGCA
Source organism: Natronobacterium texcoconense (assembly GCF_900104065.1). Taxonomy (NCBI): domain Archaea; kingdom Methanobacteriati; phylum Methanobacteriota; class Halobacteria; order Halobacteriales; family Natrialbaceae; genus Natronobacterium; species Natronobacterium texcoconense. The sequence goes on along the minus strand of NZ_FNLC01000002.1, from coordinate 862,503 downwards.
GGACGGTTTGGTGTGGTTGCCAGCGCGAGCAGGACGGTTTGGTGTGGTTGCCAGCGCGAGCAGGACGGTTTGGTGTGGTTGTCGGTGCGCGTGTGACCAGTATGATTTCAGTGCGGGCAGAACGGCTCAGCGTGGTATCGGTACAGGTGCGACGATTCGAAACCGCACGTACTGTCCAGTCAGTGACCCGAGTCGTGCAGATCAACCGCAGTTCGGTTGGAACCCCGCGATATCGGTCAGGGAACGGAAACGCCGCGACGCGCCAGGTATTCGCCGGCTTCCTTGATCTCGACGGGGCTGCCGATGATCCGGTAGTACTCCTCGTTCTCCTCGAAAACCGTCACGGTAAACTCCTCGTCTATCGGCGGCTCGAGGCCGTCCAGGGTGTCTCGGTGGACGACGATTTGCGTGCTGTCACGCAGCCGTGACGGGTCGGGCATTCGGCTGTGGATTTAGCTGTCCCTGTGATATACGTGTCGAAGTCGGTTTGCAACGGTAATGAGTACTATTGGGCGATCTACCCAGATGCGCCCGGTCTATCGTGAGTCGGAGCAGCGGAACCCGCCACGACGCAGGCCACCGATTCCGGCGGTGACGCATGGAAAGGGTTTTTCGGCACGACCGGCTGGATATAGACAAATGGGGCTCGAGGAGGAGATCGACGAGATCGAGGAAGAAATAGCCAACACGCCCTACAACAAGTCGACGGAGGCCCACATCGGCCGGCTCAAGTCGAAACTTGCCGAGAAAAAGGAGAAACTCGAGAAACAGCAATCGGGTTCGGGCGGCGGCGGTGGTTACTCCGTCGAAAAGCACGGAGACGCGACCGTCGCGCTGGTTGGTTTCCCGAGCGTCGGCAAGTCGTCGCTGCTGAACTCGCTGACCAACGCGGAAAGCGAGACCGGTTCCTACGAGTTCACGACGCTTGACGTCAATCCCGGGATGTTGAGCCACCGCGGGGCGAACATCCAGATGTTAGACGTCCCCGGGCTGATCGAGGGGGCGGCGACAGGGAAAGGCGACGGTCAGCAGGTGCTCGCGGTCGTGCGCAACGCCGACCTGATCGTGTTCGTGCTCTCGGTGTTCGAGATCGAACAGTACGATCGCCTGCAGAAGGAGCTGTACGACATCAACATCCGCGTCGACGAAGCGCCCCCTCGGGTCACTGTCCGTCCGAAGATCAAAGACGGCATCAAGATCACCTCGAGCACCGAACAAGAGCTAGACGAGGATACGATCAAGGACGTGCTGCGCGACCAGGGCTACGTCAACGCCGATCTGAACCTTCAGGAGACGGTCACCATCGATCGGTTGATCGACGGTCTGATGGACAACCGCGAGTACATCCCGTCGATCACCTGCGTCAACAAGGTCGACCTCATCGAGCCCGACTACAAGGAGACGGTCGACGAGCAACTCAGGGAACGCGATCTGGATCCCGAGGAGGTCACCTTCATCAGCGCCGCGGAAGAGAAAGGTCTCGAGGCGCTCAAAGACCGCATCTGGGAGAACCTCGGGCTCATCCGGGTCTACATGAACAAGCCCGGTCGCGGCATCGACTGGGAGGAACCGCTCGTAATCGAGCGTGGAACGACCGTCGGCGAGGCCATCGAGAAACTCGGCGGCGAGATGGAAGAGCGGTTCCGGTTCGCCCGCGTCACCGGCCCCAGCGCCACCCACGACGAACAGCAGGTCGGGACGGACCACGTCCTCGAGGACGAGGACGTACTGAAGTTGATTCTCCGGCGGTAACACCGTCATCTCGCGCCCCGATTCGTAATCCGGTCTCTCAGGACCTGTGATTTTCCGAAACTGGTGTGTGAACCAGTAGCATTATCCCGCTGTTCGGTGAGTGTCCGACCATGTCCGAATTCGGGGCGCTCTCGCTCGTCCCGCCGGTACTCGCGATCGTCCTCGCGATCGTGACGCGGCGACCGATCCTCTCGCTGTTTCTGGGAATCTGGTCCGGTGGCGTCATCGCGACCGGTAGTCTCGGAATCGGGCAGACGTTCGCCTGGATCACCGAGTCGATCGGCGACGTCTTCCACGCCAACATCCTCGTGTTCACCCTGTTGCTCGGCTCGGGGGTCGCGCTCATCTGGCGGCTCGGCGGCGCGACCGCCGTCCGCAACTGGGCGACCAAACGACTCGAGACCCAGCGAAACACGGGACTTGCGACCTGGGTGCTCGGTATCCTCATGTTCTTCGACGACTACGCCAACACGGCCATCGTCGGCTCGACGATGCGGGACATCTCGGACCAGTTCCGAATCTCCCGCGAGAAACTGTCCTACATCGTCGACTCGACGGCCGCACCCGTCGCGACGATCGGCATCTCGAGTTGGGTCGCGTTTCAGCTGTCGATGATCGACGAGGGGTACGGCGTCATCGAGGAGGATCACGGCGTGGAGACGCCGGGGATCTTCGAGACGTTCGTGGGGTCGATCCCGTACAACACTTACGCGTTGCTTGCAATCTTGATGGTCGGAATCATCGTTATCTCTCGTCGGGACTACGGCGAGATGTTAGACGCCGAACACCGCTCCTGGCAGACGGGGAAGGTCAACCGCGACGACGCACAGCCGCTCCAGGAGGTCGAGGCCGACCTGAGCCCGCCGATCGAGGACCGGCCGATGCTGCGGACCTTCTTCGCGCCGATCGTCGTCCTGATCGTCGTCACGCTGGCCGGCGCGTTCTGGACCGGCTACCAGGAGTGGATCGACGAACAGGCCGAGGAAGGACTGCCGACGACGCTCGAGGCGGCGATGGCCGAGGAAGGGACGCTACAGGTCATCGTCGACGTCGTCGGCGCTGGCGACTTCGCGGCCGCGCTGGTCTGGGGGTCGTTCGCGATGGTGTTCGTCCTGATCGTCATCGGCCTCGCGTACGATCTGTTCGACCTCGGCGAGAGCGTCGAAACAGTACTCGAGGGCTTTTCACTCATGCTGACGGCGGTGACGATCCTCGTGCTCGCGTGGTCGATCAGCGCGGTCGCCGAGAGCCTCGGGACGGGCGCGTACGTCGCCGGCGTCGCAGAGGACGTCGTCTCGCCCGCCCTGCTTCCGATCGTCGTCCTCCTGGTCGCCGCGTTCGTCGCCTTCACGATGGGGTCGTCGTGGGCGACGATGGGAATCGTCACGCCGATCGCACTCCCCGTCGCGTACGAACTCACCGGAACCTTCGACCTGATGCCGGTGATGGTCGGCGCCGTCTTCTCGGGGGCGATCTTCGGCGATCACACCTCGCCGATCTCGGACACCTCCGTCCTCTCCTCGACGTTCACCGGAGCGGACCTCATCGACCACATCCGGACGCAGCTGTACTACGCGAGCACCGTCATGCTCGTCGTGGTCGTCTGTTACGCGCTGTACGGCTACCTCGGCGTCCCGTGGACGGTCTTTCTCCCGATCGGCGTCGTGCTACTCGTCGGACTCGTCTACGGCCTCTCGGAACTCGACGCGATGCGAAAGGGCGTCGATCCGAAGCCGTCCTCGGTCGAGGCCCAGTCCGGTGCCGCCGTCGAAGCCAACGGCAGCGGCCAGGACGACCCCGGCCGCGAGTAGACCGCCGGCTTCGCCACGTTTTTGATATTTCCGGGCGTTCCCTCGCGTATGGACGGAACGCTCGACCACACGATGATCCGCGTGTCGGATCTCGAGGAGTCGCTCGACTGGTACCAGACCCACCTCGAGTACGAGGAGAAAGACCGCTACGAGGGCGACGGCTTCACCATCGTCTACCTCGGCCCCGAGGAGATGCACGAGGAGGGTGCGATGCTCGAGATCACCCACAACGAGGGCGAAGACGTCGAAGTAGGTGACGCCTGGGGGCACATCGCCGTCCGCGTTCCCGAGGATGAACTCGAAGAGCACTACCAGCAACTGATGGACGAGGGCGTCGAGGATTACCGCGACCCCGAGTCCTGTGGCGGTCGCTACGCGTTCGTCAAAGACCCCGACGGTCACGAGATCGAGATCGTCCAGCGCGACCAGGGCGCAACCTGGTCGCTCGACCACACGATGATCCGCGTCGAGGACGCCGACGAAGCCCTCGGTTTCTGGACTCGCAAGTTCGAATACGACGAGGTCGGCCGCTGGGAGGCAGACTCTTTCGCGAACTACTTCGTCGAGCCCACAGACGCCGCGGACGAGGCGATGTCCGTCGAACTCACCTACAACTACGACGGCCGCACGTACGACATGGGCGACGCCTGGGGCCACCTCTGCGTCCGCGTCGACGACCTCGAGGACGACTGGGAGACGCTGATCGAACGCGAAGCCGACGACTACCGAGACCCCGAGAGCAACGACAACATGTACGCGTTCACCAAAGATCAGGACGGCCACGAGATCGAACTCATCGAGCGTGATCTCGAGGCCGATTCGCTGTTCCCGTTCTGAGATTTTTGGTCCAGATTTTTCGAGCGAGAACGCGTCGCGAACGGCAAAGCCGTGAGCGTGGCGTTCGAGCGACGAAAAAGTGGCAGCCGACGGCCACGAGATCGAACTCATCGAGCGTGACCTCGAGGCCGGTTCGCTGTTCCCGTTCTGAAGTCGATTCGAGATTCGAAGACTGCGTCTTTTCGAGGCGGACTCGGTCTACAGGTCCGCGACGTCTTCTTCCCAGGTCGCCGTCGAAACGATGCGGTCGCCGTCGACCTCGTACTCGACCGATGCAGCGGTCGATCCGACCTCGGTCTCGAGTGTGGCCTCGACGTCTTCGTCGAGGTCGTCGAAGATAGCCGCGAACTCGCCGGTCGACTTCGACGGCCCTTCGATGGTGAGCGAGGCGGTGAACCCCCTGGCGCCGTCGAGTTCCTCGAGTTCCTCGTCGGCCTCGAGGTCGTCGTCGGTGTCGGGGTTTCCGTAGCTGCCGATGGCGACGTGGCCGCTTCCGGCTTCCGTCAGGAGCCACTCGATGTCCTCGTTCACCTCGCGCTGTCGCTGCTCGTCACCGGCATGTGCGCCGATCGCGTTGCGAAGCTGGTCGATCGCCTCGGCGTCATCCGACCCGTTCGCGAACAGCAGTGCATCGTTCCCGACGGCGACCGTCTCGTCCTCGCTGAACCCCATTCCGAAGCCGTCCTCGTCGGTGGGTTCGTAGACGCTGAATCCGTCGATCGTCGTCGTCTGTTCGTACTCCGTCTTCACGTCCCACTCGCTCTCCGGTGGTTCGACCAGCGTCTCGTCGATCTCGTCGGTGTCGACGTCGCCGGTCAACACGACGACCTCGTCGGTGAGGAGAACGTCGTCGACGCTCGTCTCGAACGCTGACTCGTCGTCGACTGCAACGAGGTCCGTCAGTCCCGTCCCCATCAGGGTAAACGACGCGCCGAAACTGACCACGACCACGCCGAGCAGTGGTGCCGCCAGCATCGGATCGTCCCGATCGGCTACCGCCTCGTCGTCGATTTCGTCCTCCTCGGGGTTCGATTCCGGCTCGAGGTCGTCGAACTGTTCGAACGCAGCCCAGTCGACGTACGCGTAGAACGTCTCGTCGTCGGTATCACCTGCGGCCAGCCACGAGCTATACGTCGCCGTTCCGGTGTTTCCCAGTCCAACCGTATCCAGACAGCCGGCGGTGCCGGCCATCGTCGCCGCTGCAGTTCCGCCAGCGAGTCGAAGCATCGACCGCCGATCTAATTTCATGCAGTAGTAGTAAGATATGAACAGTGTATAACGCTAGCGATTGGAACTGATCGCGTCGGTCAGATCGTCTCGCAGTCCGTCGATCGAGAGCGCTCCTCGCTCGTATTGATCCCAGACGACGATCACGGAGGGAAGGACGACGATCGACGTGAGCCAGGCGTAGAACACCCCCAGCGCGAGCAGGAGACCGAACTCCATGATCAGCGGGATCAGAGCCACGTAGAGCACGCCGAGTCCGGTGACTGTCGTCAGCATGCTGCCGGTGAGCGCGCCGCCGGTGCCGCGGACGGTCACGAGCAACGACTCGTGAACGCCGTTCCCGTTCTCGTACTCGTCGACGAACCGGTGCATGAAGTGGACGGTGTAGTCTACCCCGAGTCCGATCGAAACCGACAGGATCGGCGCGTTGATCGGCGTCAACGGGACGTCGAAGTACCGCATCGAACCGGCAAGCAGCGCCACGGCGAGCAACACGGGCACCAGGTTCAAAACCCCGTAGATCGCCCGCCCCTCGAGAGTCCAGTACGAGAGAACGAGGAAGATCATCGTCAGCAGGAACGCGACGATCAGGCTGTTGACCGACGACTCGAGGGTCTGTTCGATCACGGCCTCGAAGATGACCAGTTGGCCGGTCGCCGTCGCGTCGAGGGCCATCTCGTCGGCGGTGGCTCTGCCGGCGGCGACGGCTTCGTCCTGTTCGGCGTCGACGTCGATCCGAACGTCGATCCGGGTCGCGCTCCGGTCGGTCGTCAGTCGGCCGGCGGCCTCGTCGCCCGCGCTGGAGTCGAACAGCGCATCGTAGACGGCGTCGACGTTCCGGTCGGGAATCTCGTCGCCGTTGCTGTCGTATCGATCGCGGGTCGCCGCGAACTCAGGATCGGTTGCGGCCTGGGAGTCGATAACTCCGAGGATCGTGTCGGCGTCTGCCTCCCGGCCGTCGGTCGCGAACGCGTCCGGTGGGTTCTGGAGTGTGCGGTCGATCTCTCTGAGCGCACCGTCGGATCTGAGATCGTTGTCCTCGACGTATATCGTCACTGTCCCGTCGAGACTCTGGTCGAAGTCCTCCTCGAGGTGATCGAGGACGGCCATGAACGTGTACTCGCTTGGCTGGAGCGGCCCGGGCAGGGACTCGTACTGTTCGATCCGGTCTTCGTCGGGGAAGAAGGCCTCCTGATCGAACTCGGTGTCGACGCCGGTACCGTACGCCGCCGCGCTCGCCCCGACGACGAGGATCACGACGAGGAAGATTACGGGGATAGTGCGAGCGATGTGGACGCCGACCGGGAGAACGTTGCCCATAACGGAGTTTTCCTGCCCGAGCGGGCTGGTGCCGAACTCGGGGAATCGCGTCCCCTCGCGGAGACGATCGAGTCCGACCTTCCCGGCCGGGAGGAAGACGCTGAAGATGAGAAACGTGAAGATGATGCCGGCAGCGGCGACGATTCCGAAGTCCTGCGTGATGTCGCTGACGAGATTCGCCATGAAGCTAAAGACCGTCGTCAGCGTGACGATCAGCAGTGCCGTCGTCAACTGACCGGTCGTGATCCCCATCGAGTCCCCGATCGATTTCCCTTCAGCCCGCTCCTCGCGGTAGCGATTGATGATGTGTATCCCGAAGTCGATCCCGACGGCGAGCAACAGCGGGAAGACGGTGATCAGCGAGTCGGAGAACGGAATGCCCGCGATCCCCATGAACCCGAACGTCCAGATCAACGTCATTACCAGCGCCATCAGGCCGAGCCCGAGGTCGATCGGGTCGCGGTAGGCGACCAGCAGGAAAAACAGGATCAGTATCATCGCCGCCGGGAAGACGACGATCGACGTATCGCCCAGCAACTGGACGACCTCCTCGTCGAGGAGCGCGTCACCCCAGATGACGACGTTGTCACCGGTGTCGAAGCCGTCGATCTCGTCTGCGATTTCCTGGGTCCGGAACTGGAGGTGAGCGTTGTCGCTCGTGTCCGAGGCCGGCGGCGTATCGTAGGTGACTGCGATCTGGGCGACGTCCGCCGACGCCGACTGGCGCGTGAAGTCAGTGCTGACCGGGATCCCGGCCGTCTCGTCGGCATCCGCGATGGCTGCCTCGAGTTGCCGGGGCGAGGCGCGATCGATCTCCCGGTACTGCTGTTCGGCGGTCGTCGCCTCGGGATCGAGCTGTGTCGCGACCAGGGAGGCCGGACTCGTCGTCGAGGTGACCCGGAGTCCGTCTTCGGTTTCGACCCGATCCTGAAACTCGAGCATCCGCAACAGGTTCGGCTTCGAGAGGACGTTTCCGTCGTTCTGGTCCGTAACGAATAGCTGGGCGCTGGTGCCGCCGCTACTGTGGTCCGACTGTTCGAAGTTGTCCTGCATCTCGTCGAACGCGTCCTGGGCGTCCGAGTCCTCCGTGAACTGGTCCGTGCCGGCTTCCTGTCCGCCACCGCCGGCCATCGCGCCGACCATGAAGACGCCCGTTACGAGGAGAAAGACGAGGACGATGGTCCAGGGGCGGTCCGTAATCAGGGGATTGACTCGCCTGGTGAACGGATCGCTGTCTTCCGCAGGTCGACTACTGCTGTCGCTCGAGGGGGTCCCGTCGGTGTCGTTGCCGTCCGCTTCGCCGCCGAACGGGACTCTCGAGGCGAGGAACCCGAAGAGAGAGGCGAATCTCGAGCCGCCGTCGCCGTCGGCGGCAGGCCGGTCTCGGCTGCGGTCGTCGCGGGAACCGTCGGGGTCGCTCATCGGTTACGTTCGTCGCCACCAGAGGCCGACGCCGAGGCCAGCGACGGTCAGGAGAGCCATCACCGTGACGATCGAGCCGACGTTGCCGCCGTCGTCCTCGCCAGCGCCGACGTCGATCGGGTGCTGGTAGAAGTCTGAGACGACCGTATCGCCGCGTTCGGTGTCGTACTCGAAGTCGAGTTCGATCGGGTGGGTCTCGATCGCTGCATCGGGTGCGGCCCCGATCTCGAAGCGGATCTCGGCCGACTCGCCCGGCCCGAGTTCGTTCACGAAGGCGTCGCTGTTCGGAGCCGAGAGCGGACTGTCGGTGTAGAGTTTGGCGTCGATGTTCGAGAGCGTCTCCGGCCGTTCGTTCGTGATCTCGAGGAAGACCTCGCTCGTCTCGCCCTGTCGCACGTCGGCGTCGGCGGTCTCGATAGAGAACTCCTCGTGTTGATCGGCGATGACGACGCGTTCGGACATCGGGCCATCTTCCAGTACCGAACTGCCGTCTGCGGAGTACTCCACGCTAAACTGCATCTGTCGCGGGCCGGGATCGGCCTGGCCGCTGACGTCCGTCGGATACCGGAACTCGGTGCTCTCGCCCGGCTTCAAATCGGGCAGCGCGTACCGCGTGTCCTCGACGAACAGCGAGTCACTCTGTGGTGTCACGGTCAGGACGGCGTCGTCGACCGCACGCGGACCGTCGTTCGTGACCGTCCCCGTGACGACACCGTCGTAACCGACCGCGAGCGTGCTCTCGAGACCGTCGATCGAGAACGACTGGTCGATCGTCGACAGCGACGTAGCGACGCTGTTTGCCTGCCGTTCGATGCCGTCCTCGTCGTGATAGGAGAAGTCGATCTCGAGAGGCCGGTCGCCGGCGCTGACGCCCTCGTCGATGGTGACGTCGACGGTCATCGTCGTCGACTCGTTCGGCTCGAGGTCGCCGATGATCTCCTCGGTCGGCATCTCAGCGGTGCCGCCGTCGACGGTGATGCCGTTCCCACCAGAAACGGCTGCCTTCGTCCGGTTCGACGGTACTGCACCGGTGTTTTCGATCTCGAGTACTGCTTCGGAGGTTCCACCTGGTTCGGCTGCCGTCGAGACGTCAGTCACGTCGAGGCGTGGCTCGTCCGGAACGACGACGGTCACGTCGAACCGATCGCTCGTCGACACTCGGGTTGAGCTTCCCGATCGCTCCGAGACGTATTCCATGTAGGAGTACCGAACGCGAACGCTCACGTCGTACTCGCCCGGTTCGACCGAGTCGGGGACGGCGATTCGCTGTGGTGCCTCGACGACCTGTCCGTCCTGTATCGGCCCGAGCGCGGTCTCTCCGGACTTCGCTTCGAACGGGCCGGCGTCCTCGATCTCTACGGTAGCCCCGCGGGCGGTCGTCACGTGTTGGCCGGACCCGACGATCAACTCTGCGTCGTTCTGGATCTGCAACTCGAGCGTCTCTTCGGTTCCCGGTTCGATCTCTTCGTCCTCGAGGTAGACGCCCAGGTTCGGGCTCCCGCGCTCGACGGCGCTTACGATCGCCGGTGCGGCGATGGCGCCCACGACGGCACACGAGAGGACGACCAGGGCGAGTAACCGCGCTCGGTTCCGGTTCATCGCCACCCCCTCGGCCGCGTCGTATCGGCCGTCCATCGATCGTCGAACGCGGCCCTCTCGATACACGAACTGAAACGCCCAGTCGCTGAGCGGAGACGAGCGGCGAAATTACTCATTGAGGGATAATATGACACCGAGGACATAATCGTTCTGATTGAACGTTCAATCACATCGTTTATCCCGGACCGAACCGAGGGACTACGTGATGGGTATTTCGCGGGTGTTCGGCGTCGGTCACACACTCGAGTGGGGGCACGACCGCCGAACGGTGGATCAGCATCGCACGACGGAGCCGATCGATCGCTCGAGTCCGAACGGTGGTGGGCGTCGTGAGTGACGACGTCTTCGACGATCCGTCCGGAACGCGCGAAGAGATTCTCGCAGCGACCTACCAGGCGCTCGTCGAACACGGCTACGCCGACCTGACGATCGAACGGATCGGCGACGAACTCGAGAAGAGCCAGTCGCTGATCTACCACCACTACGACGGCAAGGACGACCTCGTACTCTCGTGTCTCGAGTTCATGCTCGAGCGGTTCGAGGCGACGATGGCCGAGGACGAACTCGACGACCCACGCGACCGACTCGAGCGGGTAGTCGACTGGATGCTCGCGCCCGAACTCGATTCCGAACACCGACAGTTCTTCGCGACGACGCTAGAACTGCGAGCGCGGGCGAACTACGACTCAGCGTATCGCGACCACTTCACGCGTAGCGATCGGACGTTCGATCGCCGAATCGCGACGATCGTTCGAGAAGGGATCGAACAGGGGGAGTTTCGCGAGTGCGACCCCGAGGCCGTCGCCTCGACGCTGATGACGCTTCTAACCGGGGCGCTCTTTCGGCGCTCCTCCGTCGACGACACCGAATGGCTCGAGGGCGTCCGCGAAGAGGTCGACGCCTACCTCGAGCAGTGCGTGTACGCGACCGACGAGTGATCTGGTCCTCGCCTTCGACGACGCAAAGTGAGAAGTTCGGCCTCGTCGAACCCCGTGGTAGGTGATCGGTTTCAACGGTCGTGCTGAATAGAAGGCGCGAATGTAACACGAGCTGGTACCCATTTTGGGGAAAAGTCTAATCGCTCAATACAGGGTGTGCTCCAATGGTGATGGATCCTCAGTTTCTAGTGTCTGAAGAGACACCGTGGGACACACCACCGGTAGAACGAAAGGGGCGTATCACAATGACGGAGTATGCATCCCGCAAAAGGGTTTTTCGACGAGTGGGCGGGCTTTTACGATGCTAATTACGAGGACCAGGAAATCGGAGATGTCGAATTTTACGTCAACCTGGCTCAAGAGGTCGATGGTCCGGTTCTCGAAGTCGGCTGCGGAACAGGCCGCATATATCTCGATCTCCTTCGGGCCGGCGTGGACGCGTACGGTATCGATATCTCTGAAGAGATGCTCGCCATTCTGGAACAGAAAGCCGACGAAGCTGACCTCACACCTTCCGTTCGACAATCGGATATGACGGACTTCGTCCCTACTCGGAAGTACGAACTCATCATCGTCCCGTTTCGCACTTTCCTCCATAACGTCACAATAGCGGATCAGAAGGCGGCTCTCCGACAACTCCGCGAGGCTTTGGTGCCGGATGGACGACTCGTCCTGAACTTCTTTGTTCCGAGTTTCGATGTGATCTGCGAAACCTACGGCGACCCGAAGACGCAATCTGTCACACATCGAGGTGATGAATACGTCGTAACCGACGTATCCCGGATCGTCGATGTTTGTAATATCTGCCGTATCTCACACGAGGCGACGACCACTATCGGGAATTGGTAGAAATCCCACCGGTCAGTGCGCAGGCCTTCCGATCGACTGTTCAGTAGTTTTCACGCGAAACATACACGCCGTACTGAACGTATCCTCTGTATGCAGCACGCTCTCCTGTCACATTTTGAAAATCACAACAGAACCAGAAATTCGAACGAGGAGATTCAGTCGTCGGCTGCAGCCGCTTCCGCTTCGCCAGTGGACTCGGCCCGCTCTAAGTCCTCGAGGTACTCGTCGGCATCCAGCGCCGCCTTCGAGCCCATGCCGGCCGCGGTGACGGCCTGCTGGTAGTGGTAGTCGACGACGTCGCCGGCACCGAAGATGCCGGGGACGCCGGTCTCGGTCTGTCCGCCGCCGTCGCCGCCCTGGGTCTTGAGATAGCCGTCGTCATCCATCTCGACGCCGGTGTCCTCGAGGTACGCCGTGTTCGGCGTGTGACCGATCGCGAGGAAGACTGCGCCGACGTCGAACTCGAACTCGTTCGTCTCGGGGTCGTCGAGTCTGTCGGTGGGGTGGCCCTTGTCGTTCTCGACGAGGGTGACGTAGTCGACGCCGTCCTCCTGAGAGCCGTGGACTTCGAGCAGTTCGGTGTTTTTCATGATCTCGATCTCGCCTTCTTCGACCTTTTCGTGGACGCGGTCGACCCAGTAGTCTTCCGCGCGGAACTCCTCGCGGCGGTGGGCGATGTAGACGGTGTCGGCGAACTTGGTGAGGAAGGTCGCTTCCTCCATGGCTGCGTCGCCGCCGCCGACGACGAGCATGTCCTCGCCGCGGAAGAACGCGCCGTCACAGGTCGCACATGTCGAGAGCCCATAGCCCATGAGTTCGTCCTCGCCCGGAACCCCGAGCGTGCGGGCGCTCGCACCCGAAGCGGCGATGACGGCGTCTGCGGTGTAGACGTCGCCGTTCGTCAGTTCGACGCGGAACGGTCGACTCGAGTCGTCGACCGACTCGATAATGCCGTTTTTCAGATCGGCACCGAACTGGCGGGCCTGCTCTTTCATGTTGTTCACGAGCTCCGGCCCGCTGATTCCCTCGGGGAAGCCGGGGTAGTTCGCGACGTCGGTCGTCAACGTGAGCTGACCGCCGGGTTCGTCGCCCTCGATGACCAGCGGGTCGTTGTTCGCTCGGCCGGCGTAGATCGCTGCGGTGAGGCCCGCGATTCCCGTGCCGGCGATGATGAGCGGACGGTGTTCGACCGTCCCGTCGCCGTCGTCTTCGATGCCGAGTTTCTCGTCGAGTTCGCCCGTCTCGTCGAGCGCGCTCGTGTCGTCCCAGCCGCCGATCAGTTCGTCGTCGATGAACACCTCGGGTGCGGTCTTGCGCCCGTTGGCGCGTTCGACCATCTCCTCGAACAGTTCCTCGTCGCCCGTGACGTTGTACTCCTCGTACTCGATTCCCTTGCTGTCGAAGAGGTCCTTGGCCTTGTCGCAGTACGGACAATCCTCCTTCGTGTAGATCTCGACTCGAGGCTGGTCGCTCATTTCTCTGTTCAGGTGTAGGGAAACGTGGCGTATACGAGTTGCGTTCCCTGCAGAGTGGTCGACGAGCGAACTGCGTCGTGTCGACGCGTTTACGGCCGTCACCACCGATCGTCCGGTATGGCCGCCGATCTCGAGGAGAAGACAGACCGCTACGGCGAACTACTCGCGGAGGCGCTCGAGGAAGCGACGATCGCGCCGCGTGAGGGGTCGCCGATGTACGACGCCGCCGCGGAGTGTTACGAGATGGCCGACTCGTATCTCGAGGACGGACGACACTTCCGCGAGCACGACGATCCGGTCAACGCCCTGGCATCGTTCTCCTACGGGCACGCGTGGCTCGACGCGGGCGCGCGAATCGGACTGTTCGACGTGCCCACGGAAGGGCACCTGTTCACCGTCGAGTAGGAGTGTCGTTACGGGATGCGGACGGTGTGCTCGAGCGTCCCTACACCCTCGACCTCGATTTCGACCTCGTCGCCGTCGGAGAGCGGGCCGACGCCTTCGGGCGTGCCGGTCGCGATGACGTCACCCGGCTCGAGGGTGAGGTAGGTCGTGATCTCGGCGATCAGCTCGGGGATCGGGAAGATGAGCTGGTCGCGGGTGCCGTCCTGTTTCAGGTCGCCGTTGACGCGCGAGCGGACGGCGGCGTCCTCGGGGACCTCGTCGGGTGTCGCGAGCACCGGGCCGAGCGGTGCGGCGCCGTCGAAGGCTTTCCCGCGGATCCAGTTTTTCTCCTGGCGCTGGTCGTCGCGGTTCGAGACGTCGTTCATGCAGGTGATGCCCTCGACGACGTCCATCGCGTCGTCCTGGGGGACGTGACGGCACTGTTCGCCGATGACGACCGCGAGTTCGGCCTCGTAGTCGATGCGGTCTTTCCCCGCGGGGACGGTGACGGTGTCGCCGTGGCCCGCGAGCGCGCTCGGTGGTTTCAGGAACAGGAGTGGACGATCGGGAACGTCCGAGTCCATCTCGTCGGCGTGGTCGGCGTAGTTGCGGCCGATACAGACGATCTTCGACGGCTCACACGGCGGCAGGACGTCGATCTCGTCGCTCTCGAGGTCGTAGCTCTCGTTCGCGAAGTGGGCGATACCGTCTTCGTACTCGCCGCGGCGAACGGCACCTGCAGGATCGCGGAATCGAACGTATCTCATGGCTGGTGGCTCGTGGCGGTGGTTCAAAAACGTTGATACAGGCTACTGTAAGTCATTGACGGCGCAACCGCAGCCGATTCACGGTTGCGCCGGGAAATCGGTACAGTAGACTGTACGAGAAGACGGCGGTTCTCGTCGAGGAGATCGCCACCAGTCGGGTACGTCAGCCCATGCCACTACGCCACTGGAACGGAACGTTTTTTATTAGCCCCGAGCAATCATCGAATGCGTTCGAGACGCGCCCCGCAAGGTGGTGCGTGAACGCTCCGTTGGTGTAGTCCGGCCAATCATTTCGGCCTTTCGAGCCGATGACCTGGGTTCAAATCCCAGACGGAGCACTCTTCTGAGGAACGACGTAACGAAGAAGGAAGCGCACGCTCTGGGATTTGAACGAGAGAAGTCGCAGCGCCGAGCGTAGCGAGGTGACCGTCTTCGCGTTGTTCAAATCCCAGACGGAGCACTTCTTTGTACCTCACGTTCTCAGTGCGTACTGCAACGTGACCGAGCATCGCGTCTCGAGCCAGCAGATCCGATACGTCGCCGGAGCACTCGCGCTGATCGTCGCCGGGCTACACCTCTTCCATCCGCAACACGGCCTCGAGCGACTGATAATACTGGTCTCGGCGGATCCGACGTTGCTGGTCACCCATCCGCGCCCGCTTGCGTTCGTGCTGTCGGCGATTGCGATCGTCATCGGTATTTATCTGGTTCTATTCGGTGTTCTGGAGAAGCCGATTTACGTGCTCGGGATTTTGCTCATGATGACGTACGTCGTCGGCTACTTCGCGTGGCATCTCACCGGTCACGGTGGATTCCTGCCCGGACGCGAACCCCACTATCACGGGGTTGCACCACACGAGGTCGTCGTCAATCACCTTCGGAACGATCGCTGGGCGCTGGTTTCGGTCGTCACGGAAACGCTGCTGGCCGTCCTCTTTGCGGTCCTGTACTGGCGGGAATAGTTCTCGATTCGACTGTCCAGAAACGTCGACTGTCCCGATATGACGAGAGTTTCTGTTTTACGCTTCCGCCTTCACTAGCAGGTATGGGTTCAGGAGACGATTCGAGCAGCACCGAATCCGACGAAATGATCGACATCCTGTTGATCGAGCCACATTCGGGCGATACTCGTCTATTCGAGGAGAATCTCAGGAGTTCCAAGTTTTTGAACGACTTTCACGCCGTTTCCGACGGAGAGGAGGCACTCGAGTACCTCCACCAGCGAAACGAGTACGAAGAGGCGTCGCGTCCCGACCTCATCTTGCTCGAGCCACAGTTGCCCGGAAAGAGCGGGAAAGAGGTCGTCGCCGAGTTAGACGACGAACCGCTTGTGAGCGAGATTCCAGTCGTCGTACTGACGGGGTCGGAAACCGAGGCGGAGATCGTGAAAGACAACGGCCTCGAGGCCGACTTTTTCGTCCAGAAACCGATGGAGGCGAGTGATTTTCTCGAGTTCGTCCAGGAGATCGAGGAGTTGTGGCTCGCGCTCGTGAACGGTTCCGAGTCGGCCACGAAGTGATGGAAACGCGATTCGTCGGACTCCCGGGTTAGCGACTCGAGTCGGTCTCGTCCGGACGGACGACCGTCACTGGCGCTACCGATCGGCGGACGACCGCCTCTGCGACGCTGCCGAGCAGGAATCGTGCGATGGACTCTCGGCCGTGGCTTCCGATAACGACCTGATCCACGTCGTTGTCGTCGGCGTATCGGACGATCGCGTTGGCTGGATCGCCGCCCTCGAGTTCGGTCTCGGCCGAGATATCGTCCGGAACGGCCTCGAGTGCGTCCTCGAGGGCGCGTTCGCCTTTCTCCCGTTCGTTCGTGTGCTGGTCGTCGTCGCGGTAGCCGGGAAACGACCGGCGGCGGCTGTAGTCTGCCATCGGATCCATCACGTACAGCAGCGTCAGGTGGCCGTCGGGAAACTGTTCGCAGGCGTGCTCGAGTGCCGCTCGAGCAGCCGCCGATCCGTCGACCGGGACGAGAACGTGTGTGCTCATGCGTTAGCGTTTCACGCGATGAGCGGTAAGTGCTGGGGGTGTTCGTTACGTGGTCGTCGACGAGACGTCTGCCGTTTGCTGGCTCGTGTACACGCTCGCCGCGCCCAGGACGGTGACGGCGGCGCCGACGAGCAGGTTGTTCCAGAACAGGATTCCCACGGGATCGAAGACGAACGCCGATGCGATCGTCCACAGGCCGAGGAGGACGGCGACGACTCTCGCGGCGACGCTCGGGACTGGAATCGGACTCCCGTTCGGAAATGCCGCTGCGTAGGAGGCGGTAACGGCGATGGCACCGCCGACCAGCACGTTGTGGATGACGATCCAGCCCGTCCCGGTAAAGAACACGCCCGACACCAGAAGCCACGCTCCGATACCGGCCGAAAGGCCGATCGTCCGCTGTGCGCTGGACGACGCCGTTCGGACGGATCCGCGATCACTCGTCGTCATCGTACCGACAGTACGCTCTCGAGTACACTAAAGGTACGAGACCGTCGAATCTCGTGTCGGTCCCGGTCGGCGACAGGTTCGATCTCGAGGCGGTGTGTTCCGTGACGAGACGAGCGACCGAACCAGAAGTCAGCGGACCGAAATCTCGTAATAGTCGGTGTACTTTACCAGGTCGCAGTCGTGGAAGCCGTCGACGACGGTACCGCCGACGGCCGATTCGGGCTCATCAGTGAGTGCGGGGAGTCGTTCTTTCGCCGCTTCACCCAGTTCGTCGTAGTGACAGATCCGTGATTCGGCGGGGACGTCGTCGACTCGCTCGAGCGTGATATTCTCTCCCATGAGTCTCCGATACACACAATGGGTCGTAATAACTTCAATATTTTCCCGCCTATTGGATGAATTGTACATCTGGAGGCCGTAAAACGGAATTCAAGTGGACAAGTGTTTATGTATGAGTAATGGCGACTATTAGCATAAAATTGGGCGACACCCGGGATTCGAACGGCCGTAGCAGCCAGTTGCCGACGGTAGGGATTACTATCGGCTATGAGAAATTCGAAACATATTAACGCGAGAGCGTGGCCAACGATAGCAATGACTCAGACCCTCGAGGTAGACAGTGACGGGGTATGTGAACGCATCGTAATGGCGGTCGCTACGCTCGAAAACACGGAACCCATGGAGTTACCGCCGTTGTTCGAAGCGGTCGATCCGGATGCGTTGACGTCCGCGTTCGCGACGACCGAGTCTGGGACGGAGCGAACGGGCCGAATCGAGTTTCCGTACGCTGGCCACCACGTCACGGTCGAATTCGGGGAGCAATCGATTGTCACCGTCGAGTAGTTCGTCAGCGGTTGACGTCCGGTCGCTGGAACGTCGTCTCGTCCTGTGACGGATCTGCCAACGCCGTCTCGATTTCCGCCATCGCCGGAATGTCGCCTCGCTCGAGGCCTCCATCCCGTCTGAAGTAGTAGGTATCGGCACAACCGGCGATCAGTTCCGAGAGCGGGCGTTCTTCTTCGTGTACGACGGAGACGAGATCACCCGTCACGCCGATCAGGACGGCGTCGTCGGGTTTGTGGAGTCTCTCCCGCAACTGATCTGCGGTGACGTCTTCCGGAAGGTGAACCCGTACGCCGTCGACCGTCGCCCATCGCGTTTCCATGGCGGAGCGTTGGCAGTGGGATTCCTATACCATTGTGCCCGCAACTACAGGCCGGGCTCTCGAGTTGTTCGCGCCGGGTCGTCGCCGAGTATCCCGGAAACGCTTAGGATGGTCGGGCCCGCGTTCTCGAACGTGAGCGAGAATCGCGTCGTTCAGGGGCGAATGGTGACGGCCAAGAAACTCGCGGAACTCATCGAGGACGACTCGGTTATGGAGGCCGAGGCGATCGAGGACGCCGACCGGGAGTGTCCGGAGTGTGGCGGCGACGTCCTGACGGTCGGCTACATGCCCTCTGTCACCGAGTTCGTCACCGGCTGGAAGTGCCAGGACTGTGACTGGGCGGAGACCGATCGGGACTAAACTCGGATCGACTACCAGACGAGCCACTCGAGACCGATCACGACGGCCGCCAGAAAGACGTGTTCGCCGTCGACGACGAACCCGTAGAACAGCGGTCCCCGGTCGGGCGTCGAGAAGGGAATGTAGCCGGCGACGTAGACGTTCATCGCGAGCACGACCAGCAGACGAGGAGCGGCGACGCCGACGGCCACGACAGCGAGGACGCCGAGTGCGACGGCGACGTTACCGACCTGTGCCAGCGTTCGCGTCTGGGCTGGACCGACGGTGTTGGGAATCGTCGGAATTCCCTCCTCGAGGTCGCCCTCGATGTCTTTGACGTCGAAGATCACTGCAGCGACCGTGATCATGGCGGTCACGTAGCCGGCCAGAAACAGGATCTCGGCCGTCCAGGGCTGCTGGTAGTAGTAGCCGACCCCGAACGGAATCAACCCCCAGGCGAGTCCGACGAAGAGGTTCTTCACGAAGAAGACGCGTTTGACACCGACCAGCGAGTAGAGTACGGCTGCCAGCAGCGGTAGCGGCATGTAGATCGCTCCGGGGAGTCCCAGCGCGAGCGCGGTGACGAACGCAGCGAGATACAGCACCGACCCCAGGACCAGCCAGAGACGCCCGTACCGCCTCGTAAAGGTCGCTCGTCCCGGAACGTTTTGTTCGTCTTCCTCGATGTCGGTGAGCCGGTTGACCGTGTAGACGAAAAGCGTCGCGGCGAAGACGATGAAAAGCGGGAGCGCCTCGAGCGGGAGGCCGGCCAGGAGTATCGTCGTCACCGCCACGCTCGTGGTCGCGGTCGAGATAAAGAGGTTGCTGTGGACCAGCACGCGAAGGACGTTCTCGAGCGTGCTGACCCACTGGCTGGGCCGGGCGACGGTCGGGTTCGTCACCGGCAGGGCCTCCGCCGTGAGACGTGGGTTGGTAGCATGCGTTCGATCCGCTCTTCGAGTCGCGGTTGGCGTTCGACCGTTTGGGTTCGCTCGAGTCAAACGCTTCGGTCGGGGTCGTTCGCAATCGTTCGTGAACCGGCAATCGACGGGGGCTTGTCCCGTGAGTGACGGTTCGTGACGAACGGAAACTGGCAGGATTTAAGCAAGGCCGGAACGCCCGTTCGAATGGATATGAGACTACACGAATATCAGGCGAAGGATGTCTTCGCCGACGCCGGCATCCCGACGCCGGAGTCACAACTCGCCTCCGACGTCGACGGGGTCGTCTCCGCGGCAGACGAGATCGGGTATCCAGTCGCAGTCAAAGCGCAGGTACACGTCGGTGGCCGGGGCAAGGCCGGCGGAATCGAACTCGTCGACGACGCAGACGAGGCTCGCGAGGCAGCCGACTCGATCCTGGGAATGGATCTCAAGGGCTACCACGTCGAGCAGGTCCTCGTCGAGGAGGCCGTCGACTTCACGAACGAACTCTACGTCGGCATCACGATGGATCGCGGCGAGGGCAAGCCCGTCGCGATGGTCTCGACCAAGGGTGGGGTCAACATCGAGGAAGTCGCCGAGGAAGACCCCGACGCGATCGCACGCGAACACGTCGATCCGTCCTTCGGCATGCACCCCTACCAGGCCCGCAAGGCCGTCTACGACGCGGGCGTCGACGAGGCGGTTGCCCGCGACGTCTCGAGCATCCTGAAGACGCTGTACGATCTCTGGGAGAACAAGGACGGCTCCGACGTCGAGATCAACCCGCTGATGATCACGGCAGACGACGAGGTCATCGCGGCCGACGCCGTGATGAACGTCGACGAGGACGCTCTCTTCCGCCAGCCGGAACTGGCCGAGATGGAAGAGGAAGCCGCAAGCGGCGACGAACTCGAGCAGAAGGCAGACGAGTACAACTTCGACTACGTCCGTCTCTCGGGTAACACTGGTATCATCGGCAACGGTGCCGGCCTCGTCATGACCACGCTCGACCTCGTCGACCACTACGGCGGCGAACCCGCGAACTTCCTGGACGTCGGTGGTGGCGCGAAGGCAGAGCGTATCGCGAACGCGCTCGATATGGTCTTCTCGGACGACAACGTCGATTCGGTCGTCTTCAACATCTTCGGCGGGATCACCCGTGGCGACGAGGTCGCCCGCGGGATCAACGAGGCACTCGAGCAGTTCGACGAGATTCCCAAGCCGGTCGTCGTCCGTCTCGCTGGCACGAACTGGGAGGAAGGCATGGAGATTCTGAACGAGGACCTCGTGACGGTCGAACAGACCCTCGAGGATGCGGTCCAGCGTGCTGTCGAGTACGCTGAGGAGGTGAACGAACAATGAGCGTTCTAGTCGACGACGACACGCGCGTCGTGGTACAGGGCATCACCGGCGGGGAAGGCAAGTTCCACGCCGAACAGATGATGGAGTACGGCACCAACGTCGTTGCCGGTGCGGTTCCCGGCAAAGGTGGCCAGGAGGCTGCTGGCGTTCCCGTCTACGACACGGTCCACGAAGCGGTGGAAGAAGAGAACGCCGACACGTCGGTCATCTTCGTCCCGCCGGCGTTCGCCGGCGACGCGGTCTTCGAGGCGCTCGATACGGACCTCGATCTGGCCGTCGCGATCACTGAAGGCATCCCGACCCAGGACATGGCCAAGGTCAACAAGCGCCTCTCCGAGACCGACACGCGACTCATCGGTCCCAACTGTCCCGGTCTCATCACCCCTGGCGAGGCCAAACTCGGCATCCTCCCCGGTAACATCTTCTCGGAGGGCAACGTCGGTCTCGTCTCCCGCTCGGGCACTCTCACCTACCAGGTCGTCGACAACCTCACCTCTCGCGGCATCGGCCAGACCACCGCGATCGGTATCGGCGGCGACCCGATCATCGGCACGAGCTTCATCGACGCCCTCGAGCTGTTCGAGAACGACCCCGACACCGACGCCATCGTCATGTGCGGTGAGATCGGTGGCGAGGACGAGGAACAGGCCGCAGCCTTCATCGACGAACACGTCGACACGCCCGTCGCCGGCTTCATCGCCGGCCGCACCGCGCCGCCGGGCAAGCGCATGGGCCACGCCGGTGCGATCGTCTCCGGCTCCGGTACCGGTACCGCAGAGAGCAAGATCAACGCCCTGAACGACGCCGGCGTCCCGGTCGGTGACACCCCCGAGGAAGTCGCCGACCACATCGAAGAGTTCCTCTAAACCGGCGACCGCAGTCTTTTTCGACTCGTTCGTTTCTCGTCGCTCGTTCCTACCGAGTAGTAATACCCGAAAACGCTTCACGTCGATTGTTCGAACGACTGTTCATGTACGAGACAGTTCTCGCACCGACCGACGGTTCGGACGGATCAGACACCGCGCTCGCACACGCTATCGACCTCGCGGACAAGTACGACGCGACCCTGCACACTCAGTACGTCGTCGAATCGTCGCCGGCGTTCGGGGACACGCTCGACGACGACGCCGAAGAGGACATTTACGGCTCGCTGTTCGACGCCGGCGAACGTGCCGTCGCCGACGTCACGGAGCGCGGCGAGGAGGCAGGACTCGAGGTCGAGTCGTCGGTCGTCCGTGGCGTCCCACACGAGGAAATTCTCGACTGCATCGATGAGAACGACGTCGACATCGTCGTTATGGCGACGTCCGGTCGGACGGGGACGTCTCGAGAGTTGATCGGCAGTGTCGCCGAACGAGTCGTTCGCTCGTCGCCGGTTCCGGTCGTGACGGTCAACGTCGGCGACGAATGATCCCTTCGCGGAGTCTCGAGTCGACGAGAGAGCGGTCAGCGACAGCGACGAGCACGGCCGAAAAGATAGCTAGAACGGGTTGAGTTGCGACAGCAGCCGGCGAACTGTTCCGGGGGAGTCGTCTCGCTCGGCGGCTTTGGAGTCGGTTTCTGCATCCGCCGTCTCGTCGCCGCTCCCGATTTCGTCGCCGGAATCGGGATCGATGTCAGCGGTGAGCTTCGGCTCGTCGGTCTCGGGTGCTGAACCGGTCGAGGAGTCTGTCGGAGGTGCCGCCGAATCGACGACTTCAGTTCCTGCTTCCGACTCGAGGGCTTCGCCTGCGGGCTCCTCGAGCCGATCTGACGCGGATTCATCTTCGCGTGTGTCGGTCGATCGACCCGCGTCGGTCTCCTGGGATTCCGAGCCGGCAGAGGGTGTGATTGCAGTGGTCTCGTCCGTCTCGGCCGGTTCGGGATCGGTGTCTCGAGAGTCGTCCACGTTGCTGGTCTCCTGAGAGTCGTCCGTCTCGGTGGTCTCCTCCGGAGCGGATGGGGCGTCGGTGGCGGCGTCTTCGTCGGCCGGATCGACCCAGAGGAACTCCTGTTCTTTCGTTCGGCCGGTCAACAGCAGCGCTTCCAGTTCCTGCTCGTCGGCGACGAGATCGTCGCCGACAGGCCACTCGGGTTCCGGTTCCGGCTCGTCCGCGCTCGCGATGATGTCGTCGGGGCTCTCGTCGCCGAGGACGTCGTCGGCATCGTTCCCGACGTCTGCCTTGAGTTCGCCGAAAACGGAGTCGGCAGTTCGATCCTCCACCGCCTGGCTGACCCGCTCGTGATCGGTCGCCCAGTCGTCGACTGCCGGCTCGTCCTGGGAGTCCTCCGCGATCCCGCCGAACAGTTCGTCCCCGCTCGAGCCGACGTCGAACCCACCCCCGTCCCCGGTCTCGTCGTCGATCGTACTGTTAGTCATGGGTCGGCTTGCCCGAACTACATTTTCACACGTATTTAACTTTTGGAATTATTCCAATCGGAATGAGTTAGAGCACTTCCATATTAGTGTACTGGCCGTTTCGAGTATTTAATTCGACACTCGTTCGACAATTAATCAGTCACGTGATAGTTCGTCCGATCGGCGGACTCGATCACGTTGTCCAGCGAACGACTCGATCGAAACACGGCGAAAAACGTCAGCCGAGACGAACGTATTTTGGCTCTCCCTACCGTTTTCGACCCGTAGACGCGTTCGTGTACTGTATCCGACCGCTATTTCTGTCAATGATAGACGACAAAACGGAACCGTGAGAATAAAAGCACGCCGAGGATTCCGTTCACGCGAATGGAAGACCGCGGGTTCGACCTCGAAGATCGGGTGACGTCTCTCGAGGCGCGACGACGGACGTTGTCACCTGCGGATCGAGTGGCCGAGCGGGGTCACTTCGCTCCGCCACCGGAGGGTGATCTACCGGTCCTCGAGTCAGACGAGGTGCTGGTGTTCGGATCGAACAACTACCTGGGGCTGACCACCGACCAGCGAGTACAGGACGCCGCCAGACAGGCCGCCGCGACAGTCGGAACAGGTGCCGGTTCGAGCCGGCCAGCCACTGGTGACACGCTCGTCCACCACGACCTCGAGCGCCAGCTGGCCGAGGTCAAGGGCACCGATCGCGCCCTCTCGTTTTCCTCGGGGTACGCCGCGAACGTCGGCACGCTCACAGCACTCGAGCCGGACGTCGTCTTCTCCGACGAGTCGAACAACGCGGGGATCGTCGACGGCTGTCGGCTCTCGGGTGCCGACACGGTCGTCTACGATCACTGTAGCCTCGAGGATTTGCGGTCGAAACTCGAGACGCGAGCCGAACGCGGCGACGACGACGAGTCCTGGCTGATCGCGACTGACACCGTCTTCGGGGCGGTCGGTACGGTCGCACCGCTTTCGTCGATCTGTGACCTCGCCGAGAAGTTCGGTGCGTGGGTGCTGGCCGACGAGGCCCACGCTACCGGGCTCTACGCCGACGGCGGCGGGATCGTCCAGGCTGAAGGGCTCGAGGATTGCATCGACGTTCAACTGGGAACGCTCTCGATGGCACTCGCCAGTCAGGGCGGCTACGTCGCAGGCAGCGACGCGCTGATCGAGTGTCTGATTCAGGACGCTCGATCGTTCGTCTCCTCGACTGGGCTCTCGCCGACGGCCGCTGCCACGGCGAGTGAGGCGTTGCACGTCGCCCGACACAGCGATGCCCGCGAACAACTCTGGGAGAACGTCGCCCACCTCCGGGACGGCCTCGAGGCAATGGGGTTCGAGGTTCTCGGCGATTCCCAGATTCTCCCCGTCGTGGTCGGCGACCGGGAGGACGCGACCGCCCTCGCCGACGGGATCAGGGAGCGAAACGTCGTCGCAACGCCGATCCAGCCGCCGAAAGTACCCACTGGTGCGAGCAGAGTCCGGGTGACGCCGATGGCGACGCATCGACCCGTCGACGTCGTCGCCTGTCTCGAGGCGTTCCAGGCGGCCGGCGAAGAAGTCGGGTTGTTGTGACTGAGGCTGGAGGAAACCGGTCAATCAGGCCGGCGGCACCGGCTGCTCTCGATCGCCTGGAACCGACCCAGACTCCTCCACTGGCACAAAATAGGACGATCCGTGGAGGTCGAGCAGCGACGAGACGATCTCGGATTTCCGATGTTGTACCTCGAGGTGGACCCGGAGATCCGTTCGATCGTCGTACTGTTCCGTACAGAGCGGACAGCGCTGCTGGTCGGTCGTCATAACGGTCACTACCCAGTGACGCTGCTCAGCGACCTAATACTATCGCTGGTCGGAACCCTGATAGATGAGGAGCCATCGGCCGCGATCAGAGGAAGTCGTTTAGACCCGACTGGTCGTCGTCGGTCTCTCCCGTCTCGGACGTCGACTCGACCTCCGTCGAGCCACCGTCGTCGCTCGAGGCCGCGATCGTCGCTTGCTCGTCGTCGCTCGAGTCTCCGGTCGGCTCGTCGTCGGTCTGGTCTCGCGATTCGTCTCCGTCGTCTTCGCCGCCGAAGAAGGCAGAGCCAGAGTGTTCGACGGTCGCTTCCGTTCGCCGTTCTTCGGCATCCTCGACGATCGACTGGACCTTGTTGGTGTCTTTTCCGCTGCCGGTGACGAACGAGACCTCCTTCTCGTCGAGTTCGTAGACGGCCGCCATCTGGACGGTGAGTTCACGGTTCTTGCAGTGATGGGTCATCGCCGAGAGGAACGGGAGGATCTCGCGACGAGCCGTGGCGACGCTAGTCCCCTCTCGCTCGGCGATCCGCTCGGCGATCGCGTCGCGGGTGTTTCGCGTACCTTTCGTCCGCCCGAGTTTCGACCAGTAGCTCGGCGGACCGTACCGGGTCCAGCCGCCTTTCGGCTCCTGTCGGGACGCGGCGACGCCAGCGGTCATGTTGTCGGTCGCATAGCGCCAGTACGAGTAGTTCTGCGTCGACCGAACCCGGCCAAGCCAGCGGTCGGCGTTCGCGAGGAACTCGTAGGCGTCAGCCAGTTCCTCCCCCTCGTAATCTTTCGGCACGTTGTCCTCGATCCAGTTCAGCAGGTCGTCGGGCGTCTCGTCGACGTCGTAGGACGCCCGCAGTGCACCCTCGGCGTCTTCCTCCTTGATGAGCGTATCGAGGTAGTCGAAGATTCCCTCAGTGGTGTCGCGTTCGCCCGTCACCACGTCCTCGACGGTCAGCCGTTCGGCTTCCTCGGCGACCGCCTGCAGGTCGTTGACTGCCGAACGAAGGTCGCCGCTCGTATCCTCGGCGATCGACTCGAGAGCTTCCTCCTCGAACTCGATGCCCTCGCGCCGGCAGATGTCACGCAGCACGGGGACGATCGACCGCTTCGAGACGTCCCGAAACTCGATCGTCTCGCAGGCGTTGCGAAGCGACTGGCTCATGTCGTAGAACTCGTTTGCCACGAGAACGATCGGCTGGTTGGCGTCCTTGACGACGCGAGTAACCTCTCGAGAGCCGCCGTAGTCGGCGTTGCCGTGGAAGTTGTCCGCTTCGTCCAGGATGACCAGTCGTCGACCCGCGCCGCCGCTCGTGAGCGTGCCGGTCTTTGCGGCTTCGCCCGCGATGCGTTCGATCACGTCCGCGC
This sequence comes from Natronobacterium texcoconense, assembly GCF_900104065.1. Taxonomy (NCBI): domain Archaea; kingdom Methanobacteriati; phylum Methanobacteriota; class Halobacteria; order Halobacteriales; family Natrialbaceae; genus Natronobacterium; species Natronobacterium texcoconense. The sequence continues at coordinate 836,380 of NZ_FNLC01000002.1, read as the reverse complement.
CGCGGCTGTCGCTGGCGTTGAGTTCCATTACGGGCCACCCCATGTCGTTGGCCAGCGCGTGGGCGGCGGAGGTCTTCCCGATGCCGGGGCTGCCGTGGACGATCACCGCATCCCGGTGCTCGTCCCAGGTGTCGGCCCACTCTTTCAACTTGTCTCGGGCCTTGTTGTTCCCGCGTACCTCCGACAGCGTCGTCGGTCGGTACTTCTCGGTCCAGTCGCTCATTGAAACGTAGTTGGTGAGAGTCGCGTTTAGGGATTGCGGAGCGTTACCGGCCGGCTTCGTCGAGGGCAGTGTTGCGTCCCTTCTCACGATGTTCGACAGCCGACTTCTCGCCGTCGGCGAACTCGTCTCGCAGCGCCTCGAGCGGGTCGTCCGCGATCGGAACTAGCTTGATCCCGTCGGAGAGCGGAACGATGTGATAGCGCTCACCGTATTTCTCCCGGATTTCCTTCGGGAGCATGAGACGACCGCGGTCGTCCAACGCTACGTCGGCCATGGCTTCGGTTACAGTGGATACCATCAAAAGCGTTCCCTGGGCCGATTTCGTTACCGACCGCCGAAAGCGTTCGACGAGGGGTGTTTCTTCACCGATCGGTTTCACCTCGAGTCGGACACGTCCCGTCGTTCTCGAGGGTTCGACTATTGGGGGCGTCCGCTCCGCTCGTCGGTCACAGGGGTGTGCGAGACGGCCCGGGAACGGCACGGTCCCGGTCGGCCGAGAGGACGTTCAGCGCGCTCGCGGGCAACGCTACCGCCTCGAGATACGTTGGAGTAGTAATATATTAGCACACCCATTACGAGCGGCCACGTATGTCCCTGCTGGTCACCGCAGTTTCATGGACCTTGCTCGCGGTTTTCGTCGCAATCGGTGCGGTCTGTTCGCTCGCCGTTGGCTACCTGTACGGTCGACTCGCCCGGAACTGGTCCGGCGAGGCCGCCGCCCGCTGGACGAACGTCCTCACGGGTGCGACGGGGTTTCTCGCCGGCGTCGTGACCTGGGTCGTCGGTAACGCCGGCCTCTTCGCACCGGGAGACGGGTTCGTGGATACTCTCGTCACGATTCTCGCCAGTGCCGGCGCAGCGATCGTCGTCAGCGGCGCGACGATTACCGCGATCCTCCGTGCCGACCCTGACCTGCCGGGCGTCGACCACGTGCCGACGGTCCGGCGTCACTACTTGCGGTATCTGACCGTTCTCTTCGTCTTCGTCTTTCTGCTTGCCTCCGGAATCGTAACGGCACTCGACGGCGGACCGGTCGGTCTCGTCCTCTTACTCTTCGGATTATGGATCGCGGCCTGGGCGGGCTCACCGTTGTTCTCCGGACTCTCCTCGAGGACGCGTCGTCCGACCGACGACGAACGAGCGCGGATCGATCCGCTGCTCGAGCGCGTCGACCTGTCGATCCGGGACGTTCGGATCGTCGAGGCCGACGATCAGTATCTCAGGGTCGAGGTGGCCGGCGCGCCCGGCGGTCGGTTCCTGTTCGTTCCGGAAGCCGCACTCGAGACGTTCGACGACGAGACGCTGACGGCGCTGCTCGCGTCCCGTCGCGAGCAGGCGACTCATTTCGAACAACTGCTTTCGGTAGCGCCATACGTGGGTTCCCTGATCGTGGTTCTACTCGTGCTTGGCTCCGATTCGGTCTCGCTGGTTCCGGGGCTCGTGGCGGCTCTCGTTGTCGCCGCGGTCGGACTCCTCGGAACCCGGAAACTCCGGTACTACACCGATGCTCGTGCTGGTGCCGCTGTCGGTGCCGAAACGCTGGCCGACGCGTTCGAACGCGCTGCGAAAGCGGCGGGCGTCGACCTCGAGGACGCGCCAGGGTGGAACCTATTTTCGAAAACACCGCCGCTTGCGGAACGAATCGAGCGCCTTCGCGAGCGCGAGGAAGTCGAAAACGGCCGTTAGCGGTACAGCGACAGGTAGAGCATCCCGAAGCCGACGATGAAGGGAACGGTCTCTGCGATGTAGAAAAAGGCGGGTGGCGACGGGAGCTGTGCGACGATGGTCGTGAGCGCGACGCCCATGCTGAGGAAGGCGAAGCCGATGAACGCCGACTCGAGGCGTTTCGATGGGTTCGCCCGGTACGATTGAAAGCTGATGACCGTAAGCCCGAGCGCGAGGGCGAAGACGGTCATCTGCATCATCATCAGGACCGTGTCGATCAGGACGTTCATCTGGGGTCACCGTATCTGCTGTCGTGTCGCATCGTGGGGCGCCGGGCGAACGGGAGCGAGATCATGTGTCTCACTTCGCACCGAGTTCGTCCCAGAGCTGTGTGAACCGATCCGGCAGGTTCTCCTCGCGGAAGATCCGGACGTCGTACTCGTCGTCCTCGAGCGAGATGACCGTGCTGTTGAAGTTGCAGGTGTACTCCTTGTAGTGGTTGCCGTCGTCGGCGACGAGCGTTCGGTCTTCGATGAGGTCGTTCTCTTCGAGGAGGTCGATCCGTCTGTAGATCGTCGGCTGGGAGAGATCGAGCCGTTCTGCGAGCTCCTTCGCAGAGCCAGGTTTACGGCTGATCGAAGCGAGAACGGTCCGAGCGTGCTCGTCCCCGATCGTATCGAGAATTTCTTCGATGGAGGACTCGTCATCCATATCTCGCTATTAGAGACATTCAAAGCAAAAAGTTTCCGTCTCCATTGGAGAATTTAACTGCAGAAAACATATTTGAAGGTGAAATTGCTGACAATTTACAGTAAGGCTCGCCATCGCCGGTCTGGGCCGGTTTCTCGAGGGTGTTTTCAGTTCGTGAGAAGACCTATATATACCAGTTCTCTCCGTTCGAAGCCACTGACAGTAATATATCACGTGTTGCTGTGATACCCCGGTATGGCAACGACTGATGACGTATCAAACGGAATGACCGAACCGTGTGAAGTGTGCGAAGTTGACACGTTACACGAAGTCTCCGTACAGATCGTCACCGAAGGTGGAACCGGTGAGAACGCACGGTACTCGCGAGAGCCATATCGAGTCAAAGAGTGTCAGCGATGTGGCAACCGGGAGAGCCAGCGGATGAACAACGCATAACCGACGACTGTCTTTTCGGTCCCGACGAACCGTCTCCGGTAGCTACTTGAGTCGACCGGGCTACCGACCTGTATGGGCGGACGCGGGCCGAAACGCGAACTCGCGGAGAAGATCGCCGGCGAGATCACGCTGAGTGACGACCCCGGCGCGACATTGCGCAAGTGGCGAACAGATTTCGACGTCTCACAGACCGACCTCGCCGGCGAACTGGACGTCTCCTCGTCGGTCATCTCGGACTACGAGAGCGGCCGCCGTGAGAGTCCAGGGATCGGCGTCGTCGGCAGACTCGTCGAAGGGCTGCTTGCGATCGACGAACGCCGTGGCGGGGACCGCATCCGACAGTACGGCCGCGTCCTCTCCGCCGGCTTCGACAGCGACGTCGTCCACGACCTGCGCGAGTACGCGACCTCGATCCCGCTCGTACAACTGTACGACGACATCGACGCGACCGAGATCGCCACCGGCGGCACGGACCGCATCAGCGGCCACACCGTCATCGACAGCATCCAGGCGATCACCCGGCTCTCGAGCGAGGAGTTCTTCCGGCTCTACGGCCAGAGCACGAACCGCGTACTCGTCTTCACGGGCGTGACGCGTGGCGAGTCGCCGCTGGTCGCGCTCCGGGTCGTCAACCCGACGCCGAACGCCGTCGTCCTCCACGGCATCGACGAGGACGAACTGTGGCCACACGCGGCGGATCTGGCGCGTATCGACGGCTACTCGCTTGCCGTGACGAACGAGCCGCTCGAGGACCTGCTCGATCACCTCGTCACCCTCGAGTGACGACGATCACGATGAAAGGGCTCCAGTTGCGCCGAACCGAACGTCACACGCTCGTTTTGACCGTCGTCTACGTGCTATCGCTCGCAGTCGTCTACACGGTCGACGACGCGATACTGTGGATCCTCTGGGCAGTCATCGTCGTCCTGGTGTCGGGTGGTGTGATGGTGTACTACAATCGGTCGACGCCCGTCGAGTCGGAGTAGTCTCGGTTTTTCTAGATTCCAGGCAATGGAACCCACCAGCCGTGCCCGGCCAGCCACGACAGAATCGAGAGGCCGACCGAACTCGAGGCCAGGGCTGCGATCGAACAGCCGGCGATCGTTCGCCGGAAGTGGCGCTCGGTCGTCTCCTCACAGCCCGGTGCGACGACGAACTCGGTGACGGTGTCGCCGGCCGTGATCGTCGGTTCGGTGGCGTCGTCGCTCAGTTCGTTCGCGATACCAACCACCGTCACCTCCTCGCTCGGCCGGAGCGCTTCCTCGTGATAGATCCGGTTCCGGTCTGTCGGCTCGAGGTCGCTCGACTCGAGGAGATGCGTCGCGAGAGGGTCGGACGGTCGGGAGTCACCCGGAACGGGTTCCGACGCCGTTCGATCGAGTCGGAGCTGAGCTCCCTCGGGATCGACGACGACCCGGCCAGTATCGTCGCGAACGGCAAAGGGCGTCCGTCGCTCCTCGAGGAGGGTAGTCTGGTCGACCAGCGCCGAGTCGAGCGTCGTCGCTCCCGCCGAGGTCGAGCCGAACTGGTAGTCGCTGTCCCCCTGCAGTCGCTCGTCATCGTCGTCGACCACTCGCGTCGCGGAGAGTCGGTAACAGACCGCTTCGCCGCCGGTTACGGGTGCCTCGAGTGGCTCCTCGAGCGGGACGACCGTTCCCGAGACCTGCACCGAACCGGACGTGACTTCGCCCGCGTCGGTCGGTGTACTGCGCCGAAATGCAACGTAGGACCGGAGATTCGTTACTACGCCGCCGAGGAAGTAGAACCCGACACCGACCAGCAAGCCGGCGATGACGAAGGTCCCAAAGGCAGTTCGGCTACGCCCGAAGGGGTTGGCCGGACCGACCGGGTACTGGCCGACGGCGAACGGGAGCCACACGGCGAGCACCGCGAGGAACAGCAACGTGGCGTACAGTCGAGTGCTTACGTGAACACGCCGGTCGACCCAGGCCACCCCCGTCCGGGCATCGTCGTTCCAGACTGCCAACCCGACGACGACGAGCCAGACGTGGAGAAGCAACGCGAGGGCGACGGCGTCGAAACCCGTGACGAGCGCAGTCGACTGTACTGACGGTGCTGTGGCTCCCATAGAAACGTCGGTGATCGCCGACCGATCAGGCGATCTGGTCTTCGTACTCGTCGGCCGACAGCAGGTTCTCGAGTTCGTCGGTGTCGTCGGCCTCGATCTCGAGCATCCAGCCGTCGCCGAACGGCTCTTCGTTGACGAGTTCGGGCGCGTCGAACAGGTCCTCGTTGATCGAGACGACCTCGCCGCTGACGGGGGCATAGAGGTCCGAAACGGCCTTGATCGATTCGATGACGCCGAACTCCTCGTCCTGGGTGACGTCGTCGCCTTCGTCCGGAAGTTCGACGAAGACGACGTCGCCGAGTTCGTCCTGTGCGAAGTCGGAGATGCCGACGCGGACGACGCCGTCGGTTTCTGCTGCCCACTCGTGCGATTCCTGGTACCGTCGGTCCTCGGGAATGTCGAAGCTCATTATGCTGTGTCGATGAACGGTGTGGTTTCAACTCTTGCCTTTTTCGACCGCCCGCGGACGACGACCTGCAGGGTCGTCCCCGGGTCGGCGTACTCGGCCGGAACGTAAGCGAAGCCGATCGCCTGCTCTAGGGTCGGACTCATCGTGCCGCTGGTAACCGTCCCGATCACACGATCGTCCGTGTTCGTCACGTCGTAGCCGTGTCGCGGGACGCCACGATCGATCAACTGGAAGCCGATCAGTTCCTCCTCGATGCCCTCCTCCTTGACTTTTGCCAGGGCGTCACGGCCGACGAACTCCGTCTCGAGGTCGACCGTGAAGCCGATTCCGGCCTCGTAGGGGGTCCGGGGATTGTCCTCGGGATCGAAGTCCTGGCCTGCAAGCAGGAGGCCGGCCTCGAGTCGCAGCGTGTCGCGGGACCCGAGTCCGCAGGGCTGGCAGTCGAAGGCCGACCAGATCCGTTCGGCCTCGTTCCACGGGACGATCAGTTCGTAACCGTCCTCGCCCGTGTAGCCCGTCCGTGCCGTCCAGCAGTCGACGCCGTCGATCGTCGCGTACTGGGCTTTGAACCGCTCGAGGTCGGTGACCGACTCCTCGGCCACCTCCTCGACGAGAGCGGGTGCGTTCGGCCCCTGGACCGCGAACATCGCGTACTCGTCGGTCCGGTTGTCGACGGTCGCCTCGAGGTCGAGGTCGTTGCGGTGGCTGATCCAGCGTTCGTGCGTCGCTTCGTCGGTCCCGGCGTTCGGCACGAAGAGGTAGGTCGCCTCTCCGTCCTCGTCCGGAAGCCGATAGACGACCGTATCGTCGATGATAATACCGTCTTCGTTCGTGATCGCGGCGTACTGGGAGTCGCCGATCTCGAGACGGCTCACGTCGTTGGTGGTGAGCCGTTGCATCAGCGTCGTCGCGTCCGGCCCGGTGACGTGGATCTGACCCATGTGGGAGACGTCGAAGATACCGACGTCCTCCCGGACGGCCTCGTGTTCCGTCTGGATCGAGTCGAACTCGACTGGCATGTCCCAGCCGCCAAACTCCGTAAACTTCGCACCACGGTCGTCGTGGATCCGGCGTAACGGCGGCGTCTGAAGCGGCATACCTGGGATGACATTCCGGGGGTAGTAATGTCTTTCCGTCGGACGAGTTGCGGACGGTAACGGCAACGAGCCGGAAAAGGTGGTTCGAACGGCTGGGTCTAGCTATCGTACTCGGTGACCGTCAGCGTGTACTCGCCGCTGCCGCTGTAGGCGTCGACGAGAACGTGCAGGTCCGCGGACGTGTCGGGGTTTTCGATGACGATCTCCTCGTCGCTGCCCCAGGTGTAGGAGATGTGGTCGTAGTCCGAGGTGGTCGGACACGTGTCGCGCTCGTTCGCGTAGAGGTCGTACGTCGCGTTCGACGGCCCCTCGAGGTCGATGACGACCGATCCCGGATCGTCGAACTCCCAGCCGTACGTCCAGCAGTCGCTGTCCCAGGAACCGGAGAGGGAATCCGTGATCGTCGACTCTTCGCTTCCGCCGTTGCCTCCATCGTCGTCATCGTCATCGTCGTCATCGTCGGGATCGGTGTTGACGGCGCCGTCGGCGTCGACGCGGCCGTACCCCTGTGCGTCGTCGGAGAGCCCGATATCGACTGCCGTGTTCTGGAGGTGACTGCGCAGTTGCTCGTTCGACAGGCCGCTGTGAGCCGACAGTGCCAGCCCGGCGACGCCCGCGGCGACCGGCGACGCCATCGACGTCCCCGAGTAGGAGTCGTAGTCGCCCCAGTTGACCGCCGAGAGCACGTTGCTGCCCGGTGCGGCGAGTTCGATCTCGGGCCCGAGGTTCGAGAAGTTCGAGAGGTTCTCGTTCTCGTCGAGCGAGGAGACCGCCATCACCGTGTCGTAGGCCGCCGGATACGAGACGCTGCCGCCGTAGTCGTTACCGGCCGCGGCAACCAGCAGCGAGCCCTGATCGTAGGCGTACTGGCAGGCGTTTGCCATCGTGCTCGAGTAGCCGCCGCCACCCAGCGACATGTTGATGATCTCGGCACCCTGGTCGGCCGACCACTGGATCGCGTCGGCGATGTCCGAGAGGGAGCCGCCGCCGCTGGCGTCGAGTGCGCGGGCGCTTAGCATCGAACAGTCCGAGATACCGGCGTGTCCCGTCCCGTTGTCGGTGCCGCCGGCGGCGATGCCGCCGACGTGGGTGCCGTGGTCTTCGCTCGCGGTGGCGGGATACGGATCGCTACTGTTGCCGGCGAAGTCGTATCCGTAGTTCGAGACGCTGTCGTCCATGTTGCCAGCGAGGTTCTCGTGGTCGTACTGGATCCCCTGGTCGATGATCGAGATCGTCACGCCGGGATCGCCGAGCGTCGTCTCCCACGCGCCCTCGCAGTTGACCTGCTGTGGCGCGTACTGGTTTCCGTAGAGGGGATCGTCCGGCGTGTAGAACGCCTCGACGGTTGCGTTCTCCTCCACGTAGGCGATATCGCGGTCGCCCAGGACGTTCTTCTTGAAGTTCTCTTTCGCCCGGTCTGCGGCGTTGCTGGGGAACTCGACGGCTACGTAGCCGAGCGTCTCGTTCTCGTGGACGATTTCGGCGCTGCTCGGAATCTTCGGCTCGGCCGTCGCCTGCAGGTTCGACACCGAATCGTCGAAGCCGACGAGGAGTTCGTCTTTCTTCGGCCCCGGTTCACGCCCGGGAGTCGCACCCGTAACGCCGCTGAATCCGAGGAAAGCGCCCAGTGCGCCAGCCGTTTTCAGTACTGATCGCCGATCGAACTGTGGACTGCCACCTTCTGACATGGTGCGATATCACAATCCATGAAGGTAGATTAAAACGTTATGAAACGCCACGAAATTTAATATGTTATTGATAGGATCAGTGAATGGGGAAAGGAAAATAACTAATGGATGTTTCCATCAGAAAAACCTGCTCGTGTTTCTCAGTGTGCGAACCGTAAACTCGGATGCTGTTTTCCGCTCGATGTCGACGATTGCGTCGAAAAATGGCTCGAGTCCGGACAGAAGATGGGTCGTCGCGGAGAGTCTTGGAAGACCCTCGTTTATTTACCTTGTTCTTCGACAGTGACGACGTACTCGCCAGAACCGTCGGCCGCGTGGATCTGGAAGCGTATCTGCTCGTCGCCGGAGAGGTCGACGGTGACCTCCTCGTCGCTACCGGAGCCGGTACTCGCCTCGTCGTAGTTCCAGCGCGACGGAGAGTTCCCGTCGAGTGTCACGTAGAGGTCGAAGTCGGCGCTATCGGGGCCCTCGAGCGAGAGCGTCGCGGAACACGGATCGGCCGTCCGCAGCGAGTAGGTGTAGTTGTCGGTTCCACCCCACCAGCCGCCGGAGAGGGAGCCTTCGGCCCGTGCGGTGGCCGTCTCGTCGCCACACTCGCCGGTGTCGTCGTCTTCGTCGTCTTCGTCCTCGTCATCTCCGCCGCCGGTCTCGTCGATAATCGCTGCAGGACTCATCTCTTCGGCATCGAGTTCGACCCACATTACGTCGGGGTCGTCGATCTCGATCGACGTGACGGCGCCGTCGACCCAGAAGGCGTCGCCGTGTCCGCCACCGGTAACGCCGCCGGCGTGCCACGTTCCGTCGTCTTCCTCGATGAAGTCCTCTGCCTGGAAGGTCCCACCCTCGATGCTCCCGCCGGAGGGACTCTCGTACGGTGCGTCGGCGAATTCGACGGGTCCGTCGGCCGTAAATTCGTAACTCGCGAGGCTAGCGTCGGGATCGGTGACGAACGCGAGAAGGTGGTCGTCGCGGTCGTCTAGATCGTCTTCTTCCTCGTCGTCTTCGGGTTCCTCGGGCTCTTCGGGTTCGTATCCGTCCGGAACCGTATTCACTGCAGCGTCGGCGTCGATGCGGCCATAGCCCTGCGCCCTCGAGGAGAGGCCGACGTCCGTCGCGGTCTGTCGGAGATGCTCCCGCAGGGACTCGTTGTCCAGCCCCGGATACGCGGACAGTACGAGGCCGGCGACGCCGGCCACGACGGGCGACGCCATCGACGTTCCGGACGCGCGGGTGTAGCTGTCGCCAAGCGTCGACGACAGGACCCTCGTCCCGGGCGCGGCGAGTTCGATCTCGCGGCCTCGGTTGGAGAACGAGGCCAGTCGATTGCGCGAATCCAGTGCCGAGACTGCGATCACGGAGTCGTAGACCGCTGGATAGGCGACGCTCCCGCCGGCGTTACCCGCAGCCGCGACGAGGAGACAGCCCTGGTCGTAGGCGTACTGACAGGCGTTTCGAAGCGTGTGCCAGCCGCTCGAGCTACCGAGCGAGAGGTTGATGATGTCGACGCCCTGGTCGGCCGACCACTGGATCGCGTCGGCGATGTCCGACAGCGACCCGCGGCCGCTCGAGTCGAGTGCGCGGGCGCTCAGCATCGAGCAGTTCGAGACGCCGGCGTGTCCCGTCCCGTTGTCGGTGCCGCCGACGGCGATCCCGGAGACGACCGTCCCGTGGGTCTCGTTGCTGTTGACGGGGTAGGGGTCGCTTCCGCGACCGACGAAGTCGTCGCCGATCCGGTCGTCGACGTTTTCCGCCAGGTTCTCGTGGTCGTAGGCCGTTCCGGTGTCGACGACGGAGATCGTTACGTCCGAGTGGCCGAACGTCTCGTCCCACGCACCCTCACAGTTGACCTGCTGGGGCGTGTGCTGGGAACTGTAATGGGGATCGTTCGGCCGGGTGAACGACTCGAGCGTGGCGTTTTCTTCGACGTACTCGATCTCGTCGATCGATTCGAAAGCGTCGGTGATTCGGTCTTTCGCTTCCTCCGGTGTGTTCGCCGGGAGTTCGACGGTGGCGTAGTGGATTGCCTCGTTGCTGTGAACGACGCGACCGCTACCGCCGAGTGACGACTGAACCGCTCCTTCGACGTCCGAAACGTCCGGCGAGACGCCGATGAGCAGTTCCGTTCCTCGCGAGCCCGATTCCTCGTCGGAGTCGGCAGCCGCGACGCCGGTAGAGCCGAAGAACGCACCGAGTGCGCCAGCGGCTTTGAGTACGGATCGTCGGTCGGGAGTGGGGGTGCCATCTGGTGGCATGTGGTGACAGTCAGGTATTCCTGAAATTATTAAAATCTTCGCGAACTCAAGACCATTTATTCAATCAAATATTCACCTTTCTCTGGTTAGTCATAATATCATTTGGATATAAGGGAGAAACAAGTGAAGGTCGCGATTGAGGGAACGAATTCGGGCAGATAAACCAGCATTCTGTTTTCGGCAGACGGCGCCGGGATAGAAGGGAGGGGGTTGCCGAACCTCGAAGACCCAGCGCGAATGCGCGGCCGCCGAGAACGGCTACAGGAGAGCAACCGGGTTCTCACTTCGTCTGTCCTGCAGTCGCCCCGACGACCGCGTTTCGCTACACCTATGCCGTGGCCTCGGCTACCGGTTTGCATGTTCGATCGCGTTCGGGCTCGTCTCGCGCCCGACCTACACGCTGAACCGACGGTTGGGCTGTTCGTCGACGGACCGAACGTCCTCAGAGACGAGTTCGACGTCGACCTGAACGACCTCCGCGAGGCCGCAGCCGATCTCGGACGTGTCGGCGTTATCCGACTCTACCTCGACGAACACGCGACGCCGGGACTGATCCAGGCCGCCGAAGCCCGCGGCTTCGAGGTGATCGTCACCAGCGGCGACGTCGACGTCAAACTCGCCGTCGACGCGACCGCCCTCGCAAGCGACGGAACCATCGATCGTCTCGCGGTCGCCTCCCGGGACACAGATTTCAAGCCGGTCCTCGAGTACGCCGGGACCGTCGGCATCGAAACGGTCGCGATCGCTCCGGGTTCACACGGTCGGTCCGACGCACTCCGGAACGCCGCGGACGAGGCCGTGACGATCGGCGCCGACTGAGACGGATTGCTGTAACGATGTACCGCCGTAACCGCCGCTCGGGTCGCGGTTGCGCCGGAAATGATTACAGTAAACCGTATGAGACGGTCTGTATTACTTCTCGAGAGCGTGCAATGCAGTCGAGTCTTTATACCTGTTCCTGTCGTTGCACGAGTATGGAGAGGGTCACACATCACGGCCGGGAAACGGCCTACGAAATCGTCGGCGAAAGCGACGATCCGTCGGTGTGTTGTGTCCACGGCACCGGCGGTAATCGCGATCTCTGGCAGGGACAACACTCGCTCGCCGACGACCACTCGCTCGTCACACTCGATCTCAGCGGCCACGGCGACTCCGCGGACATCGACGCCAGTCCGGGCTACGCGACGCTGTCCGCGTACGTCGACGACGTCCTCGCCGTCGTGGAAGAAACCGATGTCCGGACGTTGATCGGGAGTTCGTTAGGCGGCGCGGTCGTCCTCCAGTTACTCCTCGAGCGTTCGTTCCGCCCCGATGCCGTCGTGTTGACCGGCACCGGCGCACGGCTGGGAGTGCTCGAGGACCTGCTTTCGTGGCTCGAGACCGACTTCGATCGTGCAGTCGAATTCCTCCACGCTCGGGATTGTTTCTTCCACGATCCCGACCGTGACGTCGTGACGCTGTCGAAAGAAGCGATGTACGACTCCGGACGGGAAGTGACCAGCCGGGATTTCCACAGCTGTCACGGGTTCGACGTCCGCGATCGACTTTCCGAGATCGACGTCCCCACGCTGGTCGTCTACGGCGAGTACGACCGACTGACGCCGCCGTGGTTCCACGAGTTCCTCGCCGACGAGATACCTGACGCCGAAATCGTCGCGATCGAGGACGCCGCACAGCTTGCGATGCTCGAGCGGCCGGAGCCGTTCAACGAGGCCGTTCGGACGTTCCTCTAGTGGCGGTTCAAGCTTGAACTGCCGAGCAGAACCGAACGACTGCATCTGGTTCTGCTCAGCAGTCGACGCTTGGAACGGGACTAGTAGATGTCCTCGAGGTCGGCTTCCTCGTGGCTGTGTTCTTCGGCCGGGAACTCGCCGGACTCGACGGACGTGACGTACTCCTCGACGGCGTTTTCCATCTCTTCGCGGACTGACCCGAACTGCTTTGCAAACGACGGTGACCACTCGCTCAGGCCCACTGCGTCGTCGACCACGAGCACCTGTCCGTCGCAGTCGGGACCCGCACCGATTCCGATCGTCGGAATGTCGATCGCGTCGGTGACCTCTGCCGCGAGGTTCGACGGGACGTGCTCCAGTACGAGCGAGAACGCGCCGGCCTCCTCGTGGGCCCGTGCCAGTTCGAGGATGCGTTCCGCGGCGTCCTGGTCCGTTCCCTGGCGCGGGTAGCCGCCGTACTGGTTGACGTGCTGGGGCGTCAACCCGAGGTGAGCCATCACCGGAATGCCCAGCTGGACCATCTTCTCTGTAAGCTCGACCGTATGGGGACCGCTCTCGATTTTGACCGCTTCGGCACCCTCCTCCTTGAGCATCCGTCCGGCGTTCTCGAGGCTATCTTTCTCGTCGACGCCAAAGGAGAGGAACGGCATGTCGGCGACGACCAGGGCGTCGTCGGTTGCCCGCGAGACCGCACCGACGTGGCGGGCGACGTCGTCGACGGTGACCGGGATGGTCGTCTCGTAGCCCAGCGACGCGTTGCCGACGCTGTCGCCGACGAGAACCACGTCGACGCCCGCATCGTCGACGATTCCGGCCGTCGGTGCGTCGTAGGCCGTCAGCATCGTGATCGGTTCCTCCCCTGCTTTCGTTCTCAGATCCCGGACGGTGGGCATAGCTACCAATTCGTCTCCGACGATTAAACATCACTGTTCTTCGACTGGACCGAACGCGTAACCCGCGACGCTTAAGACGAATGCGTCGGGATTGTCAGCCGTGCCAGAGCCCGTCGAAACGATCGATCCCGAGGGAGTCGACTACGGCTGGGTGATGCAGATCACCTTCGTGCTGACGATCCTCGTCGGTGCACCGATCGTCGCCATGCTGTCGATTCCCTTCGAACTCACTACCTGGGCCGCACGAGCCGAGTTCGCGGTTCGCGTCGGTGCCGTCGTCTGGCTGGTCGTCGCGATAGCGGTGTTTGCATACGCGAAACGCAAGCACGGTCGCGACGAGTAACTCGTATACCGGACAGAGTCCGTGAGCGGTCGGTCGCGAGTTCACTGCCGTCGTTCCGGGACAGCCCCGTCGTCCGACAGTATCAGACGTACTCGAACGCCGTCCCCGCACGCCGGGCAGTCACCTCGTCGCGTTCCGAATCGCCGACGAACACGGTCTCTTCGGGATCGGCCCCGAGCGTTCGAACTGCCTCGAGCAGCGGCTCCGGATCGGGTTTCCAGGTCGAGACCGTATCCCGGCCGACGACGACGTCGACGGGTTCGGCCAGGCCGTGTTTCTCGAGGGCGATCCGACACGCCGCCTCGCAGTTGAGCGAACAGACGCCGACCGGGACCGTCCGCTCGAGTAATTCGTCGGCGTGGGCAAGCCGGGGTGCAGTCTCGGCACCCGTGCGTTCGTGGCTGGCGATCGTCGATTCGACCTCGGATCGAACGCCGGCATCGTCGGCGTATCCGAGCAGGTCCCACAGATTCTCGCTCGGTGGTTCGACGTCTTCGGTCTCGTACACCTCGAGAACGTCCTCGGCGACGCGGTTCCAGTCGACGTTCAGGTCGACCAGCGTACCGTCGAGGTCGTAGACGACGGCGTCGTACTCGCTCATGGAGACCGATACGGGCGGTGGCGGAATAGTGACTTCGGTCGCTGTCGAGGCGAGCGATTCGATCACTCGGTCACCATCTCGCCTGCTGCCTCCTCGAGTTGCTCGCTCGCGAGGACGCGGTTGGCCCGCCGGAGCCGTTCCGACAGCGCCTGATGTGAGATGTCGAGTTCGTTCGCCAGTTCCTCGAGCGAGATCTCGCGTGGGACGTCGTAGTACCCCTGTCGGTAGGCCTCGGCGATCGCTTCCTGCTGTGGTTCGGTGAGCGCGGCCGTCGTCTCGAGGCCTTCCTCTCCTCCGGCCTCGACCATCCGCCTGACGTCGATCCGGACGTCGTTCGATTCAATATCGGAGACGGCGTCGGACAGTTCCTCCCGAAGCGGGAACAGCAGGCGAAGCGTCCACTGGTCGTCGACGACCCTGGCTCCCAGTACCGTCCCGCCGTTGGTATAGACCGCCCGACAGACGGAGTTGACCGATTCACCGTAGCGGAGTCGGTAGAGCCACTCGTCGTCGTCGGTGTTTTCGAGTAGTTGCCGATGCTCCGCAACGGTCGGGTCCGCCTCGAGGGTCGCCTCGAGATCGGCCGTGTCGACGCCAGAGAACCAGACGAGCGGCGTCGTCCTCGACGGTCCTTCGGCGACGACGCTTTCGACGCGGACCTCGAGTTCCGGGAGTCGCCGGAACGTCTCTGCGAGGGCGAACTCGTCGGTTGGGAGTGTGAGTTCGGCGACCGTCGTCATCCGACCATCACCTCGTCGACGTGGTCGTCGCCGCGGCCGTCGTCACGACCGGATTCTATCGACGCCGATTCGTACCCGATGCCGTCGTGGTAACTCTGGAAGGCGGACCATCTCATACTATCACCGATCCGGATCGACTTCGAATCAGGACCGAGCCGCGAACGCGACCGCACGTCGAGGGGGTATGCGACGCTCGTAACTGGACTCGCGGTGATAGAATCGTCAGTTCGAACGCCGTTGACCGGCAGGCCTTGATGTTCCAGTCGTTTAAGTCGATTCGACCATGCAGTCGACGCCTGGAACGGAGTTAGTCGAGTCGAACGAGCCGATTCAGCGCGTACACCGTCCGGAGCACGTCGACGCTCTTGCCGCGATCGAAGACGAGTTCGTCGGTCTCGAGGACGTGCTGGAACGTATCCTGCGAGGAGTGTTCCGGTGCCGCTGCGATCCCCGCGTCGTTCTCGTCGACCCACTCCATCACGCGCAGGTCGCTCTTCGAGTCGCCCATCACGAGCGCGAACGGGTCGTCGACCCCCAGTACCTCGAGTGCCCGCTCGACCCCGACGATCTTGTTCAACTCGAGGCTGCCGATCTCGGCCGCGTCGGCCTCGTAGTAGGCGACGTCGATACGCTCGAGAATCGACGCGAGTGCCGACGGAACGTCGTCGGCCTCGAGGTCGGGATAGGCACCTTCGCCCTCGAGGACGGCCCTGATCTCGGGGTCCTGTGCGGCGTAGAACGCGCGGGTCCAGTCGACGACTGATTCACCCTCGGGGGCGTCTGTGGTCCCGACCGTCGATCCGACGGCGTCGGCCAGCAGATCGATCAGGTAGACCAGTCCCTCGTCGATGACCTCGCGAGCGTTCGAGGAGCCGGTCTCGTAGTTCGGTTTGAGGGTGACGTTGAACTCGTTGCCCTGGAGGTGACAGCCCCGTCGGAGTTCTTCGGGGGCTTCCGGGAGGATGCGGGAGCGAACGGCGTCGAAGACCGTCCGGATCTCCTCGTCCAGATCCTCGTAGAGGAGTTGCTTCGTCTCCGCGCCGTGGCCCGGCGTGAAGACGCCGGTACCGGCCTCGTAGACGATCGAGAGGTTCCCGGAGTGGACGATTTCGCTTCCAAGCCCCTGGATCGCAAAGCCCTTGACGTTCTCGAGGGTCTGGCCCGTACAGATGACGATCGGGACGCCCGCCTCGTGAAACTCCGTCAGTACGTGCAGCGTCTCGCGGGGAATCTCGTTGTCCGTGCCGCCCGCCGACCGGAGCGTCTCGTCGACGTCGAGCACGAGGACGTTCACCGCCCGACCGTACTTCGCCTCGAGATCCAGCGCGGTAAAGGCCTGGTCGCGGTCGGCTCTCGAGGCTACCTCCGCGAAGGTCTCCCCGGCCGCGAAGTCGCCCCGAATCTCGTCCTTTCGGTCCTGGAGTTCCTCGGTCGCGTCTTGCCAGTGCTCGAGGGCGACCCGGGAGTCGACGGCCGGAAAGACGTCGACGAACTCCTGGTACTCGCGTAACGTCTCGGTGTCGTACTCGTCGTAGAGCCGGTAGACGAGGTCGTATCGTTCCATGGTACCAACAGCCAGCGGCCGACGAAAAATCGTTTCCGGTCCCGGTAGCGCGGTGTTTGCACACGACGACACGCCTATAAAAATGGCGACCGAACCGACAGTATATGAAGAACGTCGACGATCTCATCGAGAGTGCCGCCGAACTCGCAGACCGGGGGCTCTCGAAGGGCGAAATCGCGGACGAACTGAACGTCTCCCGGGAGACTGCAAGCTGGCTCGTCGAACGCAGCGGCGCGTCGCCACAGCCGACCAGCCAGCCAAGCCAGACAGTCGAAGGGGGAACCGGCCCACAGGACATCCACGTCGACTGGTCGGCGATCGGTCGGGACAGCAAACGGATGGGGTTCGTCGCGTCGGCGATGGCTAACCTGCTCGCCAAACACGGCGAGGACGTCGACCTGACGATCGGCATCGAGAAAGCCGGTGCCCCCATCGCGACGCTCATCGCGAGCGAACTCGAGACCGACCTCGGAACCTACACTCCGGCGAAACACCAGTGGGACGACGACGATATCGAGGAACTCGGCGGTACATTCAGCCGGAACTTCGCTGGCATCCGCGACCGCGAGTGTTACATTGTCGACGACACCATCACCAGCGGCACCACCATGCGAGAAACCGTCGAAGCGATTCGTACGGAAGGCGGTGAACCGCTCGCCTGCGTCGTCCTCGCCGACAAGCAGGGGCTCGAGGAGATCGACGGCGTGCCGGTTTACTCGCTGTTGCAGGTCATCAGCGTCGGACAGGACGAGTAGTCGGAGACGGGACGATTTCTCACCGTCGAGACGGGAAAGAGGTAGCCAGTCCTGTCACCGTCGAGGATACCGACTTTTCGTGGCACGTATCGTAACAACTGCAACTATGTACACCTGATCGCACGACTACTGTGCGATCAGGTGTGCAGTGGCTACTATAGTCGACGCCTCGCGAATCACCGACGGAAGGGCACAGAAACCGACGGACGATACCCGTCGGTAGCCGTCTGTGGCGCGATAAAAAGTGACGGTGAGCGGTTGCGTTAGCCGTGGATGCCCATCGCTTCGATCTGTTCCTGATACCGGTTCCGGATGGTCACTTCGGTAACCTGCGCGACGTCTGCGACCTCACGCTGGGTCTTTTTCTCGTTACAGAGCAGCGACGCAGCGTAGATCGCGGCTGCGGCGTATCCGGTCGGAGACTTGCCCGAGAGCAGTCCTTCCTCGGCCGTCTTCTCGATGATTTCGTTGGCCTTGGTCTGGACCTCTTCGGACAGTTCGAGTTCAGAACAGAAGCGCGGGACGTACTTTTTCGGGTCGACGGGTCGCATCTCGAGGCCGAGTTCCTGCGAGATGTATCGATACGTCCGACCGATCTCTTTTCGTTCGACGCGTGAGACTTCCGAGATTTCTTCGAGACTTCGTGGAATACCTTCCTTTCGACAGGCGGCGTACAGTGCCGACGTCGCGACGCCTTCGATCGAACGGCCGCGGATGAGGTCTTCTTTGAGTGCGCGGCGATAGATCACCGAGGCAACCTCCCGCACCGACCGTGGGACACCGAGTGCCGAGGCCATCCGGTCGATTTCGCTCAGTGCGAACTGGAGATTTCGTTCGCCGGCGTCTTTCGTTCGAATACGCTCTTGCCACTTTCGCAGCCGATGCATCTGGCTGCGCTTTTTCGAGGAGATAGAGCGACCGTAGGCGTCTTTGTCCTTCCAGTCGATCGTCGTCGTCAGTCCCTTGTCGTGCATCGTCTGGGTCGTCGGCGCGCCGACGCGGGACTTTTCCTGCCGTTCCTGGTGGTTAAACGCCCGCCACTCAGGACCGGGGTCTATCTTTTCTTCCTCCACGACGAGCCCACAGTCTTCACAGATGAGCTCACCCCGGTCGGAGTCTTTCACGAGATTGTCCGATTCACACTCGGGACAGGCTTTTACCCCCTCCTGATCCTCGGTCTCGTCCGTCTCACGCGTGCGCTCCCGCTGGCGGGTGGACCGTGTCATCGCACTTTTATAGTAGTAACACCAGCATATATAAACTTTGGGTAACTGTTTTCGCCCGTAGAAGGTTAATCGCCGAAAACAGGCTATACGGGCGCTCACAAGCGGAGTTTACGATCCGAAACCGGAAAGACTTTATCCGGAACTGCCGGATCACGGCTACGAATGCCGGTTATCGAGTGTGACGTCGAGCAGGCCCGTTCTCGGCTCGAAGAGGCAGGTATCCCCGTCGAATCCGGAAACACGGACCACGAACGCTGGCGTGCGAGTCGCGGCGATGCGACGGCCGTCGCCTACGACGACAAGGTCGTGATCCAGGGCGGAGCTCCGCAAGATCTCGAGGCCCTGCTTCGCGAGGGCGGCGGGCGAGCACACCTCTACTTCGACGGCGGCTCCCGCGGCAATCCCGGCCCTGCAGGTATCGGCTGGGTGATCGTCACCGGCGACGGCATCGTCGCCGAGGGCGGCGAACGCATCGGCCGCGCGACGAACAACCAGGCCGAGTACGAGGCACTGATCGCCGTTCTCGAGGCCGCGCGCGACTACGGCTACGACGAAGTCCAGATCCGCGGCGACTCCGAACTGATCGTCAAGCAGGTCCGCGGCGAGTACGACACGAACAATCCCGAACTCCGCGAGAAGCGCGTGACCGTCCACGAACTGCTCTCGGCGTTCGGCGAGTGGACGATCGAACACGTCCCCCGCGAGGTCAACGAGCGCGCGGACGAACTCGCGAACGAGGCACTCGACGGCTGATTCCGGAACTCGAGCGATCGGCGTCGATCAGCAACTGCAAAACGCTCGCGGACGAACGATCCGCTATGAGCGAGTCGACCGAATCTTCCGAAACCGAATCCCTCCCCGACGACGTCGTCGAGGAGGCCGAACGACTCACGCGACTCGAGCGAACGGCAGTCGACGAAAACGAGGCCGAGGCACACGCGAAGCGACGCGACGAACTGTTGAGTGACCACGAGTTCACCGCTCGCATCCGTGAGGACGACGGCGACGACGTGCTGGTCCTCCATCCCGGAGAATGGACCGAGGACGGCGTTATCAGGACCGACCGGATCGAAGACACCTCGCGCGCGGTCGAGATTCCGCTCGAGGGGACGGAGGATCCGGACGACTGGGACGAGGTCGACGCCCGGAACCGCGAAATCGTCGCGGAAGTCCGCGAGCACCACGGCGACGTCCACGGGGACAACGCTACGGCGCTCGCGGATTTCGTAGGCAACCACTACGCGAAGCCACTCGAGTCGGTGACGGCCGAGGAACTCGCGGAGTTCCGGATGGAGTACTACGTACGGAACGCGTGGCCGTCGAAAGAACAGCGGGATGTGATCGACGAGTCGATCGAACTGATCTACGAAACGGTCGGTGAACCCGTTCCGGAGCGGTAGATCAGTAGCTCTGCTCGACGATGTCGCGGATTTCGTCCGCGCGGTCGTCGCCCGTGACGACGTTCGAGAGCGTCCAGCGGACGCCGTCGAGGACGGCATCGTAGCCGTCGTCGGTCAGTTCGTACTGGTTGGTTCGCTTGTCGAGTTCGCTCTTCTCGACCAGTCCCAGTTCGACGAGTTCGTCGAGGTTGGGGTAGAGACGGCCGTGATTGACTTCGGTTCCGTAGTAGTCCTCGAGTTCTCGCTTGATCGCCAGGCCGTACATTGGCTCCTTGGCGAGGATGACGAGGATGTTGTTCTGGAACGCTGTGAGCTCGCGCGCGATACTCTGTTCGCCGGTGATTGATTGTGCCTCTGACATACCTGTGCAAATGTCACCAGACTATTTAAGACTTGTCAACCAATACACGTCGTGACCGGCAACGGGGGTTCGCCGGCGTCGACTCTTCGGACAGCCACGTCCGAACGATCATCGTTGGTTGTCTGGTTGCCATCAAGTACTGTTGACACTCGATTACGAAAGTACTTTTTGATCGACTGCGGTGTTTCCGGTATATGGTCAACCTCTGGGAAGACCTCGAAACTGGACCGAACCCGCCGGAAGAGATCTACGCCGTCGTGGAGTGTCTCAAAGGCGAGCGCAACAAGTACGAGTACGACAAGGACGTCCCCGGCGTCGTCCTCGATCGAGTGCTCCACAGCAACGTCCACTACCCGAGCGACTACGGGTTCATCCCGCAGTCGTACTACGACGACGAGGACCCCTTCGACGTCCTCGTCCTCGTCGAGGACCAGACGTTCCCCGGTTGCATCATCGAGGCCCGTCCCGTCGCCCTGATGAAGATGGACGACGACGGCGAACAGGACGACAAGGTCATCGCCGTCCCTAGCGAAGATCCCCGGTACGACCACATCGAGGATCTCGAGGACATTCCACAGCAACAGCGCGACGAGATCGACGAGTTCTTCGCGACCTACAAGAACCTCGAGGAAGGCAAGGAAGTCGAAACACTGGGCTGGGAGGACCGTCAGGCTGCCTACGACGCGATCGAACACGCCCAGGATCTCTACGAAGAGCACTTCGAGTAACGTCGACCGCCGACGTTCGTTTTCACCGACCGGATACGCAGTGGTTATGTACGGCTCCGCCGCCGATGAGTTATGAGCATGAGTAATTTTATTGGGCGGTAGAGCGTACGACCGTACGTCATGGCAGCCAGCAACCCGTCTCCACGTACGCCCGCATCCGGCGACGAGCCAGCCGATTCCGGCGTCGGCATGGCCCACCTCACCGTGGTCCCGACGAACTTCGATCCCGAAGCCGACCGAAACGAGTAGCTACTCGATCTCTTGCTCCGTCAGCTGTGGCGCTGCTACGCTTCTCAAAAGAGTGTTCTGAAACGAACCTTCTTGTGTACGGTCGGTCTACGGGCCTCTATGGGTCTGTTCGATCGGCTGCGGGGCGACGGCGCACCCCGCGTCGCGTTTATCGGAATTGACGGCGTGCCGTACAGTCTCCTCGCCGAGAACGAAGATCTGTTCCCCAACATCGCGTCGCTCGCCGACGACGGCTCCGCGGGCGAAATCTCGAGTATCGTTCCGCCCGAATCCAGCGCCTGCTGGCCCGCGCTGACGACCGGGATGAACCCCGGCGAAACCGGAGTCTACGGCTTCCAGGACCGGGAAGTCGGCACCTACGAGACGTACGTTCCGATGGGCCGTGAGGTCCAGGCCGACCGCGTCTGGGATCGCGTTCAGGAAATCGGTCGCCAGGCCACCGTCATGAACGTCCCCGTCACGTTCCCGCCACAGCGCAACCTCCAGCGGATGGTCTCTGGCTTTCTCTCCCCCGCCCTCGAGAAGGCAGCACACCCGGAGACGTTCCGCGAGTACCTCGAGGACATCGAGTATCGGATCGACGTCGATCCGAAACTGGGCCACCAGGAGGACAAGGCCGAATTCATCGAGGACGCACACGCCACGGTCGACGCCCGGTTCGAGGCGTTCAAACAGTACGTCGAGGAGGACGACTGGGACCTCTTCTTCGGCGTCTTCATGACGACCGACCGGGTCAACCACTTCCTGTTCAAAGACTATGCGGAAGACGGCGAGTACAAAGACGAGTTCCTCGAGTTCTACCAGAAAATAGACGACTACATCGGACGACTGCGCGAGGCCATGCCCGAGGACGTGACGATGATCGTCGCCTCCGACCACGGCTTTACCAGCCTCGACTACGAGGTCCACTTCAACGAGTGGCTCCGCGAGGAGGGGTGGCTCTCCTTCGAGACCGACGACCCCGAAGAACTGGCCGACATCGCCGACGAAACGACCGCCTACTCCTTTATCCCGGGCCGATTCTACCTCAACCTCGAGGGACGAGAGCCCCGCGGTTCGGTCTCCGAGGAGGAGTACGACGACGTACGCGACGAACTCAAGGCCGCGATCCTCGACCTCGAGGGGCCGGACGGTCGACAGGTCGTCGACCGTGTCGTCGAGAAAGAGGCGGCGTTCCGTGGCGACCACGACGACATCGCGCCGGACCTGGTCGCGATCCCCAACCCCGGATTCGACCTCAAGTCCGGGTTCAAGGCCGACTCCGAGGTGTTCACGGGAGGTCCACGAAACGGAATGCACAGTTTCGACGACGCGGCGCTCTATATCGACCACCCCGAAGCGAGCATCGACGACGCGGACTTGCTCGACGTCGCGCCGACGATTCTCGATCTGATGGACGTCGAGTACAGTCGCGGCGACTTCGACGGCGCAAGTCTGGTGTAGCGAGTTCGATTCCGTTTTCCCGGCGCGGACGTACCCCCGAGTACGATGGCACTCGAGGAAGTGATCCACGCTCGCGGCCACGAGAACGTCCGGGCCGAACACGCGAGCACGTTCGAAGTGACGACCGACGACTATCTCACGCCGGCGGGTGACTGTATTCTCGCGATCGAGGCCGATCGCGCTCCGTCCGACTTCGATCCCGACTTCGTCGCAGCGTGTCAGGATACCGATGCGACGATCACCGTCGAAATCGAGGCCGACGGCCACGTCGAGAGCGTTACAGGCCGTGGCGATCCCCACCTCGAGTTCACGAACGACCGCAGCGCGGTCGGGCGTACGAGCGAGTACGTCGACGACCGGACGATCCTGCTCGAGGCCGAGTTCGCCGCGGAGGGATTCGACCGGGACCTCGTTGCGGCACTTGCGGACGGCGCGGAGGCAACGGTGACGATCACCGTCGAGTGAGTTCACGCCAGGAATAACCGATCCTGTCAACCATTAATGTTTCAAACACGAAACGATCAATAAGTCCATAGATACCGTAAAGGTAATTGTCCGATAGTAGATACGCCTCTGTATGAGACAGAAAGTTATCTGCCCACACTGCTCGGAGAAGGTCTCGATCGACGTCGATAGAAAGGTACTCAGAACGAGGGGGAAGATCGGCTCGGTCAACGACGGCTACGATCGATCGGCAGTCTGTCCGGAATGTGATGAGAAATTCGCCTGCAAGATCGAAGATCCAACGCGTCGTCGGCGATAAGATCTGCTCTCTCGTCTCGATCGTTCTGGCGTCGTTTTGACTCCTTCGAGAGAGGAAGAACAATAGTCCGCGAGCCCTCAGCACCGATATGAGCGAGGATCCGGAGCCGTCGGTCAACATAAGCGGCGGCGAATCGGGCGGTGGCGCCACGGCCGAATTCGATCCCGCAACTGCCGACACTCGCGCCGAACGCGTCGTCGACCGCCTCGGCGAGCTCTACTGGGAGAAAAGCTACGGCGGACGGGACGCCTTCACCTGTCTCGTCCGGACGATCCTGAGCCAGAACACGAGCGACAAGGCCAGCCAGCCGGCCCACGACGCGCTGATCGAGCGGTACGACGCGCCGGACGTCGGCCTCGCCGAGTCGCTCGCCAACGCCGAACAGTCGACGCTCGCCGAGACGATCAGTTCGGCCGGACTGTACAACCAGAAGTCCGAAATTCTCGTCGCGACCGCCGAGTGGGTCGTCGCGGAGTTTGGCTCCGCCGCGGCCTTCGACGAGTTCGTCAAAGAGGAAGCGCCCGAGACCGTCCGCGAGACGCTGCTCGAGGTCCGCGGCGTCGGGCCCAAGACCGCCGACTGCGTGTTGCTCTTTGCCGGCGGTCGGACCGGCGTTTTCCCCGTCGACACCCACGTCTACCGTATCTATCGCCGACTGGGAATCGCGCCGCCCGACGCCGACCACGAAGACGTCCGAGAGGTCCTCGAGGAGGAGGTGCCGGCGGCGAAGTGTGGCTTCGGTCACACGGCGACGATTCAGTTCGGCCGGGAGTACTGTACGGCACGGAAACCCGCCTGTCTCGAGGACCCCGACGCCTGTCCGATGGGCGATCGCTGTGACCAGGTCGGGGTCTACCCTGCGACGGGCGAAGTCGTCGACCCGGCCGAGACGCTCGAGTGACGTCGGATTTCGTTCGGGATTGACGCGTACTTCTCGCTGCGGTCGTCGATCCAGCTGACTCTCGTGGTTTGCTCTCTGCCCGCCGTTCCGGATCCCATTGTTTATCTTGTATGTGTGAAAATTGATAGATTGCTGGCAACCTGAAGGCCAAAAACCGAAGAGAGGAGCTGACGCGAAATACCGAAACGCCAACTGAGTTCACGGTTGGCCGACTGTATCGGCCGGAGTAGCCGCCGCACAGCCGATCTCGACGTTCGTGTCTCCCGAAAGAAATGTCTTTGCAGATTCACAACCGTTTTATGCAAGTGTCGGGGTAGAACCGGGGCACGATGGCTGCAGACCCCCACCGGGATGCAGAGACGAGCGAGAGAGGTGCCAAATCGAACGACCGTTCCGCGACCTCCCGCCGACGGCTGTTGACGACGACGGCCGTCGGTTCCGTGAGCGCGTTTGCGGGCTGTGCGGAGATGCTCGCAGGCGACGACGATTCGACGGACCGACTACGGGTGATGGTCTGGAGCGGTAACTACGCCGACCGGTTCGAGGAAGGCCTCGTTCCGCAGTGGGAATCGGAACACGACGTCGAGATCGACCTCCGTCGTGGCTGGGACGAGGTGCTCGAGGACATCCGGAACGCGCCGGCGGACGATCCGCCGTTCGACGTCACCGTCGCCGAGGGTAACTTCTACTACTACGGCCGCCAGGACGACCTGTTCGAGCCGATCGACGTCGACAACATCTCGAACTACGACGAGATCATGGACTTCTTCACGGAGATCCGCAATCCGGAGTACGGGATGCCCGTCGACGGCGCACCGTGTACCATCATCCATCGCGACGACGCTGACGTCGATCCGGAGACGTGGGCCGACCTCTCTTCGGACGCCGTCCAGAACAGCGAGGGCGTCGGGATCGACACCGGCTTCTGGTGGTACCCGATGTACGCCGCCGCGATCGGTATGGACGAAGAAGACGGTGCCGGCGAGATCTACGACGAGGACCTCCACGACGACGTCCTCGAGCGGATCGAAAACTGGGGTGTCGAAGAGTGGGCGTCCACCGGCGAACACATCTGGCAGGCTTTCGAAAACGGCGTCATCGACGTCGCCCAGTGGTACTACGACCAGACGGCCTTCGACATCGACGACTACGACGGGCTCAGCCACACGATGCCCGAGCAGACCACCGGCTGGATCAACAACTGGTGTGTCGTCCGCGGCACCGAGATGCAGGACGAGGCCGAGCAGTTCATCGACTTCCTGCTCGACGCCGACGTCCAGTCCGAGTGGGCCCAGCACCACCCGATGATGTTCAGCAACGAGAACATCGAGTACCCCGCCGAACTCGAGGAAGACCTGCCGACGACCGACGAGGAAGCACGGACGGTCGAATTCCCCGACTGGAGCGAACTCGCGGAGTACAGCGACGACCTCTCCGACGAGTTCTCGCGAATGCAACAGCAGTCCTAACGCTACCGAGCCAGACCAATGTCCGAAATCACGCTGCAGGGACTCGAGAAACAGTACGGCGAGACGACCGCGGTCGAAGACGTCTCGGTCGAGATAGCGGACGGCGAACTGCTGTGCCTGCTCGGGCCCAGCGGCAGCGGCAAGTCGACGACGCTGCGGATGATCGCCGGCCTCGAGACGCCAACCGCTGGATCGATCCGAATCGACGACGAGGACGTCACCCATCAGCCGGCCTACGACCGGAACACTTCCACCGTGTTCCAAGACTGGGCGCTGTTCCCGCACAAGACGGTGCTCGAGAACGTCGCGTTCGGGCTGAAGATGCGTGGCGTGTCGAAAGAAGAACGCCAGGAGCGCGCCGAGGAGATGCTCGAGCGCGTCCAGATGGGTGGCTACGGCGACGAGGACCCGACCAACCTGAGCGGCGGGCAGAAACAGCGGGTTGCGCTTGCCCGCTCGCTGGCTGTCAACCCCGACGTACTGTTGCTCGACGAGCCGCTGTCGAACCTCGACAAGCGGCTCCGGGAGGACATGCAGATCGAACTCCGGGAGATCCACGAGGACCTAGAGGAGACGTTCGTCCACGTCACCCACGACCAGGACGAGGCGTTCACACTGGCCGACCGCATCGGGATCATGAACGAAGGGCAGTTGATTCAGGTCGGCGACCCCGACGAGATCTACGAGAACCCCCGGAATCGGTTCATCGAAGGGTTCCTCGGCGACACGAACTTCGTCGACGGGACGGTCAGCGCCGTCGGACCCGACAGCGTCGTCGTCGAGACGAAACTCGACAGCGAGATAACGATACCGGCCGACGGAGACCACGACCTGAGCGAGGGAACGGAGCTGACGCTGTCGCTGCGACCTGAAATCCTCTCGATGGAGCGGACGACCGCTGACGACGGCCAGCGACAGGTGCTGGCCGACGGTGACGCGGCAAACGCCGCCATCGGGACGATCGACAACGTCCTCTATCGCGGTTCGACGGTCCGGTACTCCGTCTCCGTCGGCGACACGTCGATCTTCGTCGAACGCACCGACACGACGGAGGAGTCGCTGTCAGTCGGCGACGACATCCGTATCGAGTGGAACGGCAGCGACGTCCTCGCGTTTCGCACCGACGGAACGCGCGTTACCCTGTAGCGATGACGGAAACGAACACCACTCTCCCACAGTCGATCAGCGCCGCCGTGCCGAGTCTGTCGACACTCTCGAGTTCGAACCGCGCGCTGTTGTTGATGGCGCCGCTTATCGCGTTCGAACTGCTGGTCTTCGTCGTCCCGTTTTTCATTCTGCTTCGGATCAGCTTCGCAGAAGGGTCGACAGACCACGTCTACGCCGAAGGAACCTGGTCGATCGAGAGCTACGTCGAAGTCTTCACCGACGGCCTGCTCCTGAGTGTCATCTTCGAGTCGTTCCAGCTCGGCGTGATCGTGACGATACTCTCGGTCGTCATCGGGCTGTTCTACGCGTACGCCATCTGGCGCTCGAGCGGGCTCGTCAAGTCGCTGCTGTTGCTGTCGGTCGTCATGCCGCTTTTGACGACGCTGGTCATCCGGACCTACGCGTTTAATCCGCTGTTGGCGCCGAGCGGGACGGTCAACGACATGCTCCTGTCGCTTGGAGTCCTCTCGGAGCCGATCCAGTTCGTCCCCGCGACTGTCGGCGCCGTCGTCGGCCAGCTGTACATCGTCCTTCCGTACGCGGTGTTGGCGATCTACAGCGTGCTGTCGACGATGGACTGGGGGATCGTCGAGGCCGCACGCGACCTCGGTGCGAGCCGACCACGGTCGTTCTTCGAAGTCGTGTTGCCACAGGTGATGCCGGGCATCATCGTCGCGGCGGTGATCTCCTTCGCCTGGAGCGTCGGAGCGTACGCGGCACCGGATCTGCTCTCGAACAACATCACGTTCGCAGTTCACGCCGAAGAACTGATGCTTGGCGACATGCGCTACTCGCTTGCAGCCGCGCTGTCGGTCGTCATGCTCCTGTTGATGTTCGTCTGCGTTGCTGTGATTTTCGCGGTCCTCAACCGCTTCGGAGGTGAATTCGACCTTGCATAGAGAAACCCTCGAGACCGCCGCGTTCCGCGTCGGTTACGCCGCGTTGTTCGCGTTGCTACTGCTCCCGTTGCTGGTCGTCGTCGTGACGTCGTTTGCGGCGTCCGGCCGGCTTGCGTTCCCGCCGGAGAGCTACTCGCTGGTCTGGTACAGCGAGTTCTTCGGCAGCATTCGCTGGCTCACAGCGTTCGAGAGCAGCATCGTCGTCGGCGTCGGGACAGCGTTGCTCGCAACCGTCCTCGGCGTACTGGCAGCGTTCGGACAGGAGTTCGACGACGAAAGTACGATCGGAACGGTCGTCGGTCCACTGGTCCTGATCCCCCTGTTGATCCCGCCGGTGATCCTCGGAATCACGCTGTTGATGTACTTCAGCGAACTCGGGCTTCGAGGGTCGTACACGACGCTCATCCTGGCACATACGCTGTGGGCGACGCCGCTCGTCTACTTCGTGATGCGATCGGTGTTCAGCCGGTTCGACTGGCAACAGCTAGACGCCGCCTACGACCTCGGCGCGGGACCGGTCCAGGCGTTCGTCCACGTCGTCCTACCGAACGTCAAACAGGGCGTCTTCGTCGGTGCCCTGCTCGCCTTTATCATCAGCCTCCAGGAGTTCGTGATGGCGCTTTTCCTCTCGACGCCGAACACCCAGACCATCCCCGTCCTGGCCTGGACGGAGATCCGGCAGGCACTCGACCCGATGGTCAGCGTCGTCTCGACGTTCCTCATCCTGTTCTCGCTCGTCGCGCTCGCACTCGCCGTGCTCGCGACGAACCTCGAGTGGGTGTCGAAGCAGTTGTCCTAACCGACCTTTTGCGCTGCGCTCACTCGCTTCGCTCGTTCGCTCGGCAAAACGTCGATGAAAAGCCAGTGTCACCCCCTCAACCGCGGCTTAGCCGCGGTTTCGAGGGATTCCTCGGCCCGGTCGCTCACTTCGTTCGCTCCCGGTTGCATCCGCTTGCCTTTCGAACGACAGATCGGAGAATCGGGATCGGGACCTAGAGGAATCGGAACGTCTCTAAGTTCTTCGGCGCGAACGTCCGCATGTTGTAGTCGTGGTACAGCGCCGAGGACAGGTCCTGCGTCGACCGTTCGTCGCCGTGGACACACAGCACCTTCTCGGGGCGTGGGTTCATCGTCTTCACGAAGTTCTCGAGGCCGGCGCGGTCGGCGTGGCCGGAGAAGCCGTCGACGGTTTCGACGTCGACGTTCAGCGAGAGGGTGCCACGGCCTTCGTTACCCATGGCACCGACTTCGTTCGTTGGAATCTCGTCCCAGCCGTTCTGGATGCGGCGACCGAGGGTTCCCTGGGCCTGGTAGCCGACGAAGACGAGTTTCGAGTCCGGATCGGGGCCGATGTGGGAGAGCCAGGACATGATCGGACCGCCGGTGACCATACCCGAGGTGGAGAGAATGATACAGGGACCGCCGTCGGCGACGTCCTGTCGTTCCTCCTCGCCGCCGTCGATGTGGTTGAACTCCTCGGCGAGGAACGGGTTCTCGTCCTCGTGGAAGATTCGATCGCGGAGGTCGTCGCGCAGGTACTCGGGATAGGTCGTGTGGATCGCGGTCGCCTCCCAGATCATCCCGTCGAGGTGGACCGGCATCGAGGGAATGTCGCCCTCCCGCATCGCCTCCTCGATGACGAGCATGATCTCCTGGGAGCGCCCGACGGCGAACGCGGGAATGAGGACCTTTCCGTCCTGGTCGTATGCCTCGTTGATGACCTTCTTGAGTTTCTCCTCGGAGTCCTCCTGATCGGTCTGGTAGTCGTTGCGACCGCCATACGTCGACTCTAGGACGAGCGTCTCGACGCGCGGGAAGTCGTTGACCGCGCCGTTGAACAGGCGGGTGTCCTCGTAGTGGATGTCACCGGAGAAACAGACGTTGTAGAGTCCGTCGCCGATGTGGAAGTGCGAGACGGCCGAGCCGAGAATGTGTCCTGCGTTGTGGAAGGTGAGCTTGACGTCGGGCGCGATGTCGGTGACGTCGCCGTACTCGAGCGGGATGCAGTGTTTGATCGCCTCGCGAACCTGCTCGGAGTCGTACGGCGGCGTTCGTCCTTCTTTGGCCGCGACGTCCAGATAGTCGAGCGTGAGCAGTCCCATCAGGTCGCGTGTGGGTTCGGTACAGTAGATCGGTCCGTCGTAGCCGTACTTGAACAGGAGTGGGATGAGCGCGGAGTGGTCGAGGTGGGCGTGTGTCAACACGACCGCGTCGATCGTCTCCGGTCCAGCGCCGAGTGCTTCGGGTGCGTGCAGGTACGGCACTTCCCCTTCGGCACCGGGCTTGTCACCACAGTCGATGAGAATGCGGGTTTCGGGTGTCGAGAGAATAAAGGAAGCACGTCCGACCTCGCGGCAGCAACCCAGCGTCGAGATACGGACGTACTCGTCGTCGGACATCTCCTCGCGGTGGATCTGCCGGCCTACCTTCTCCAGAATGTCCCGGCGCTCGTCGCGTTCCTGTTTGAGGAAGCTACGGACGTTCGAGACGGTCGAGGACTCGATCGGCGGCGTACGGACGACTTCGGGCGTCCAGCCGACGCTTTTCGTGATGTCGCGAAGCGTCGAGCCGTGGCGACCGATCACCATGCCCGGCTTCTCGGCCTCGATGACGACCTCGCCGGTGTCGGCGTGGAAGTCGAGGTCCGTAACGCCTGCCTCGTCGGGGATGACACCCATGATCTCCTCGCGGGCCTCGTTGGGTCGTGAGAGAACGCTCGGATCGGGGCGGACGGTGATCCGTTTCCGGAGCTTGCTCGCGAGCTTTCGGATCAGGTCGCCCTGCTGGGCGAACTTCTTCGGATCGCGCGTGTAGACGACCAGTTCCGGCCCTTCGTATTTCACCGAGGAGACCGAGATATCGCTCGGTAACTCGCTCGTGATCTCTGCTTCCAGATCGTCAAGTTGCTGCTCTACAGTACTCATAGGTCGCCGAATGTGGCTTGCGTGAACTCTCCGACGGGGAGCATGCGTCCGGCGGATACCCGAGTCGAGAGTGACGCAGTACGTCTCGTATCCCGAATCGTTCTGTGGTAGTGCCGTGACGAAGACGCTCCCAGGTCGGTTATCCTGGTCCGTGCGGGAAGATTCCAGGGAGAACCCGCTTACCCGAGCCTATTCTTCGCGTCCTATAAAAGCCTTCGCAAAGCACAGGGGGAACCGCTCCGTAGGCCCGCTATGGAGCTTACACCGGCCCGTGTCGCCGCCGAACGCGACTGGATCGCCGACCGCGCAGAGAGAGTCGTTCCCATCATCAACGACGTCCGCGACGACCTCGGAGCGGTATTCGACACCGACGTCGATCACGTCACCCGCGACCAGTACGTCACAGAGGTAGACGCCGTCTTCGCCGACGGCGACCTCGCGGTCAACGTGGCCGCGATGACTGCTCTCCTCCGAGACCTCGACGTCGAGGGCGACTATCCCGGGTTCGTCGTCGACGAACTGCTCGGCCGAGAACTGGCCGCGACGATCGCCGGCACCCAGCCGTTGCGGACGCTCGGCGAGGCGACCTTCCACTACGCGGACCTACAGGTCCACGGCGACGCCGACGAAAACGCAGGAGTAGACGACCTCGAGGCCGCTCTCGCAGCCGGATTCCAGGAACGAATTCCTGGCTGGAACTGGACCGAACGCGAGAGCCCGTTCGCCCTCGAGTGATCGCGTCGACTGTTACCGACTCGATGCAGTCCGTTTCATACGGTTTACTGTAAGTCATTGACGGCGCAACCCCGATCCGGCGGCGGTTGCGCCGGTAAACCGTTCCAGCAATCCGTATCAGTCGTCGTCCGGATCGGCGTCGGGGTCTTCCTCCGGAACCGGGACGGTCTCTGCCTGTTGCTGTTCTAGCATCTGAGCGTACTCCTCGCCTGGAACCAGGCCGTTCACCTCGCTGTCGCGAAGCGTATCGAGGAGCCGTTCGTCGGGGCCATCGAGCAGGAACGCGCCTATGTCGGCGATTCCGGCCTCGATCGAGAGGTCGTCGTCGCCAGCGACGTCGTCCTCGAACGCGACGGCTCGCTCGGCGGTTAGCTCGGCCTGTCGCTGCTGGAACTCCTCCTGTGCTTCCATCTGGCTGAGTTCACCCGCTTCGACCGCTTCCATAATCTCCATCTCGAGAGCCTGCAGTTCGTCCTGATCGGGCTGGACGAGCGCGGTGAATCCGTCCTCGGGGTCGATATCCGGCTCTTCCCCGACCTCGAGTTCCGACTCCGTCTCGGGGTCGGCGCTCTCGTCGTCGGAAATGTCGAACTGGCTACAGCCGGCGAGCGACGCGGTCGCACCGACGCCGCCCAGTTGGAGGAGGCGACGACGGCTTGGATTCGTATCCATTCTTTCTCGGCTCGGGGGCGGGAACGGTTAAAAGCTCGCAACCAGATTCGAACGGAACGAAGTGACGCGGCGTTTTTACGTCCCGACTGGGTACGAAACGGCAGTGACGCGCTCCGAACGGGACGCTCGTGTCGACACGCTCGAGTACCCATCCCTCGAGGCCGCTCGAGATGCGATCACCGACGGCATCGACCGCGAGGCACTCGTGACGGTTTTCGGTCGATGCTCGGTCGACTACGACGGGCGTGCCTCGAGCCGGCTCGGGACGGGAGACAGACACGTGATGCTCAAGCCCGACGGCGCGGCGTTGGTCCACACTGACGAGGGTCAGCAGCCGGTCAACTGGCAGCCGCCGGGCTGTGAGCATGCAGTGTGGTGTGAGAACGCAGAGGACGGTGAACGGCTCCTCCTCCTCGAGAGCGTCCGGTCGACCCCCGAGGAGCGCCTGCTCGTCAGCTTCGAGGAGGTCTTCCAGGTCTCCGCGTTCGCCGGCTCCGACGAGACCGAACTCGCGCTGTCGGGCACCGAGGAGGACCTCCGTCGGCGGGTTCTCGAGGAACCCGACCTGCTCGAGCCCGGCTTCACGCCGCTTGCAACCGAGCGCGACACGCCGGCGGGCGCGGTCGACGTCTACGGCGAGGACTCGGCTGGACGGGCGGTCGTCGTCGAACTCAAGCGACGCCGCGTCGGTCCCGACGCCGTGAGCCAGCTTCGGCGGTACGTCGACGCCCTCGAGCGCGACCTCCACGCGGACGCCGCCGTTCGTGGAATTCTGGTCGCGCCATCGGTGACGGACCGGGCGGACCGGCTGCTCGTCGAGTACGGCCTCGAGTTCGTCTCGCTCGAGCCGACGGCGGAGTGAGCGTCCGGTCGCCTGCAACTGCTACGGCAGTTCCTATTCGCGTCGAGAACCCGGTTCGAACCGATGCGTCTTCTCACCCAACGCGAGCAAAGGCAGGACACCGGCGTACTCGAGCGAGCGAAAACAGATGATGACGTCGCCACGTCTCCCCTGTTCAGGCTCGGTCGCGTGCTGTTCGGCGTCGTTCTCGCGTTCAACGCGGTCGACAATCTGCGGAACCTCGAGGAACGGATCGCCTTCGCAGAGTCCAAGGACGCACCGAAGCCGCGACTCTCCGTCCCGGCGATCAGCGGCGGACTCCTGTTCGGCGGAGTCGGGATCGCACTGTGGCGCGTCCCGACCGCGGCGGCCGCGGCCGTCGCCGGCTTTCTGGTCGGCGTGACGCCGCTGATGCACGACTTCTGGAACGTCGACGATCCGGAGGAGAAGCAGAACCAGTTGTTCCACTTCCTGAAGAACGGCGCGCTCCTCGGCGCTGCCCTCGCGTTCCTGCACGTCGGTCGGCGAGAGCGATAACGGGGTTCGTTTTCCGGGATCGGACAGCGCTCTGACCAACCTATAGGGTTTTGCTCCGGGAGCGCGTACGGGGCTCATGTACCAATCGAGACCATCACGGAAACAGCCTGCCAGACCTCGGTCGTCCGCGAGGCAGTCGTTCCGTCACCGACTCGAGGTTCTGGAGCATGACCAGCGATTACTTCGCAATACGCTGTCCGGAATCGCGCGGGAGCAGGGAATCTCGGTCTCGTGTGAGTGTGACAAGTGCAACCGTGCGTATCTCCTCGTTACACAAGGATACTTGCGCTGTCCGGCGTGTGGGTACAATCGGCCGCTCTAGCACAGGCGGAAATACGGTTTTGGTCCGATTGTTGTAACCGGGCCGGCAGAATCGGTTGGGAGAGAGACCACAGCTAGTCAGATAGAAAATTATTTTCCGCTATAACGAAACCCATCAGCCGATGGATGCCATCATCGTTCTTGCGCTGACAGTCATATTCGTATCCATACACGGCCTACTGTCAATTCTTGTGCTGAGAGATGCAGAGAAGCGCGGAATCGAAAACTCGGTAACGTGGGCTGGGATAGTTGCGATCTTCCCTGCGGTTGGACTCGCTGTGTATCTCATCAGACGGACTATGCCCGAAGATGAAGCCGAGGCACCCGAAGATGTGCCCGAAGATGCAGAATTTCCACTTCCGGGAACAGAACGTTCTAATGGTCCAGCACCGACGAATGACGAGTGATTTCGCTGACTCGTTCCGTGAACTCCGACACTGAACGAGGGTTTCACGACCAGTTCTGAACGAAGAGCTCGTACTACGACTCCCTCTCCTCCTCGAGCAGCCGTTTTAACCGATCGAGTTCGGAGAGCGCCTCGACCGGCGTCATGTGGGCCACCTCGAGTGTCCGGAGTTCGGCCGCGACGTCGGATGGGAGGTCGACCGTCTCAGAGGGAGCGGACTGTTCGTCTACAGTCCGCTCTCCGCCGTCGGCGGTCGTCGGGGCAGCGTCGGTCGTCGTCGCTGCCGGTGGCTCGGACTTATCGGTCGACTGCTCGTCGCCTGCCTCGGCCACCAGTTCCCGCGACCGCTCGACGACCGGTTCGGGGACGCCGGCGGCCGTCGCGACCTCGACGCCGTAGGAACCTGTCGCCGCACCGGGTGCGACCTCGTGGTGGAAGACCACTTCGCCGTCTTCCTGGTCGACCTCGAAGTGAAGCGTGAAGGCATCCTCGAGTTCGTCGGCGACCTCGGTCAACGGGTGGTGGTGGGTCGCAAAGAGCGTCGTCGCGCCAATTTCGTCGTGGATGTGTTCGGCCATCGCCTGGGCGATGGCGAGGCCGTCCGCGGTCGAGGTGCCGCGGCCGACCTCGTCTAGCAGGACCAGCGAGCGCCCGTCGGCCTCCCGAAGAATAGTGGCGAGTTCGTCCATCTCGACCATGAACGTCGAGCGCCCGCCGGCGATGTCGTCGCTGGCCCCGACTCGCGTGAAGATCCGATCGACGGGCGTCAGGCGGGCCGACTTCGCCGGCACGAAACTCCCGACCTGCGCCAGCAGGACGATCTGGGCGACCTGTCGCATGTACGTCGACTTCCCCGACATGTTGGGGCCCGTGATCACCGCCAGCCGTCTACCGTCCGCGAACTGTGCGTCGTTGGGGACGAACGACTCTTGTGTACGCTCGACGACTGGGTGGCGGCCGCCCTCGATATCGATCTCGACGCCGTCACTGCGCTCGAGCAACGCCGGCCGACAGTAGTCGTACTGGGCTGCAACGGTGGCGAGCGAGACCAGTGCGTCGACGGTCGCGAGCGCATCGGCCAGATCCTGGACGCGTTCGACCTCGTCGGCGATCGTCTTGCGGACCTCGCGGAACAGTTCGTACTCGAGTTCGTCCGCGCGTTCCTCGGCACCGACGATCTCGTCCTCGCGTTCCTTGAGTTCCGGCGTGACGAACCGCTCCGAGTTCTTCAGCGTCTGGCGGCGCTGGTAGTCCCCGGGCACCGAATCGAGGTTTGGGTTCGTCACCTCGATATAGTAGCCGTGCACCGAGTTGTAGCCGACCTTCAGCGAGTCGATGCCGGTGCGCTCGCGTTCTCGTTCCTCTAAGTCGTCGATCCACTGTTTGCCGTCGCGGGCGGTCTGGCGGAGGTCGTCCAGGTTCTCGTCGTACCCCTCGGCGATGATCCCGCCCTCGGTGATCTCGATCGGCGGATCCTCGACGATCGAATCCTCGATCAACTCGCGGACGTCCGCCAGCGGATCGAGGTCGGCGTGGAGTCGCTGGAGTCTGTCGCAGTCTGCGTCCTCGAGTTGTTCCCGTACATCCGGCACGACGGCCAGCGTATCCCGCAGCGAACGCAGATCCCTGGCGTTGGCCCGTTCACGGGAGATGCGTCCGATCAGTCGCTCGAGGTCGTAGACGTCTTTGAGGAGTTCCTGCAGTGCTTCGCGTTCTCGAACGGCGCTCTGGAGTTCCTCGACGGCATCGAGTCGCGCCTCGATCCGATCGGGCTCGAGCAGCGGCCGGCGGATCCAGTCCCGCAGTTTTCGGCCGCCCAGCGCGCTCGAGGTCTCGTCCAGAACCCCGACGAGCGTCGCGTCGTCCCGGCCGTGGACGGCACGCGGTTCGAACAGTTCGAGGCTCCGGAGGGCGACGGCGTCCAGCAGCAGGTACTCGCGGGGATCGTACCGCGTGAGGTGGGTGATGTACTCGAGACGGTCGTTCTCGTTTTCGTCGTCGGCTTCGGCCTCGGCCTCGCTCTCGCTGCCGCGAGCGTACTCGGCGTACTCGAGCAGCGCGCCACACGCCCGGACTTCGGCGTCGCTCGCGAGCAAGGCGTCGGGATTCCGGAAGTACGCCGAGACCGTCTCGGCCGCTCGCTCGCGTTCGAAGACGGCCTCGTCGAACGGCGTCTCCATGCAATCGTCGGGAAAGACGTCCATCGGTGCGTCGGGACCGACGACCGCCTCCGCGGGGTCGAACCGGCTCACCTCGTCGGCGATGGCCTCGCTCGAGGTCGAACTCGTCGCGAGGAAGTCGCCGGTCGAGACGTCGAGCAGGGCGAGCGCGAGTTCCTCGCCGTCGCGGGCGACCGCCGCAACGAAGTTGTTGTCGTCACCCGCCAGCAGTTCGTCCTCCGTGAGCGTTCCCGGCGTGATGACCCGCGTCACGGCGCGTTCGACGACCCCCGACGACTCGCCGGGCTCCTCGACCTGGTCGGCGACCGCGACCCGGTAGCCGGCCTCGAGCAACTCCTCGATGTAGGACTCGGCGTTGTCGATCGGGATGCCGGTCATCGGGTACTCCCCGGTCGAATCCTCGCGGCTGGTGAGGGTGACCTCTAGCAGTCGTGCGGTGCGTTCGGCCGCGCCACAGAAGGTCTCGTAGAAGTCGCCGACCTGAAAGAGGACGAGCGCGTCGTCGTACCGCTCACAGAGGTCGTGGTACTGCG
Organism: Natronobacterium texcoconense; assembly: GCF_900104065.1. Lineage (NCBI taxonomy): Archaea > Methanobacteriati > Methanobacteriota > Halobacteria > Halobacteriales > Natrialbaceae > Natronobacterium > Natronobacterium texcoconense. Next base: position 799,427 of record NZ_FNLC01000002.1, on the reverse strand, counting down.
CCATCATGGGCGTCAGCTCGTCGCGTTTCTCGGCCATCTCCTCGGGAGGGCCAAGCGCCGGATCCATACCCAGAAATCGGCCGCCGAACGCGGAAATAGCTTGCTGGATCGACCCGGAACGGTCAGTTCGGCGTCCGATTCGATCGCGTCGTGTCGGGGCCGTCGACGAAATCGGCTAACTCACCGTCCCGTCGACGTCAACGTTCTCGTACTCCCGTTCGGCGAGAATCTCTCGAAGGCCCTCCGCAAACTCCCAGACGTCCACGAACCCGGTGTACAGCGGTGCCGGACACACCCGGATCACGTCCGGCGGGCGGAAGTCGACCACGAGACCACGCTCGCGGAGGGCCTCGCTGACCCGCTCAGCCTCGGGATGGGTGATCGCCACGTGGCCGCCGCGCCGCTCGGGTTCTCGAGGCGTGGCGACCGAACACCCTAGATCCGCGAGTTTCGCGTCGACGAGCGAGATCAGGTACGAGGTCAGCGCGATCGACTTCTCGCGGATCGCGTCGATACCGGCCTCGTGGACGACCTCGAGTGCCCCGGCGAGCGGTGCGGCGCTGAGGACCGGGACCGTCCCGATCTGCCACGCGCCAGCGGAGTCAGCGGGCGTGAACCGCTCCCGGAGTTCGAACTGCGTTTCCTTCTCGTGGCCCCACCAGCCCGCGAGCGCCGGGGTCTTCCCGTGGTGGCGCTCGGCGACGTAGAGGCCAGCGATCGCGCCCGGGCCGGCGTTGAGGTACTTGTAGCTACACCAGACCGCGAAGTCGACGCCGTGACTCGAGCAGTCGTGGGGAACGACGCCGACCGTGTGCGCGAGGTCGAACCCGGCGAGCGCGCCGTGGTCGTGGGCGGCCTCGGTGATGCGCTCGACGTCGAGCAACTGGCCGCTCCGGTAGAGCACCGACGGCATGAACACGATGCCGATGTCGTGCTCCTCGAGCGCGTCGACGACGTCGGCTTCGTCGATCGTACGCCCGTCTCGGCTCTCGACGAGGTGGAGGTGGTCGTCCGGATCGTACCCGCGCTGGCGCAACTGCGCTCGGATCGCGTAGTGGTCCGTCGGGAAGTCGAGGTCGTTGACCAGGATTCCCGGTGGACGGTCCTCGAGCGCGTCCAGGAAGGTTCCGACGAGGGTGTGAATGTTGACCGTCGTCGAGTTCGCGACGACCACCTCGTCGGGATCGGCACCGACGAGCGGCGCGAGGTCCTCGCCCAGCGACTCGCCGTACCAGAACCAGGGCCGCTCGCCGTCGGTCCATCCCTCGATGCCGAGTTCCCGCCACTCCTCGACTGCCTGCTCGAGTGAGTCCTCGGCAGCGTCCGAGATCGGTCCCAGCGAATTCCCGTCGAGGTAGACCTCGCCCGGGACGTCGAATCGATCCCGGAACTCAGCGAGCGGGTCTTCGGCGTCTCGCTTTCGGGCGTAGTCCACGTCGTCGTGCGCTCGGCCGCCGTCGAAACCGGGGTCCATGGGGGAACAGTTCGCCAGCAGCTACTGAAACGTTTCGACGGGGCGCGCTCGAGTGGCAAACGCTGTTAGTGTGTTACTCCTCCGTCTCGAAGTACAGGTCGGCGTGAGCGGCACAGCCGGGATTGAACGCCGCGTCACACGACGGACAGCAGTAGTCTGCCTCGAGATACGCCGGCACGGGGAACTCGCTCCGGCAGACGCCACAGAGCACCGAGGGTTCGTCGAACCGCGCTCGAGGCCACGGAACGGCGTCGTGGTCGACGATCTCCTCGTGGCAGCGATAGCAGGGAAAGTACGTCTCACAGCAGGCGAATTTGAACGCAACGACGTCGCGGTCGGTATGGTAGTGGCCACACCGGGTGTCGGGACCGACGTCGACGCCACGGACGGGTGGGTCGGACACAGTAACGTGTAGACCGACGGCCCGTTTCGTCTTCGACGTTTGGGTTGGTGATCGTCTATCGACTATTTACGTGCCACGTAGGGTCGTACTCGAGTAGCTATCGGCCGTCACTACAGTTTGGGTTTAGTCATATAATAAATTATATCTAGATCTAGTTTAATAATGTATACTAAATGCTGTTCTACGTGGATATTAGTCGGTTTCCTACGTGCTTTGGGACCAGTCTTTTCGGGTGAGAGTCACACCTCCTGATATGGTCAACCACGGCCATAATGGCCCTCCGGAAGACGACGCAGTCGTCGTTCGTGCCGACCAACACGACTCGGAATCGCTTCTCCAGACGATCGTGCGAGCGGTCGCTATCAAGAAAAACGTCGCCGACCTCCCTCCGCTGTACGAACAGGTCGATCCGGAAGCGATGACCGAACTGCTCGATCACGCGAAGCGGCGAAACGTCGAGACGACGATCGAGTTCGCGTACGACGGGTGTAGCGTCGCAGTCTCCCAGGACGGAAGCGTCCGTATCTACAGCACCACCTGATCGCTATCGAACGGTTCGAGATTCGGGACGCCTCGAGTCACGACGCTGGAGACACGAACCGCTACGAACGAGAGCGTCGCGAGCGACGGATCGACTGTTTCGTCACTCGAACGCCGCGGTGTCGCCACGGCGGTACCGATCGAGTCGTCGGTAGCCGTGGACGGTCGCGTTCTCGTCGAGTTCGATCTCGTAGCGGCCGATGATGTCCTGGGTGTCGGGGACCGCCCGCCGTTCGACGACCTCGACGATGGCCCGCCAGCCGTCGTCGGTCGGTGCAATCTCGCTGACGGCGTCGAACTCCCGGCCGATGAGGTCGCCGGCGCTCGCCTGGACTGTCTGTCGAACCCCCAGAACGCCCTCGATTTCCTCGTGTTCGACGTCGATGTCCGCATCGACCGACTCCGGATCGGTCTTCTCCTCGGCGGTCATGTCAGCGCCGAGGTCGCGACTCCGGGTCTCTTCCTCGCTCTGTTCCTGTTCTTCCTGTTCTGCGGTTTGACTGTCGCTCACGGTTTGATCACTCTCGTCGTGTTGATAGCAGAAGCCGTCGTCCCCGGCCGGACGCGAGCAGCGCTCTCCGTCCTCGGTGAGCGCCTTGCACTGCTCTTTCGATTGAGTTTCGGCTTCGGCCATTGGTCCGGACCTGGTGTGTTCGTTCGTGTCTCGCTGCGTCAGATCGCCTCGCCGATCTCCGTCCGCAGGTCGTCCACGTCGTCCGCCCCCTCGCCTGCGATCTTCGGCGCGAGGACGTCGGTGAAGACCTTCGTCAGCAACTCGTCGTTGAACTCGCCGTTGCCCTGCCCGTCGAAGACCGACAGCCCCTTCGCGGCCGTGATCGCCGCCCGCGTCCCGACGACGATCTCGAGGTCGTCACGCAACGCACGCGTCGCGTCGACGATCGCCTCGACCCGCTCGTCGGGCAGGTCGACGTGTGCCCTGACGATCTCCCGCTCGGTCTCCTCGTCGTAGTAGTCGACCTGGACGCCGACGAACCGGTCGAGCAACGCGTCCTGCTGTCTGTGGACGCCGGCGTACTCGACGTCGTTCGACGTGAGGATCGCCCGAAACTCGGGGTGGACGTCGATCGTCCGATCCTCGCCGCGCTTGCCCGGTCGCTCGAGGACGCCTTCCTCGAAGACCGACAGCAAGACGTTGTGTGCGGCGGGATCGCTACGCGAGAACTCGTTGTAGACGAGCGTCGCACCCTCGCGCACCGCGACCGAGAGGGGGTTGTCGACCCATCGTTCGCGGACGATCTCGGTCTGTTTGGTGACGCCGCCGACGAACCGGTCGTCCTCCTTGTAGCGTTCTCCGCCGGCGTGGTCGCCGACGAGCGCCGCAGTGTCGACTGCGTCGTCGCCGTTGAGCCAGACGACCGGTCGGCCGCGTTCGGCCGCGGCCGAGAGCGCGAGCGCGGTCTTCCCACAGCCCGTCGGCCCGATCAGGTGGACCGGCTGGTTGGCCTCGAGCCAGCCCGTAATCCGTCCCCGCAGCGACCTGACGGCGTCGGTTTCGACGAACGGCTCGGGAGTGACTTCTTCGGGGTCGGACAGGGGACTATCGCCGGTTCGTTCGCTCCCGTTTGCTTTCCGTGCGAGTTCCTTCTTCGCCTTGCGACTCTCCTTGCGGGACTGGTCGCTCCTGATCTTGCGGCCACGGACCTTGCGCTTGCGCGAGGCGTCGTCTGCCATCTATTCGCTTGCGGACTGTGGCGACGATTCGGGTCGTGGCTCGACCTCGAGCTCTTCGAGTTCCTCGAGATCGCCCTCTGCGGTGGCTTGCTCAATTTTTGCGATCTCCTCCGCGTAGTGCAGGAAGGTGTCGACGGAGGCGACGACGACGCGTGCCTCGATCGTCAGCAGTTCGATCCCGACGACCGATACCCGCGCCCAGACGTCGATGACGACGCCCTTGTCGAGGATCCGGTCGAGCACTTCTGCGAGACTCGAGGAGTCTGGTCTTCGTTGTGGTTGTGCCATAGACATCCAGGCGTTCACGGCGTGCTCGTAACACGGCTGGCGCTGCGACTGCAAGCCGGCTGGAACGGGAGCAGGAGGGGGTTGACGGCGGGTTAGGGCCGTCGCCCCGTCTGGCAGCAGCGTGGCAGTGATCCAGCCGCCGAAGGTGTGTGATACCGTACATAAGACAGTAATCCCTGGCCGTCGAACTGACAGTATGGTCCTCGCAAATCGACTCGAGACGCTCGAGCGGACGTGCAAACGGTACGGTCCCGGACGGTTGCCGGGTGCGGACCGAACGCGCCTCGGGGCGGGCTACGCCGGAGCGAGCGCCGCACTGGTTGTCGCCCTCGTGTTCGCCCTCGGAATGGCCGTCCTGCACTGGCTCGGGTCGCCGTTCGGCGTCGGTCACGTCTTCTGGACGATGAGTGCAGTGGTCGCCTTGCCGATCGTCGTCCCCGTCGCCTTCCTCGCGGCGACGCTCGTCTGGTCGCTTCTCCCCGTCGACGGCTCGGGCACGGGGGCGTTCGCGGGCGCGGTCACCGCGTTGTTGACCTACCTCGGCTCGCTTGCAGTCGTCTTTCTCGTCGTGAGCGCCGCACTGGTAGTAGACGGAGGCCCGCTCCAGCCGTCGCTGGTCGAGGCCGGCCAGCTCACCGTCCTGATCGGTCTGTTCGCGGTCGTCTTCTCCGGCTGGCTCGCGGTCCTGTTCGGTTCGATCGGCGGCGGCATCTACGAGTCAGTGCGCGCTTCGAGCCCGTAAGACTGCGACTGCAAGCACCACGGTAACGCGTCGCGGTATCGAATCTCGCGTGACGAGTTCTCGAGTACCTCCGGGTGAGCCGTCCCGAGTGGCGGACAGCCGACGACTCGAGGCTGAATTACCATGACAGTCCCACGAGTTCGAACGCGACGGTACGCCGTCGCTGGAGCGTGATCGATCGATGAACAACCGCTACGTCTACGGGATCGTCGACGGCGAAACGATCGAGTTCGAGACCGACGCCGTCGCCGGTGCGGAGCAGGTCTATACGATCTCTCACCGGCGCCTCGGTGCCGTCGTCTCGGACATCGACACGACCGACCCCGAAGAGACCGACGAGGACGCACAGCGACACGACGACGTCCTCAGGGAGATCATGAACCAGGACGGCGGGACCGCGATCGTCCCGATGCAGTTCGGAATGGCTTTCGAGAGCGACCGGACGCTGAAGAACGTCCTTCGCGGTGCTCGTCCGGCGTTCAGACGCGCGATGAACGACATCGAAGGTCGGATCGAACTCGGCCTCAAGGTCGTCCGCGAGGAGGACGCCGACGTCGATACCGATGCGATAGAGGAAGGCGTCGCCGGCGAACTCGAGCCGATCGCCGCGCAGTCGGTCCCGAACGACCTGTTCAGCGATCGGCTCGTGATGAATCGGTCGTATCTCGTCGATCGCGACGACCGGGAGCAGTTCGACGAAGCCGTGGCGGACCTCGAGGAACAGTACGACGACCTGATCTTCCGGTATACGGGTCCGTTCGCACCGTACAGCTTCGTCGACGTCACGATCGGGGCCCAACAGTAACGATGTTCATCCTCGACGACCTCCTGTTCCGGCCGTTCGTCGGCATCGTCGACGCGTTACACACGGTTGCGCTCAACGATATGTACGACATCGACGCCCTCGAGGACGAACTCAAGGAGAACCAGTTGCTGTACGAACTCGGCGAACGGTCCGAAGAGGAGTACCGCGAGCGCAAGGAGGAACTCGAGGCGGAACTCGAGGTCGCCCGCGACGTCCACGAGCGGCTCTCGAGCGGCCGTGTGGAGGTGAAAACGTGACTGACGACGATTCCAGGCAGAACGGCGACGATGACGGTGAATCGCCCGACGACCACGAACGGGTCGGTAACGGTGAATCGCCCGACGACCACGAAGAAGCCAGTGACGACCCCCACGACCGAGTCGGCGAAGCGCCAGGAGACGACGCGGACGCGACCGACGGCGAGCAGTCGGACGCGGCCGACGGTGACGGTACCGACTGGCTCTCGAGCCTGCTGTCGGCACTCGAGACCCTCGAGCAGCGAGGATCGGCCTCCGGCCGGCGGACGTCCGATCGGACCGTCCTCGACTACGACATCTCGATTCGGTCCGGTGAGGACGTCCTGAACGGCGACTCGCGGTTCGAGGGAGACCCGTTTTCGGAGGAGTTCGCCGGTCGATCCAGTGGTCCAGATCCCGGTCGCGGCAGACCCAGAACCCGCCGCCGTCGGTCGTCACATCCGTCCCAGTCGAGTCACTTGACGACTCGCCAGTACGAGGACGAACTGCTCGTCACGGCCGACGTTTCCGGGACCGAAGCCGACGACGTCACCGTCGGGTTCGACGACTCGACGCTCGTCGTCGCCGTCTCCGGCCGTGAACTCGACCGGGTCGAGGTTCCCTGGCCCGACATGAACGCCGAGGCTGCGATCAAGAACGGCGTGCTCACCGTCGTGATCGAACCGGACTCGAGCGACGACTCGACCACGGAGGGCGACGATGAGCAGTGAGAGCGAGGAGAGTTTCGACGAGTTGCTCGAGCAGGCGGAAGACGCCCTCGAGAACGTCGAAGAACACCTCGGCGGCGTCGACGACGTCGCGGACCTCGAGGCGGAGACGCTCGAGTCCGTCGGTGGCGACCTCGAGACGCTCACGACAGTTGCGACGGAGGCCGAGGAACTGATCGAGACGATGGACATCGCCGACCTGCCCGACGCCGTCGACGCCGACGAACTGCTGTCGGCAATCGAGATGGGAGAGATTCCCGACGCGCTGGGCGACGAGGAGACTGGTATCGGCGACGTCGTCGACTTCACACAACTGTTCCGGGCGATCGACCTCCTGAACGCCTGGGACGCAACGGATATGGCCTCGATCTGGGAGGAGAAACGCGAACTCGAGGACGCCGTCGAGAGCGTCGCCGACGAGGGCGAGGACGCGAGTATGATCGAGGAGGCCGCCGCGTCGGTAGCCGACGACGAGGAGGGGCTGCTCGGCGACGACGAGGGGATGCTCGGCGGCGAAGGCGACATGCTCGAGGACGCGGATCCAGTCGAGGCGCTCGGCGACATCGACGTCATGGAGGATCCGGAGGCCTACCAGGTCGCGATCCAGCAGCAGGCGATGAAGGGGATCGACGCGTTCCGGTGGGCGTTGCTCGAGACTCACGAGAAGTTCGAGCGACTCGTCGAGTACAATCGCGAGCGGATGCGACGCCGGGATACGAGTCCGAGTTCGCGGAATCCGACGGCGGCGTCGACGATGCCGACAGAACGGTCGGCCGTCGGCAGCGGCGTCAAACACTCGACGGTGCCACAGGACGTCCACCTTTCGACGGCGCCCAGTCGGAAGCGCATCTACGGCCAGCGGTTCGAACGCGAACGGGAGAAACGGAGGAGTGAGGATGACTGATCTACGACAGCACACGATCCGACGACGATCCGAGGTGAGCCAGACGAACACAACGACCCTGGGAGGTGATCCCCGTGCCTAACGACTTCCAGCCGAGCCGTCAGAAGACCGACCTCGCCGAGGTCGTCGAGATGCTGCTGGACAAGGGGATCGTCATCAACGCCGACATCGCCGTCTCGATCGGCGACACCCAGCTACTCGGCGTCCAGGTCCGGGCCGCTATCGCCTCCTTCGAGACCGCGGCGAAGTACGGCCTCGAGTTCCCCGAAGGAACCGACATGCGCCGGGTCGCCGAGGCAGTCGGCGAGCCCGAACTGGCGGAGATGGACCGGCCCAACCCCGTGATCGATGCGACGCGAGGGGTCAACGTGACGCCCGACGAACGCTACGTCGACGGGGAACGACTCGAGGACGAGGAAACCGAGGAGGTCGAAGCGAGCAGCACGGACGGCGGCGACGGGGGCGACAGCACCTTCACGACGCCGGACCGCGGAAGCGAGCGACTCGGTGCTCGTCCCGACCCGGAACAGCCCACGAGCGGCGGATTCGACCTGATCAGCGACGACGAAGACGAGGCGGACGGCTCGAACGAAGTCGAAGAGGACGACGCTGAAGACGAACAGCACGACGAGGAGGCGGCCGCGCAAACGGAGGAGAACTGACGTGACGAAAATCGACGTCGGCGACGGTGAGGACGCACGGCAGGGTCTGATGACGCTCGTCATCACCGTCGTCGAGATCCTCATCGATGCACTGGAACGCGAGGCGGTCCGACGCATGGAGTCGGGCAACCTCGAGGACGAAGAGATCGAACGCCTCGGGAGTCAGCTCGCGACGATCGAGGCCGAGATCGAACGGCTCAAACAAGACGAAGGAATCGAAGACGGCGTCGAGGACCTGCGTGGCGACCTGGACGGACTGGTCAACGATGCGATCCAGCAGCTCCACGACGAGCCACGGACCGTACAGACCCACGAACCCGGTTACTCCGTCTTCGGAGGTGAAGAAGAGTGAGTCCCGACGACCCCGGCGACGCGAGCCTCGAGACCGAACCGGATCCCGATGCGATGCCGGAGATAGACGACGGCCGGTACCTCTACTGTATCGTTCGCGCCGACGAGGACGCCACCCTCGAGACGACGGGTGTCGACGGCGAACCGGTTTCGATCGTCACCGCGGACGGGATCGGCGCGGTCGTTCACGCCTGCGACGGCATCTACGACTCCGCGGACCTCGCACAGGTCCGGCGCTGGCTCGTTCGCCATCAGGCGGTCGTCGACGAGGCCGGCGAGACCTTCGGAACGCCGATCCCGTTCCAGTTCGACACCATCCTCCGTGGCGACGACGACGGTGTCCGCGAGTGGCTTCGCGAGGAATCCGAGACCCTCGAGCAGGCGCTGTCGGGACTCGAGGGTCACTGGGAGTACCGCGTCGAGGTCGTCGAAACCGATCCCGTCGGCGAGGAGACGCTGGTCGAGCGGGACGACCGACTGCGTGAACTCGACGAGAAAATCGGCGATTCAGAGGAGGGAACGGCGTTCCTGCTCGAGAAACAGTTCGGTCAGCGACTCGCGGAACTGCAGGCCGCCCGGCGAGAATCGCTGACTGCCGACCTGCAGGAACGACTCGCCGCGGAAGCCAGGGAGGTCCACGCCCTCGAGCGGTCGCCGACCGCGTCACTGGACGACGACGTGGTCGACGTCGAGGACGACGGCGAAACCCTCTGTCGACTCACGCTGCTTGCCCACGAGGACGACGAGGGGGCGATCGGATCGGTCCTCGACGACGTGGCGGCAAACGACGGCCTCGAGGTGCGCTTTACGGGGCCGTGGCCGCCGTACACGTTCGCACCGGAACTGGGTGAGACGGATACGAACGACCCGAATTCGACGACCCGAGATCCATGAGACCGCGAAAGGACGACGAAGCGTTCGTCGACGTGATCGACGTCCTGCTCAGAGACGGTGCCATCCTCCGGGCGGACGTGATCGTCTCGGTCGCCGACGTCCCGCTCGTCGGGATCAAACTCACCGCTGCGATCGCTGGCATGGAGACGATGACCGAGTACGGCATGTTCCAGCGGTGGGACGCCCGTCGCCGGCAGGCAGCACTCGCCGCTTCTTCGGACGTGGATTCGAGCGAACGGGTCACGATCCCGAACGCGAACGGACGGGACGAACAGGAAACGGAGGAGTAGACTTCTCGAGCAGGCAATTAGACGACCGATCGGATACTGATGGCCAGTTCCAGAAACCCTGTTCGGTACGGCTTCGAGTGTCCTATCGCCCCGTTCCAGGGGCTAGCTGTCAGGCGAACTTCGGGCGTTCTTTCGTCAACTCGACGTCGCCGGTGATCGTCTCCTCGTCGTGGTCCTCGTCGTAGACGTACTGACCGGTCGAGCCACAGAGGGTGCACTCGTAGGACTCCGAAATTTCGTTGATCATCTCGCCGTCCTCGAAGTAGACGCGGCTCTGGGTGATCTGCAAGAACTGGGGCGTCTCGCAGTTAGAGCAGGTTATCATACCCGGTCGGTCGGCTCCACCGGTTGTAGTTATCCGGCTTGTAACCGAAAGGTGAGGCCGTACAACGTCCGTATTACTGGGTTCCGTCGGTGGATAACCGGTGTGTCCTCCTGTCACACGATATCGGTGCTGCGGATGCGTCCTCGAGCCGGAATAATCACTCATTACCGCCGGACTGCGTGGCGGTCTCTCGATGCAAGTCGACGCGGTAACGGACCACCAAACCGGTTTCACTCCGCCTCGAGTGCGGGGTATCGTCGGCTTTCGGAGGGGGAAGCGACCGCTCGAGTGAAAGTGGCTTGCGGTCGGCCGGCGACGAGTTGCTGGCGTTACTGGCAGGGGTCTCTCCGTCGTTCCAGCCGCCAGTCTCGAGCGCCGTCTGCGTGTCTCCGAGCGGTTGCTCCGGGAGTCGATCTCGGTCGACTGTCGAACGGACGGTTTCGATGGAGGGGGTCCGGCTTTCCGGGGGTCGCTGCGGCTACGGTCGCTCCCGCTACAGCGAGTCTAGCATCGGATTATATCTGGATTATACCGATCCTGTCGAGGGTGTACGGAGGCTACGACCGGACAACTCGATCCATAACAAAGGAGGGTGCTTGCATTGATTCACGTGCGGGGATGGAACGCCCCGTCGGGTACGCGCTCGGCCCGATCACGACGCGCTGACCAGCCGTTGCGTGCGTTCGTGCCCGGAGCTCGGAAGTGGACTCGCCCCCGCTTCGAGTACGCTCATGTCTCTCATGCCAGGGCGGGCTCCCGCCCCCGCCCGGGTTTCAGAACTCCGTAATCACTGGAATCCCGACCGTCTCGTAGTCGTCCATCGAGGCGAGCGTCTCCGGAACGTCCTCGAGCGACAGTTCTTCGCCGACGATCTTGCTGGGCTCGAGCGTCCTCTGTTCGATCAGGGTAAACAGTTCCTCGTACCGGGTTAGCGGCATGCCGAAGGAGCCACGGAAGTCGATCTCCTGCATCGTCATCGCGTCGACGGGGAGTTCGATCTCGCCTGCTTCCTCGCCGGTCGTGAGGCCGATCTGGACGTGTTTCCCGCGAGTTCCGAGACTCCGGATCGAGTTCCGGCAGGTCTCTTCGATCCCCAGGGCGTCGATCGAGACGTCGGTGCCGCCGCCCGCCAGTGCCTTGACCTCGTTTGCGGGGTTCTCGACGTCGGTTACATTGACTGTCTCGACGGCACCGAGTTCTCGGGCCCGCTCGAGTTTGTCGTCCCGGACGTCGACCGCGATCGGGTGGGCACCGACCGCGTCGGCGACGTGGATCGCCGAGAGGCCGACGCCGCCACAGCCGTGGACGGCGACGTAGTCGCCAGGCCGGAGGTCGGCGCGGTCGGCCAGCGCGTGATAGGCGGTCATAAAGCGACAGCCGAGGCCGGCCATCTCGACGAAGTCGACGCTATCGGGGAGTTTCACGCAGTTGAAATCCGCCTGTCGGACCGGGAACGCCTCCGCGAACGCGCCGGGCGCGATCCCCGTGAGTCCGAGCGGAACGACTGTCTCGCAGTTGTTGGCTCGCCCCTCGCGACAGTGCGGGCAGGTGCCGTCGCCGAGGTGGAAGGGGACGGCCACCCGGTCGCCCTCCCGGAGCGTCTCGACGTCCTCGCCGACTTCGGCGACGACGCCCGCGGGTTCGTGGCCGAGGATCTGCCCCTCCTGTACTGCAGCGCCGATCCAGCTCCAGTCGCCCTGCCAGGCGTGCCAGTCGCTGCGACAGACGCCACAGGCCTCGGTCTCGACGACGACCTGGTCCGGCTCCGGCTCCGGATACTCGACGTCCTGGATCGACAGCGGTTCGCCGTGGTCCTCGAGTACGGCAGCTCGCATATGGGTCGTGTTCTCGAACCACGTACAAAAGCCTAGTACCGCTGACTGATCCGGTGAGAATTGTCTGGTCTCCGGCGCAGCGGGCCGTACGTTTGAGGGGCCTCCGGTCGAACGACGAGGTATGACAGCCGATCGGTTCACGGTGTACGGCCTCTATCTCTCGCGGCCGGTTCACGAGCGTCTCGCCGAGTACCTTCACGAGGAAGCGGGCGTCCTCGACCTCGAGTCGTACTTCGACCCGTCGGACTCGACGATTTCGACAGGCGATCCCGGTGCCGAAGTGACCCACGAGATCGTCTCGACGGTCGTCGTCGAGTTCGCGACGCTGTACGATGACGCCGACTTCGCGGCCGCCGATGCCGTCGACCACGACGCGTTCGTGCTCACACACGTCGCAGCAGAATCGGGAACGGTAACCGCCGCCCGGGAGCGGTTCGAAGCGGCAGCGACGATCCAAGAGACGGACCTGCGGACGGTCCAGACGGCCGTACTCGAGGCGTGGCTCGAGCAGACGGAAGACGAGGCGTGACTCGAGGCACGTAGTCGTTACCACTCCGTGAGCGCGCTCGCCCCGTGTCGCCACGCGAGAATCGCGAAGAACGTTCCGACGCCGGTCAGCGCGAACGCACCGCCGACGTAGAACACCGACGCCATGCTCACCTCGTACATGAGCCAGCCACCGAGCAGCGGCGCGATAACGCTGCCCGGCCGCCAGACGAGTTCCCGGATGCCGAAACTCGAGGCGACGCCGCCGTCGTCGGTCCCCTCGTCGGCGAACAGTGCCATGCTCGCCGGCTCCCGGAAGCTATCGGCGACGCCGAGCAGCCCGGAGAGCGCGACCAGCGGGAGGAAGGCCGGGGAGACGTCGCCGAACAGCGTCACCTGAGAGGGAATCGTTTCGAGGGGGAACCACGCACCGAGCGGAACGGCGAGTCCGGCGAGCATCGCGGGGATGCCGACGACGATTTCGGAGGGTGCGCCGAGGGCCGCACCGATCGCCGGCGCGAACGGGACGGCGAGCGCGACCAGCCCGTAGGCTGCACCGCCGGCGAAGACGAACAGGGCGCGGCCATACCGGTCCGAGAGCGTGCCGGTGAACGGCTGACAGCACATGTTGGTGAACTTCTCGGCGACGACGGTGAGCGCGACCGCGAGTCCGCCGTACGCGAGCCCGCCTTCGGCCGCGGCGACACCGGCGAAGATCGGGATCCAGGTACGGACCAGCGTAACGGAGAACGCGTACTGGAACCGGAAACTCGAGACCGTGAGAATTCGGCGGTTCAGGGCGAGGTCAGTGAACGGAAAGCCCGCGACGCGGGTGACGTCGCGCTCGAGGTACCGGAAGGTACCGAGCCAGGCGACGAACATGATGGCGACGACGATCGCGAAGACCGGTCCGAACCCGAATGCCTCGTAGACGACGCCTGCGCTGAGGCTGCCAACGATCGACGCGGCGAAACTCGCGGCATTTGCTTTTCCGATGTAGTTCGCTCGCGTCCCGCCCGTCGCAATCTGGCCGACCAGTGAGAGCGTCATCAGGCCGGCACCGGTGACGACGATCCCCTGGAGCGCGCGGACTGCGATGAACGAGGCGCTCGAGTCGACCAGCGGGAATAGCGCGTAGACGACCATGCCGAATCCGAGCACGACGAGCAACACGGTTCGCTTGTCGAACCGATCGCCGGCCCAGGACAGCGGGACGATAGCGAGCGTCTGAACGAACGTGAACCCTGACGTGTAGAGCCCGACGATCAACCCGGCGCTGATCGTGACTCCGAGGACTGTCGTCCCCGACGGATCGAGTTCGTTGATGTAGTACGGTAACAGCGTGATCAACGCGACGAACCCGAACCCTTCCGCGAATCGCGTGAGATAGAGGGCCCAGAACTGACGGCGATTCTCGTCCACGGCCCTCGTTTTGAGAGGACCGAGAAAGTAGTTTCGAATCGAAATATCACGTTCGACTGACGATTACTGAGGCGCGACTCGAGATGCCGGCGACGGGTTTCCGCTCGTTTCGCTGACGGCGTCGCTTCGTTACTGTCGTTTCGGTACAATGTCGGCCACAATGATAATGTGTGGCTGGCCGACCACGTAGCAGTATATGCGACGTAGCGACGGCCCTTCCGGTGATGGGGAATGGTAGCCGACTCGAGTGGGGGTGACGGACCCGGCCGGCGCGGGCTGATCCGAGCGATCGGGACAGGTATCGGCGCGACAGTCGGGATCGCAGGCACAGGGGTTGCTGCCGGCGACCGCGACGAACCTGTCTCGGTAACGTTCGGGGACCAGCAGTCCGCGGGCGACGCGGTTACCGTCGCGATGGTCGTCACGGACGTCGACGTCGTCGTCACCGTTCGCCACGAATCGCGAGGCGAACTCGGCCGCACGGAGGTCGAGGCGGAGACGCTCGTCGAAGGCCTCGAGATTCCGCTCACCGAACCGATCGGGGCGGAGACGGAACTCGAACTCGCCGTCGACGCCTACCAGCGGAGTTCGGGGAACGGCCTCGCTCGCGACACCGCCACCGTCGCGTTCGACGGGAGTCTCGAGGTGGTCGCGGGCCTCGAGACACGACTCGTCGAGGCCGATCCGGACGCTGGGTTCGACTATCCCTACTACCTCTACGCGCCGGCCCGACTCGCCGATGCGGAAGCGACACCGATGCTCGTCGAGCCGACCAACACGGGAACGGCCACCGACGAGTTCGATCGACACCTCGAGGCTGCCGACCGGACGGTCGAGGACGGTATCGGCCGGGAGATCGCGGACGCACTCTCGAGTCCGTTTCTCGTGCCGGTGTTCCCCCGGCCACAGCGAAACCCCGTCAGCGGCGACCACTACGTCCACCAGCTGGACGATACGACGATGGCGATCGACGACGGCAACCTCGAGCGGGTCGACCTACAATTGCTCGCGATGGTCGACGACGCACGGAATCGACTCGAGGAGCGTGGCTACGCCGTCGACGACGGGATCATGCTGAACGGCTTCTCCGCGGCAGGGAATTTCGTCGATCGATTCGCCGCGCTCCATCCCGAGGTGGTCCGGTCGGTCACAGCCGGTGGACTCAACGGGATGGCGATTCTCCCGCTCGAGGAGGCAAAAGGACGCCGACTGGCGTACCATATCGGCGTCGCCAACCTCGAGGAGGTGACCGGCGAGCCGTTCGACCTCGAGGCGTTTCGTGAGGTCGATCAGTTCCGGTATATGGGTGAACTCGACAACAACGACACGATCCCGTTCGACGACGCCTGGACCGACGACGAACTACGGGAGACGGCGCTCGCAGTCTACGGTCACGACATCCAGCGCGAACGGTTCCCGTTCTGCAAGGCCGTCTACGACGAAGTCGGCGTCGACGCCGTATTCCGGAGTTACGAAGACGTGGGCCACACGCCTCGACCGGCGCGGGCAGACCTCGTCGAGTTCCACGAACGGAGCCTCGCCGGGGACGACGTCGACGAGATCCGGGCGGATCTGGGCGGCAACGTTCCGAACCTCCGTGCCTACATCGATCACGAGCCACGGGAGCCGAGTGTCGGTGAACAGGTCGCCTTCGACGCGACCCGGTCTGCCGTCTGGGACCGCGACCTCGTCGAGTACGAGTGGGAGTTCGGCGACGAGACGGCGACCGGCGACCTCGTCACCCACACGTTCGAGGACCGCGGTGCCCACAACGTCCGATTGACCGCGACCGACGACGCGGGAGAGACCTACGAGGACGTCGTCCAGATCCGCGTCGGGTCTACCCCTGCCGACGAGAAGCCTGGGTTCGGTCTCGCGAGCGGAATCGCCGCGCTCGGCGGGTTCGGCTATCTCCTCACGCGGCGACTCGCTCGAGACGCGTGAGTTCGTCTCCGTTCAACGCTCTCCTTCGACTGTGGATTCGTTTGCGGCCACAACTATCGTGGTGAATGGTACCTTGCAACACGCGTTTAGCCACCGATCGCGATAGGTCCTGACATGAGCACCGGCCACTCGACGACGCCAAACTACCACGACCTCGAGAACGAGGAGTTCGAGCGGCGAATCGACGACCTTCGAAGTCGATACGCCGACTGTGACCTCTGTGCTTACGACTGTCGCGTCGATCGGACGGCGGGAAACGTCGGCACCTGCCAGGTCGACGACACCGCCTACGTCTCGGCGTACTTCCCACACTTCGGCGAGGAAGAGCCCCTGAAGGGGCACAACGGCAGCGGGACTATCTTCCTCGCCAACTGCAACATGAAGTGTGTCTTCTGCCAGAATTTCGAGACCAGCCACGAAGCCGAGGGCGACCCCGCGACGGCCGGCGAAATCGCCGAGATGATGCTGGAACTCGAGGCGAACGGCTGTCACAACATCAACTTCGTCTCGCCGACGCATCACTCGCCACATCTGGTCGAGGCCGTCAAGATTGCCAGAGATAGGGGGCTCGACCTGCCGATCGTCTGGAACTGCGGCGGCTACGAGCGCGCCGAGATCGTAGAGCGACTCGAGGGGATCGTCGATATCTACATGCCCGACGTGAAGTGGGGCGACGACGCTGCGGCGGCCAAGTACTCGAAAGCACCCGGCTACTGGTCGAACGTCACCGATTCGTTGCGCGAGATGCACCGGCAAGTCGGCGACCTCGAGATCGACGATACTGGACTCGCGACCGAGGGTCTGCTCGTCCGTCATCTGGTCATGCCCAACCACGTCGAGAGCGCGAAACGGGTACTCGAGTTCGTCGCCGAAGAGATCTCCGAGGCGACGTTCGTCGATATCATGGCCCAGTACCGACCCTACTACAAGGCCCGCGAGGAAGAGTTCTACGACGAGATCAGCCGGCCGATCACCGAAGACGAGTACGAGGCGGTCGTCCAGCACGCGCGAGACGTCGGACTCGAGAACCTGTACCTGGATCGCTCGATGCTCTCACGGAACCGGAGCATCTTCGGTTGGTAGTGGAACTCACGTAGTTCGAACCCGTCGCTATCGATGCAACAGCCTCAGTATCCGGTTTTGGACCTCGTCGGCGGAGTCGTACGTTTCGTCGTCGATCGGCTCGAGTAGCTCCCGAAGAGTCGTCTCTCCGTCCTGGGACTGAACCTCGAACTCTCCGTGTTCGGCGATCAGGTCGTCAGTCGTCGTCGGATACTGGTGGGTCTCGAGGATCGAATCGAGAGTTCCGAGCTGGTCGTCCGCTGCGTTCTCCGCGGGGTTGTCGTTTGTCATGGATACTCGTGGTGAAGCGGTGTTCGGTAGTCGATGCTGTCGCTTCGCTCGACGAGTACTAGACGAACTGAACGTGGATAACCTCTCGGACCGTCTCCGAACTCGGACGACTTTCGTTAGTGTGGGGCCAGCTACTGAATCCCTAGCGCTTCGATCTGCTCCTGATACCGGTTTCGGATCGTGACCTCCGTCACCTGGGCGACGTCTGCGACTTCACGCTGGGTCTTCTTCTCGTGACAGAGCAACGAGGCCGCATAAATCGCCGCAGCAGCGAACCCCGTCGGTGACTTGCCGGATAACAGTCCCTGTTCAGTGGTCACGGTAATGATCTCGTTTGCTTTGGTGTGAACCTCTTCGCTCACCTCGAGTTCGGAACAGAACCGGGGGACGAACTCGTGGGGGTCGACCGGCCGCATTCCCAGATCGAGGCTCTGGGCGACGTACCGGTACGTGCGGCCGATCTCTTGGCGCTCGACGCGTGACACCTCGGCGACCTCCTCCAGACTCCGTGGGATTCCCTCTTTGCGACAGGCTGCATAGAGACAGCCGGTTGCGACGCCCTCGATCGACCGACCGCGGATGAGGTCCTCGTCGAGCGCCCGTCGATAAATGACGCTTGCGACCTCGCGAACCGCGCGTGGGACCCCCAGTGCGCTCGCCATGCGGTCGATCTCGCTGAGTGCCTGCTGGAGGTTTCGCTCGCCGGCGTCTTTCGTTCGAATGCGCTCTTGCCACTTGCGAAGCCGGCTCATCTGACTTCGCTTTTCGGCGGACAGCGAGTTCCCGGCGGCGTCCGCATTCTTCCAGTCGATCTGGGTGGTGAGCCCCTTGTCGTGCATCGCCTGCGTAATCGGTGCACCGACGCGGGACTTGCTCTGTCGCTCGGAGTGGTTGAACGCGCGCCACTCCGGGCCACGATCGACGTTTGGTTCCTCGACGATCAGCCCACAGTTCTCACAGACGAGTTCTCCCCGTCCGTCACTTTTGATCAGTGTATCTGTCTCACATTCCGTACACACCCGTTCCCCCGACTGGTGCGCGTCTTCTTCCGTTTCCGACCTCTCGCGCTCTCGCTGACGGGTGAGATTATTCGTCACGTACCAGTACTCGCCTTGCACACCCTTAAGGGCTCGCTGCCGCTGTGGTAATAAAGATTCATTTCACTCCTGGAAAATGTTCAGTTTATGTATCGGTTCATACCGGATAAAATAGACTACGAACGCGCAAACCACCAGGCCGTCATCCAGGGGGCCGACGACGTGGACGGCAAACGAATCGGAAACCTGGGCGAACTCGCGTTCGAGCAGTTCTGTCGCGAATACCTGCCCGTCGAGATGTGGGAGTGGAAAAACGAGGAAGCGATGCGGCGGTGCAACCCCGAGAGTTTCGCCGGTCACGACTTCGAGGTGTTCGGCTACGAGGTAGACGTGAAGACCTCTCGAGACGTTTCGGCGTTCCTGCCCGAGACGCTCGTCGAGCGCGATTCCGACGACGACATCGTGGTGATGGTCTGGCACCGCGACAACGAGGACAGTCTCATCATGCTTGGCTGGGAACGGGTCGAGACGCTCGAGTCGAAAGTCGAGACGGAAACGCAGTACTCGGGCGAGTCGCCGGCGAAACTCGACCACCTCGCGGCACGCCCGATGAACGAGTTACTCGAACTCGGACCGAACACCGCCCACATGAACCAGAAACCCGAGAACCCGTTCCAGCCGGGCGATCGAGTGGTGAAAGCCAGCGACGACGATCGGTCGGTTGGCGTCGTCATCGAGGTGTTACCGCCCGAGAAGAACACGAGCGCCTTCGGTCAGGAGATGGACGGCGAGGCGGTCCGGGTCGCGTTCCCGAGTTCGCTCGACGACGGGCCTGCCGACTGGCGCGAGTACCATCCGGCGATTCTGGCGTCGTACTGTGACGACACGGACATCAAACGCTGGACGTACAACCACGAAAACCTCGAGTTCGCACGGAACCCGTACGTTCCGGGGGATCGAGTGATCAAGACCAGCCACGACGATCCGAACACGGCCGTGGTGGTCGAACGTTCGGAGGGAAACGAAGTGACCGTCGCCTACCTCGGGGACTTCGAAGCCGAAGCCGTCTGCCCCGGAACGCTGGCCGGCCACTGCGAGGAAAACGGGATCAAACGCTACACGTACGACTGCTCGGAACTCGAGTTCGCACCGAGAGAGTAAATTAGCGTACGAGTCGGAACAGGGAGAGACGACTGGTCGGAATTTCTTTAGGAACCTCTTCCGTAGGTGACACCCAGACGAGATGGGACGTCGACGGCCTCGAGCGACGACCAATCGGACTCGAGGCGCGCCGGCGAATTACGAGACCTGTAAACGGCCGATCACCGACCGCAATGACCCAGAGTAGCCTCACCGATTACAGCCAGGACGACCGTCGCGCCGGCCAGCTCGTCGGCGTCGTCCAGCGGTTCGTCGAATCCTTCATCGCCCGACGGGAGGGCGGACAGCTACACACCCTCCTCGAAGGCGAGTGCGTCAACGGCGTCGTCCTCGAGCAGTCGCCCGAAGAGTTCACCCGACGCGAACTCGTCGACCCGTGTCTCGAGGCGCTTGGCTACTCGGACGCCGATTCGTCGGTTCGGCTTCGACGCGAGCCGTCCGACTACCCCACGGTCGATCGATCCCGGCCCGAATACGAACTGCTGGGTGTCGACGACCGCCTCACCTGTGTCCTCGAGGTGACGGCCATCAACCGCGAACGTCGGGAATCACCGGGGGCAGCGACCGAGGCGATCGCTGGCTACCTCGACGACGAAGCGTTTCGCGAGGCGGCCGGCGACGACGGCGTGCTGGCCGCCATCGGGACGGACGGCTTCCAGTGGACGCTCTGGCTCGCCGACCTCGAGACCGAACGCGTCTACGAGGACGTCACCCGCGGCTCCATCGTCGACCCGATTGCCGATATCGTGGAGATCGAACGGCCGAAGGGTGTCGGAAGTACGGAAGCGAGACACAAACGGATTACCGCACGGAAGCGACTCGAGTCGCGGCTGGTTCGAGGGTTTTCGCCGGAGAATCTCGTGGCGGGAGTCGTGGATACTGTTGAGCGGCTCGAGGACGCGTAACTCGATTGCAACCGTCTGTCTCGGTCTCGAGTGAGTGATGTCGGGTGCGTCGTATCCGAGGGCCGTACATTCATAAGATGTGAGTGTATCCATCGCCGTATGACTCTCCAGCAGATTACCGCGACGGATATCGCGGGCTGGGACTCTCTCGAGACCGCGGTAGGTTCGTTCGAGAAGCACGAACCAGAACAGTCACGATCGGCAGGTGTCACGGAGCTATGACCGACGAGGACGTGACAGCGTGGTTCACGGAGGACGGCGAGCCGACGATCTATCAGGTGCCAGTGAAGACTGGCGACGGGCCGATTCGGACCAACTTCGAACGAACCGTTCTCGAGGGAGTGAGACGGGAGTGCCTCGAGAACATCTGTGACGTACCGGGTGACCACGACACGCTACGTGTGTGGGGAAATCAGGAAGACGAGCCAGCCGACGAGGGCGATTACTTGCTGTTTGCCGACCGAAACGGCCGTAGAGACGGATCGTACACGACGTTGGCCCGAATCGCTCACGCGACCGTCCTTGACGAGGACACGGCCGAAACGTTCACGCAGGTCGTCGGCTGGGGAGAGGTCACCGACGAATCGTTCCCGCACGTAATGTTTCTCGAGCCGATCTACGAGGCCGAACTCGACCGTGCGGAGTTCTGGGACACGATCGGGTTCAAGGGCTGGCCGAACGACACCTTCAGCGCGATCAACTTCGATCGAAGCGGATCGAGCTTCTCCTCCGAATTTTCCTCCGTCGAGGCGTTCCTCGAACGGATCAAGGGTGAAAAACGGTATCCGGTCGTCACCGAGGACGAACCTGATCAGTCGACGATCGTCGATCATCCACTGACGAAGCATATCGAAGCAACGGAATCGACCGTCTACAAGTTCACGGCACCGCCGGACTACTGGCTCACGGCACTCGAGTACAGTTCGGTCTCGTTCGAGGACCGGAGCAACTGGAGGCAACTCGAGTCCGGCGACGTCGTGCTCTTTCACTCACGGGCCGAACCGTCGAACCCCGATCTTGCCGACCAGACGAGCGGGCTGATCGGGGCTGGAATCCTCGGCGAGAAGTTCGAAAAGGACGAGCCGTGGTGGGGCGACGAGTACACGGACGAAAAGGAGTTCCCGCTCGTTGCGAGTTTCGATCGGGTGTTCTGGTGTGGCTCGGTAGAAGAGATCGACACCGCCCGTTCACTCGAGGAGAAAGACCGCGACGTGATCGGCCGCGAGATAGCTGCTCTCACGGCAAACTGTCTGCCTATCGAACGGGCAAACGGGATTTGCACGGACGTCTCCGGCACCGAGTTTCCGGTCCAGTCGACGTTTGCAGCGTTCCGAACGGAGGACGGCGAACCCGATCGCGAGCGACCGGTAACGCTGATCGAAGCTATGGCCGCGGAGTTGGCCGATGCATCCCCGGTCAACGTCTACGACACGTTCGACGGATCGATCCCGGAGGAGATACTCGAGGGACTGTACTTCAGAAACGACCAGGGGCGAAAGATCCTCGAGAGCATCTCGACTGCGCTCCGTTCAGGTAAGCACGTCCTCCTGACTGGGCCGCCGGGAACTGGAAAGACCGAAATCGCAGAGCGGGTCTGTAACTATCTGGTCCGGACACACCCGCATCTCTACACGGACTTCGAAATGACGACTGCGACCGCGGACTGGTCGACGTTCGACACCGTGGGCGGATACATGCCGGGCGAGTCCGATACGGGACAGGAGAACCTCTCGTTCAAACCAGGTATCGTTCTCAATCGGCTCAAGGACAGCGATACGGGCACGCAGTCGAACGAGTTGATCGTCATCGACGAACTCAACCGAGCCGACATCGACAAGGCGTTCGGCCAACTCTTCACGCTTCTCTCCGGACAATCAGTCCAACTCCCCTACACCGAGAACGGTCACGAAATCGAACTCTCGACGGCCGAGCGATCGAACGGGGCTCCTGCAGCCCACCAGTACCACGTCCCGAGCTCGTGGCGCATCTTCGCGACGATGAACGCGTACGACAAGACCTCGCTGTACGAGATGAGTTACGCGTTCATGCGTCGGTTCGCGTTCGTCAGAGTCCCAGCGCCTCGACTTCCCGAAAGCCAGGCCGACGAGGAAATACTGGAGGACATCGTCTTCGACTACGCTGATAGCTGGAACATCGACGTCGGTCGGAAACAGGCGATGGCCGTCGGGCGCGTCTGGCGTGAGACGAACCACGCAATCGACGAACGAGCGATCGGACCGGCGATCATCGAAGACGTTCTCCGATACGTCTCCCATCACCCAGAAGCGGAACTCGAGTATCATCTCACTCAGGCCGTCATCAGCTACGTCTTCCCGCAGCTGGAGGGGGTTCCGAAACGAAAGCGAATCGTTCGTCGGATCGCAGCCGTTCAGGACGTCGACGAATCGTTACTCGAGCGAGCAGCAGGAGAGATGCTTCAGGTTCCGCTCACCGATGAATAGAGACGAACTGCTCGAGGAGCTCACCCAGGACATCCTGGCATACGCGATGCATGGGAGCTTTCCCGAACGCGAACTGGCGAAGTCGATCAAGCCCGAGCAGCTAGACGAGCGGTTCGAGGAGTACGAACTCCTTCTCGATCTCCATTTCATCCTCAAGGAGGACGTCGTCTCGTTCGTCAGGGAACTGCCGAAACAGCTCCGCAGTGTTCGAACGGAAACCCGGACGCGGTCACGAACTCGACGCGGAACCGTCGACGGCCGAATCAACTGGCAGGACACGATCGAGAAACGATACTCCGACTATCCTCGAGATAGTTCGATCTTCGTCTGTGAGAATCGATCCGAGGATTACGACATTCCGGAGAACGTCGTTCTCAAACACCTCATCTCGGTCGTTCACACTACGATTCAGGAGGCAGAACAGTATCTCCGTGGCGAGTACGAGTGGGTCAGCGAGACGTGGAACGGCAACGAGAATCTGATCGACGAGTTGCAGCGAATCGTCGAACGGAACGTTCACGTCCGACGGATTCGAGATCCGGAAGCGTACGAACCGACCGAGCGTATGCTCACGACTGCCGCGAACTCGCGACACGATCTCTACCGGAACGCCGCGTCGCTCCTCCGCTCTCGACAGGAACTGTTCCGAGGCGAACCCGACGCGATTCGAACGCTGCTCGAGGAAACGGCGATCGCACCCGACGACACGGACTCGCTGTTCGAACTGTTCGTCCTGTTCCGGTTCGTCGCGACGCTCGAGGAGCTACGGGAGACCCAGCCCCAGTTCAAGACGATCGCCACGGACCGACAGGAGGTTGCACGGTTCGAAGGCGACAAGGAGATCGTCCTCTACCACGACAACTCCGCCCGAGACCGCGATCTGTCCTTTCTCGCCGTTCCCGAGGAGGACAAAGACGAGCTGTCGCGAACCGAGAAGGTTCAGCTCACCGCCCAGGAAATCGCGAGCGACTACTTCGGCCGAGAGTTTCGAAACCACACCGGTCGACCCGACATCATCGTCCTCGAGATCATCTCCGAGAACGGCGACCACGAGTACCTGATAACCGAAGTGAAAAACAGCACGAACGTCGATACGATACGACAGGGAGTCAAGGAGACGCTCGAATATCTCGCGTTCCTGCGTGTCAACGAGGAATTCGTCTTCGAGCACAAGAGCGACCCCGATGCCCAGAACTGCTTTGGCTCGGGGTGGAACGGTCTCCTTGTCGTTCAGGATCTCGAGTCCGATACGGCTTCGCTCGGTGATCAAGCCGACAAGCCGATCACGATACTCCAGGCGTCGGAGCTAGAGCGGGATCTCGAGGTCGTTCTTCGTGAAGTCGTGTGATTCTCGCCTCTCGGCTGTAATTCGTCTGATTCAAATCTGCCCGATAACCCACTATTTCTGTCGCGAGCAAATTCGTGAGCGATAGGATCGTGACGTTGGGCCAGATTTGAACAACGTCGAGACGTGCTCGCTTCGCTGCGCCGTCTCGCCTCGTTCAAATCTCCCATAACAATTTTTCGAGCGACGTGCTCGTCGCTACGCTCCTCGCAAGTTGTCGCTCGAAAAATGGGTTGGGGCAGATTTGAACTGCCGACTTCCTCCGTGTGAAGGAGGTATCATAACCGGACTAGATCACCAACCCGCAGGCTGTCGTACCCGCGCGTCCGACTTAAGACTTCCTTTCACCGGTCGGCCGACTGCTCCTCGGATCGAACGCGGGCGACCTGTTCTCGAGCGCTCGAGACGCGATCTCGAGCTTCCGTCTCGACGCGCTGACCGACGGTTTCGAGGCGGCTCGGTTCTTCTATTTCTTCTTCGGATTCCGTTCCCCGACCGACCAGCACTCGAGCGCGGTGTTCGGTCGTCTCGAGAGTTTCCTCGAAACCGAGTTTTGCGTGTTCGCCGGCTCGTCGGAGGTAGTACAGGCTGTCTTCGAAGTGGTTGCGTGCGTTCATCTGCACCGATGATAGGTCTCGAGAGAATAAAGTCCTTTCGCGAAGGTCAGAAAATCTGCCAGACGAGCGCTCGCGACGTTGTACCGATCAGATCACGTGACTGAACCGGACTGTATTGAACTCATTTATAAATGTGTATGCTAATCAGTTTGGTATGCTGGTCGCCAGGTACGTCGTGTCTTCTACGATCCTCCAGAGCACCCTGGCCGAGTTTTCCGACGTTTTGCTCAGACACGCAGCACAGTACCTGACCGACGAGGGTACGATCCGCCTGCTGTTCTGGGCGTCGGGCGTCAGTCAGGAGCGGTTCGAAGACGCCCTCGAGGACGATTCGACGGCCGCGGAGTTTCGTCGACTGGACGAGACGGACGACCGGAGTTTCTATCGAGTCGATCTGACGGAAGAGGGCCATCGACAGTCCACGTTTCCGATGTGGTCTGCGGACGGCGTCGTCCTGCTCGATGCCCAGGGGACGAACGACGGCTGGCGAGTCCGGATGCAGTTTCCCGACCGATCGACGCTCGTCGAGTACCGACGGCGGTACGTCGACAACGGCGGCACGTTTACGCTGCTCTCCTTGTACCGGAGTGAAGACCGCGATAACGGACTCGAGGCGACACTTTCGTCGACCCAGCACGAAGCACTGCTGACGGCGTACGACTCTGGGTACTTCGAGGTCCCTCGACGAATCACCCAGACCGAACTCGGGAATCGGCTGGGGATTTCATCGCAGTCGGTTTCGGAACGGTTACGTCGGGCGGTTTCGGCGTTGATCGAATCGATGTTTCCGAGGGACCGCACTTAAAAGCCTGACTTGGAAGGCTCCCCTCCCACGACAATGACCGTGGGAAACCCGAATGGATGTCACATCCTGGAACCATCGATACGGTGTTAGAAGCGCTCGCCGACTATCGCCGTCGGAAAGTCTGTGAGTATCTCGTACGGGAGGGAACCTGTATCGAGACCGCAGACGTCGTCACACATCTCTCTGCGGAACTGTCTACGTCGAGTACTGCGTCCCCGACGTCGAACCAGCGTCTCGAGGTCGGTCTGCATCACGTTCATCTGCCCCTGCTGGACGACGCGGACGTGCTCGAGTACGATGACCGGGCGAACAGCGTCGAACCGGACCGGAACCTGGCTGTCGCCGAGACGATCCTCGAGGCAGTACCGGAAAACGCAGCTGAAACCGCATAGATCGCGGCCCTAGGCCGTATCTTGCCCGTCAGTACTGCGGCGCTTCTTCCGTTTCTCCGTCGCGCTGGTTGACCACGCGAGCCAGCGTAAACAGGCCATCCGAGAGCCGATTCAGGTACTGGACGGCCTGTTCGTTGATCTGTTCTTCCTCCGCCAGCTCGACAGCTCGACGTTCGGCGCGTCGACAGACCGCGCGGGCGTGGTGGAGCCGCGAGCCGTGATTCGATCCCGACGGGAGGATGAAGGAGGTCAGCGGCTCGAGTTCGTCGTCGTGGTCGTCGATCCACTCCTCGACGGTCTCGACGTGCTCCTCCCGGATGACGGGATCGTCCTCCTCGGGGTCGGGGTTGGCGAAGTCGGCCTGGACGACGTGGAGGTGGTTCTGGATCGTCCGGAGCTGGTCGTCGACGTCGTCGTATCCCGTCGGACGGACGCTCCCGAGCAGGGCGTTGAGTTCGTCGACGGTGCCGTAGGCCTCGATGCGGGGACTGGTCTTCGACACCCGGCTCATGTCCCGGAGGTCGGTCTCGCCATCGTCGCCACGTCCTGTGTAGATCGGCATGGCTGGATCGTCGCCCGGCAGTTACTTAACAGCTAGCCGACGGGAGACCCGCCCTATGGCGGGGTATCCTGGCGAGCGCGACCGATGACGAAAGCATAAACTCACTCCGCCCACAACCCCGCCGTATGGCCCTAGAACTCGACCACGACTGCCCCGACTGCGGGGGAGAGAAGACGTTCTACCGTGCGGCGAGTACGACGCTGCACCTCGGTGAGAAAGTCAAGTGGCACTGCCCGGACTGTGACTACGGCTTCGTCCGCATCGGCGACGACGGAACCGCAGTCGACTCGAGCGCTGCGCAGTCGTAGCGATCGATCGGCGTCCCGGTCCGATTCTGCCGTCTCTCTTCGACTTCTGGAGACACGTCACTCGAGCGATCGACCGAAAAAGAACCGTTCGCTGCCAGTTACTCGCCGTCCTCGAGCGTATGCCAGGACAGCTGTGGATCTCGAGCCGCGTTCGTCTGGTCGATCCGCCGTGCGGTCGTCCGCTCGGGAGCGGCCTCGAGCGTCTCGTCGTCTTCTTCGGCGACGGCGTCGAACGCTGCGGCGAGGCGGTCCAGCGTATCCTTGCTCTCGACTTCCGTCGGCTCGGTCATCAGCGCCTCGGGAACGATCTCGGGCCACTTGGTCGTCGGCGGATGGACGCCGTAGTCGAGCATCCGTTTGGCGACGTCGGCGGCGTCCTGGTCACCGGCGCTGGCGACGAACTCGTGGTGGAACGGCTCGTAGGGGACGTCGTAACCGATCTGGCTCGCGAGGTAGTTCGCGTTGAGTACCGCCTTGGCGCTCGCATCCGCCAGTCCTTCGTCGCCGAGGCGAGCGATGTAGGCGAACGCCTTGATCAGCACGAGCCAGTTGCCCTGGTAGCCGTGGACCTTGCCGATGGTGTGTTCGGGATCGAACAGTTCGTAGTCCGCGTCGCCCTCGGCTTCCCGGACGCGGGGCGCCGGCAGGAACGGCTCGAGTTTCTCTGCGACGCCGACGGGACCCGCACCGGGGCCACCGCCGCCGTGGGGCGTCGCGAACGTCTTGTGGACGTTGTAGTGCATCACGTCGAAGCCCATGTCGCCCGGACGAGCGCGGCCGAGCAGGGCGTTGAGGTTCGCCCCGTCGTAGTACAGCAGGCCGCCGACGTCGTGGACCATCTCCGCGATTTCCGTAATATCGCGCTCGAACAGCCCGAGCGTGTTCGGGTTCGTCAGCATCAGCGCTGCCGTGTCCTCCGAGAGGGCGGCCTCGAGCGCCTCGAGGTCGACGCGTCCTTCGTCGTCGCTTGGCAGGGAGACGACGTCGTAGCCGCCCAGCGCGGCGGTCGCGAAGTTGGTCCCGTGGGCGCTTTCGGGGATGATGACCTCGTCGCGGTGGTCCTCGCCGTTGTGTTCGTGGTAGGCCGTGGCGACGCGGATGCCGACGAACTCGCCGGCCGCACCCGCTGGCGGCTGAAGCGTGACGGCGTCCATGCCGCCGATCCGACCGAGGTAGTCCTGCAACCGGTACAGCAGTTCGAGAGTGCCCTGGACCGACTCCTCCGAGCGGTCGGGGTGGACCCCAGCCGAGGGGAGCGCCGCGACGTCCTCGGTGAACTTGGGGTTGTACTTCATCGTACACGACCCCAGCGGGTAGGGACCGGTGTCGATCCCGTAGATCATCTGGGAGAGTCGCGTGTAATGACGAGCCAGTTCGGGCTCGGAGAGTTCCGGCAACTCGAGGGAGTCCCGGGTAAGGTCGTCGGGTAGCGGCGAGTCGTCGTCGACGTCGACCCGCGTCAGGTCCTTCTCGGAGAGCAGCGGTTCGTACTGGCCGTCCTCGACGTAGCGAGCCTGATCGTATCGAACCTGTTCGTCGCTCATCGTACCACCTCCGAGAACGTCTCGGCGAACTCATCGATTTCCTCGTCGCTTGCACCCGCAGTGCAGATCTGGATCTCGTGGTCGTCGACGACGTGGACCGCGAAGCCGCGGTCCTCGAGATCCGCGGCGACCGTCGCCGCTGGCTCGTCGACTGTCGCGACGAACTCGCGGAAGTGCCGCCGGTCGTGGACCGGTGCCGTGACGCCCTCGAGTTCGTCGAGCCGATCTGCGAGTTCCTCGGCCCGCCGAACGCCGCGTTTCGCGAGATCGACCATCCCGTTGGGGCCGAGGGAGGCGGCGTGCATCGCGGTTCGCAGGGCGACCCACGCCTGGTTCGTACAGATGTTACTCGTCGCTCGCTCGCGTCGGATGTGCTGTTCGCGGGTCTGCAGCGTCAGTGTGTAGGCACGGCGGTCGGTCGCGTCGTCGCTGGCCCCGACGAGTCGGCCGGGCACCTGCCGGAGGTAGTCCTCACGACAGGCAAAGAGGCCGAGCCCCATCCCGTAACTCGTCGGCAGGCCGAGGACGCTGGCGTCGCCGACGACCACGTCGGCACCGACGTCGGCCGGCCGCTGAAGCAGCGACAGTGCGACCGGATCCGAGCCGAGCACGAACAGGGCGTCGCTCTCCTCGGTGAGGTCGCCGATCTCGGCGAGTCGCTCCTCGATCGTTCCCCGGACCGTCGGATTCTCGGCGTAGACCATGACGACGTCCTCGTCGACGGTCTCCTCGAGCGCCCCGAAGTCGACGCCGCCGTCTTCGGTTGGGTACTCCTCGACGACGAGGTCCGTGCCGGCGACGTAGTTCTCGAGCGTGCTTCGCCGACCGTCACGCAGGAGGTCGGGGACGAGCACGCGCGTCCCGCTGGTCGAGCGGACGCGTTCGGCCAGCGTCGCGGCCTCGCCAAGTGCCGTCGCAGCGTCGTACATCGAGCAGTTTGCGATCTCGAGGCCGGTCAACTCGACCAGCAGCGACTGATACTCGAACAGTGCCTGCAGGAACCCCTGGGACACTTCGGGCTGGTACTGGGTGTAGGAGGTCAGAAACTCCGAGCGATCCGCGAGGTGGTCGACCACCGACGGCACGTAGTAGCCGTAGTGACCGCGCCCGAGCAGTTCGGTGAGGTCGTCGTTGCGGTCGAGTATCGATCGGACCAGTTCCCTGGTCTCGCGTTCAGTTCGCGTGTCGATGCCGAACTCCCCGTCGAACTCGACTGCGTCGGGGATGTCGAACAGTTCCTCGACTGTGTCGGCGCCGACGGCCTCGAGCATCGCCGCCTGTTCGTCGTCCGTATGGGGAGCGTACGGACTCCCCGTCGTCTGTGATTCGGTCATGGGTTGTGGCTGTCTCGTTCGACTGCAGATGTGGTTTCGCGTCCGATTCCGACTCCGCCCTCGGAACCACCGGTAGCGTCGACTGTCTGCCCCCGCCTGTGGAGTACGCGGCTGTCGATTCGAGACACGATATACGGGGATAACAGCCAGGGGATAATTAACGCACCCTTTCGGACGCGGCTCGTTCGCATGGGGACTTGTACCGAACGGGTATCCGACGGCTATGGAGCGGAGTCGGGATCGGTCGCCGTATCCGTTCCGAGTTCGGTCTCGTCTGCGTCGGACTCGTCTTGTTCCTCTAGCGCCGGATCGACAGTGTCGTCGCTCGGCGATTCGTCGTCGGAATCCGGTTCGTGCCGCTCGGTTTCGTCGTTCAGCGACTCGCCGGCTGCCTGCGTGGACTGGCTCGTTTCTGCCGGAGTGTCGGCCTCAGTCGCTCGATCCCACTGCTCTCGAACGTAGACGTCGACCGTGATTTTCGCACCGCCGAGGACGACGGGACCGACGAACAGGCCGACCGCGCCGAAGACGATGATCCCGCCGAAGATACCGACGACGATAATCGCGGAGTTGAACGCACTCGTCCGGCCGATGAGCGCGGGGCGCAGGTAGGTATCTGAGGCGCTGACGATCGAACCGTAGGCGACGAGCCCGGCCGCCGCGATGGGCCGACCGGCCGCAACCAGATACACCGAGAGTGGCACCCAGACGCCAAAGGCACCCACCAGCGGGAGCAGTGCAAGGACGAACGTCGCGACGGTCAGAAAGACCACCGCGGGAACGTCCAGTATCGCAAGCCCGATACCGAGTGCGATCGCCTGGATGATCGCGACCGCAACGTTACCGACGACCGATGCCCACATCAACTGGTCGTAGCCCGCGAGCAATTCCCGCTGGATCTCGTCTTCGATCGGGACGACCTCCCGAATCCAGCTGATCAACCGTTCGCGATCACGCAACAGCGCGAACAGTACGAAAAGCGTCACCGTGAGTCCGATCAGGATTCCCGGTAGGCCGCCAACAATCTCGAGACCGCCCGTAGCCAGCCCCTGGATCCCCGTCGTGATCGGTTCCTGGTACTCGCCGTACATGCCGGCGAGATCGACCGGATACCCCGTCGCCTCGAGACGTGCCTCGATCGCTGCCACGTCGAGGTCTCCTTCCTGGATTGCCTCGACGACTTGCAGTGCCTCGCGGAACGCAAGCGCGAGTACGTACGCGACCGGGAGCAAGATCGCGAGGATCGCAACTGCGACGAGGACGCCGGCAGCGATCATCGACCCCACGTACTGCTCGAGACGACGCTGGGCAGGCACGAGAATGTACGCGAGGACGATCCCAAGCAGGACGTACTGGACGTACGGCAGGATGACGAGCGCTGCCAGCACGACCGTTGTGGCGACGAGGGCGGCGAGCCCCGGGCGGTCGAAGTCCCACGAGGGTAGGTCGGGCCTGTCTGCCATACCCTGTCGTATGCGCTACTCTGCAATGATTCCGTTGACCATCAGTCCTCGATCAGCGACCGCGAGGAGTTCGTGACGACCAGCAGGCTACTCGCTCCCATCGCGATCGCCGCGAAAAGCGGATTGAGCAGTCCGGTAACGGCAAGCGGGATCGCGATGGCGTTGTAACAGAACGCCCAGCCGATGTTGCCCTTGACCCGGCGGTCGGTTGCGCGGGCGAGTTCGAAGACGGTGTCGACCGACGAGAGGTCGTCGTCGACGAGCGCGACGTCTGCGGCGTCGGCGGCCATCGCAGTGCCGCCGCCGAGCGCGATGCCGAGGTCGGCGGCCGCGAGCGCCGGCGCGTCGTTGGTCCCGTCGCCGACCATGACCGTTCGGCCGGTTCCCTTGAGCCGTTCGACGGTCTCGGCTTTTCCTTCGGGCGGGACGCCGGCGAACACGCGGTCGACGGCGTCGTTCTCACGGAACCGGGTCGCCGCACGTGGATCGTCGCCGGTGAGGACGACGACCTCGACGTCTGTCTCGGCGATCGTCGACAGCGTCTCGCCCCACTCCTCGCGGAGTTCGTCGCCGACGACCACGACGCCCTCGGCCGTTCCGTCACGGCCGACGGCGACCGGCACGTTCCCTGTCTCGCGGGCGTCGTCGATACGGTCCGCGATCGAGTCGGGCATTTCCCAGCCGCGGTCGCGGAACAGATCCGGGTGGCCGACGACGGCCGCCTCGCCGTCGACGACGCCCGAGACACCGTTCCGGTGACTTTCGAAGGAGTCGACGCGCTCGTCGCTCGCGTCTTCGGGTTCGCTCTCGCTCGAGGCCGCCTCGACGCTTCCTCCGTCCGCGATCGGCGCTGCAGCCGCGATCGCCTGCCCGACCGGATGGGCGGATCGGCGCTCGAGCGCCGCGGCCTGCTCGAGCAGGTCGTCCTCGAGGTCGGTCTCGACGACGGACATCTCGCCGGTCGTCAGGGTGCCGGTCTTGTCGAAGACGACGGTGTCGGCGTCGCGGATGCGTTCGAAGACGCTGTCGTCGAAGACGACGATCGAGTTTCGTAGGGCGTCGCGGATCCCTGCGGCGACGGCTAGTGGGGTCGCCAGCCCGAGCGCGCACGGACAGGAGACGATCAGGACGGTGAGCCCGATCAGCAGGGAGGTTGCGACGCCGGCACCTGTCAGGAGGTAGATCGCGGTGACGACCGTCGCCAGGACGAGCACGAGCGGGACGAAGATCGTCGCCAGTTTGTCCGCGAGCTTCTGGATGCCGTGGGTGCCACTCTGGAGATCCCAGACGAGTTCGGTGATCCGGTCGAGGGTGCTCGTCGCATCCTCGCCGACGTGGACGGTCAGCGCGCCTTCGGCGACCATCGACCCGCCGACGACGTCGTCTCCGGCCTCCTTGGTCACGGGCAGAGATTCGCCGGTGACGACCGCCTCGTCGACCGCCGCCTCGCCGTCGACGATCTCGCCGTCGACGGGGACGCGTTCGCCGGTCCGAACCAGTACGCGGTCGCCCGCCACCAGGTCGCCGACGGCGACGTCCTCGTGGTCGCCGTTCTCGAGAACGCGGCGTGCGTCGTCGACCTGGACGGTCGTCAGATCGGAGAGGCGCTGGGTCGCCTCGCGTTTGATCTCCGACTCGTAGTAGCTCCCGACGGAGACGATGACGATGATCGCGACGGTGACGTCGTAGTAGATGTGTGGCCCGCCGACGGCGATCGAGAGGGTGCTGTAGAGGTAGGCGCTGACGGCTGCGATCGAGACCAGCAGGTCCATGTTCGGCGTCCGCGTCTTGATGGCGACGTAAGCGCCCTGCAGGATCGGCTTTCCAGTGACCCCGAGGACGACCGTCGTCAGCGCGGCGATCATGAGGTAAAACGGCGTCGCGAGGTCGCTCGCGAGCGTTTCCGTGAAGAACTGGTAGGTGCGCTCGTCGTAGAAGAGCCCGCCGAAGTAGGTCGGGTAGATGATGACGACGTACTGCAACATCACCATCATCCCCATCAGGACGCCGACCGCGATCCGTGCCATCGCCCAGTTGTCGGCCTGGCGGCGACTGAACGCGTCGTCGCGGTCGTAGGCACTGTAGCCGAGGCCGCTGACGACGTCCTGTAGTTCCTCGCCGTCGACGGCGTCGGGATCGTGGTCGATCCGGACCGTGTCGGTCACGTAACTGGCACTCGCCGCGCTGACGCCGTCGGTCTCCGTGGCGACCGACTCGATGAACGCCTCGCAGGTCGCACAGTACATCCCGTCGACCTCGAGGTAGGTCGCCTCGTGGTCGTCCGGAACGGCTGGGTCGTCGTCGGGGTCGGTATCGACGGTTTGGCGTTCGCGGACGTCTTCTGCGCTAACGTCCTCGACGTCGCCGAGGGCGTCGTAGACCTCGCGACAGCCGGCACAGCAGAACGCGTTGCCGTCCGCGACGACGCCGCTGCCCTCGACCGGCAGATCACACAGCGTACAGCCGTCGTCGGTCGTGTCGCTACCGTCGGGAGCAGATCCGGTTTCGTCGAGTGGTTCGTCAGTCATCGTCGATCAGTGGTGGTCGTGTCCGGTGCCCGGCGCGTCGATGCCGTCGTAGAACGGCAACTCGGGGTGGGGGACGGGATAGCCAAGCGCCATCAGCCCGTGAGCCAGCAGGACGTAGCCCAAGACGACGAACGCGACCCCGAGCAGCCGGTGGACGCGCCGCCGGTGGGCGACGTCGACGGTCTCGAGGACGGTCCCGTAGGCGAAGACTGCAGGGATCGTTCCGGCCCCGAGCGCGGCCAGCGCGAGCGCGCCGCCGGTCGGCGATCCGATCGCGAACGCATAGAGGAACGCCGGGTAGAGCACGGGACAGGGGAGCAGTCCGTGGACCGCACCCAGCCCGATTATGCCGGGGCCGTTCGCCAGACGGTCGACGCGAGCGGTGAGCCAGCCGGTGAGTCGCTGCAGGCCCGGCAGGTGGATGCCGCCGGTCGTCCGTCCGAGCAGGTAGTAGATTCCGGTGACGACGACGAACGCGCCGACGACGAGGCCGACGCCGCCGCGTGCGACGTCGACGATCGACGTCAACTCCGCGGTCGTCACGAACAGGACGCTCCCGAGCGCGCCGAAGGCTGCCCCGAGGATCGTGTAACTCCCCATCCGGCCGAGATTGAACAGTGCGTGCTGGCGGACCTCGTAGGTCGACAGATGACCCGTTCGCCCGCCGTCGGCAACCGCGTCACTGCCGCTGTCCATCTGGCTCGCGTAGACGGTCACCAGCGGCCCACACATCCCGATACAGTGAGCGCCGGCGAGCAAGCCGATGACGAAGAACAGCGCCACGTCGATACCGAGGAGTGTGAGTGGATCCATGCGTGGTCGACCTCGAGGATTCGATGTCAGTCGAGCTACCTGCTGGACGCGCTAATGGGTTTCGCCTCGACGCCGTCGCCGGCGTCGTCTCGAGACAGTCGGTCGAAAAGTCGACGGTCGCTAGTGGCGATCCAGGCCTGAGCTGATGGGGCGAATCCGGCGGTGTGGGTCGATTCGCCCCATCAGTCGACGCGTGGAACGGTACTACTCGACGTAGCGGTACTTGCGCTCGCCCATTCGTCCCCAGCCGTCGAAGACGAACTCTCCTTCGGGCGTCGTGAGCTCCTCGACGTCGGAGTCGACGTCGTGGTTGTGGGCGTCGTGGATCTCCTCGTAGTCCTCCCACTCGAGGTCGTAGCGCTCCTCGATCTGGGCATCGACGTTCAGCGCCTCGATCTCTTCTTCCCAGCCGTCACAGACTGTTTCGGCGTGAATTTCCGCCTGAGCACCGCTGCCGTAGGAGCCGATGAGCATGGTCTCACCGGTCATGTCTCGACCCTCGTCGAGAGCGTGTTTGAGGGCACTGACGCGGGCGACGTGGACGGAGCCGGTGTACCAGTTGCCGACGTTGCGCGAGACGGTCAGGGTCGGATCGATGGTCTCGGCGTACCACTCCTGGTAGCGGTCGGTCTCCTTGAGTTCGTCCATGTACTCCCGGAGCGCGTCGCGGTAGGCCTCGTCGTCGTCGAACGCCTCGGGTCGGGGCTGGCGACCGATCTCGTCGGCGAGTTCGTCCTCGATGGTCGTGTCGCGGACGATGTGTCGGTACGCGAGCAAGGCGGCCTTCCGGACCATGCCCGGGAACGGGGTGTGGAACGGCGCGTACGCGACGTCGTCGACGTGAACGTCGCCGGCGACGCTCTCGTAGTCCTCGAGCGCCTCGCGCATGCGGGCGAGGTACACCTGCACGGAGCGTTTGCCGTCGACGGAGGGGAACTGCTGGTTTGGCTTGAGGAAGTCGGTCTCGTCGGCCGAGCCGTAGCCCTGTTCGGTCGAGAGTTCGACCAGGTCGGGGTCCTCGTCGATCAACATCGCGACGGCACCGGCGCCCTGGGTCGCTTCGCCGGCGTCACCGCGAGCGTAGAGGGCGGTGTCGGTCGCGATGACCAGTGCCGCGCGGCCGCGGTTGCGGCCCGCGCGAATCCAGTTGCAGGCGTCGTCGAGACTCTGGGTCCCTGCGATACAGGCGAACTTCCGTTCGCCCTTGTTCGCGTGGTGGAAGTCACCCTCGAAGACCTGCTCGAGACAACCAGCGACGTACGTCGAAACCGGCTTCGAGTTGTCGAACGCGCTCTCGGTCGCGACGTCGATACGACCGATATCGTCGGTCTCGAGGCCCTTGCGTTCCATCAGGCGATGGGCAGCGTTTGCTCCCATCGTGACGATGTCTTCGTAGCTGTCGGGGAAGGAACTGGCGTAGAGACCGAGACCTTTCGTGTACTTTTCCGGGTCTTCGCCCTTCTGCGGGGCGAACGTGCCGGGCAAGTCGAGTTCGAGATTCCCGGTCCAGATTTCGACCGCGTCGATACCGACTGCTGTCATAGCGGGATAATGCGGGAGGAGATATATGGTATTGTCGTTCGAGCTTTCGACGATCGACGTTATCGAGTGACGCATCCGGTCGAAGAGAGGTGACACTACTCGACGTAGAAATCGGCCGTGGTCGAAAGTGACGACGGGAAAAGCTCGGCGTTACTCGTCTTCTTCTTCGACGACTTCGGGATCGCTCATCGCGCTCTGGAGGCTGTCGAGACCGTTGATCCACTCGGTGACGAGGCCGTACTCGAGGTCTTCGGCGACCTGCATGTCGAGTTCCTCGCCGTCGATGATGAGCGTGCCAGCCTGTGCCGCGTAGCCGAGTGCGGCGTCTAGGTCCTCTTCGGCTTCGGCGTCGGCCGCAGCGCCGAGGTAGTCGCCGACGCTTCCTTCCTCGGCCGGGGCGTTCGCGACGTACTCCTCGGCCGCGAAGAAGACGCAGACGAGACTCGTCTGGACGCCGTCGACGAGGATGAGTTTCTCCTCGTTCTCGATGTCGACCTCGCCGAGAACGATCTCGCGAACGTCGGCGATCTCCTCGAGCGCTTCTTCTTCGTCGAGGTCCCCGTCGTCGTAGGCGGCGACGATCTTCGCGATCGCTATCGCCGTGTCGTCCTGCAGGTTGAGCAGGAGGCGAGCCGAGTCTTCGTCTTCCGGATCGATGTCTTCGTCTTTGATGCGATCGATCCAGTTCTGCCAGCGCTCCTCCGAGTAGAACTCGGTCGGGGGATTGCTCATACAGACACCTACACCGGCCGCTTGAAATGCCTTTCTCTACACTGAGGCAAAACTAGTCCCACCGGAACACCACGAATCGTCGTTAGGAGCCGTCAGAACGGCGATCGAGCGTCGTTTCGGTGTCGATTCCGTAGACGAGTTTCGGCGTCTCGACGTGGGCGTTGTGGACGGCTTCCTCGTAGCCTTCCTCGAGCAGCCAGCGAACCCGTCGGGGCACCGTCTTCGGCCCCAGCACGGCACCCGGCCGGTCAGGGTCGTCCACGTAGTCGGTCTCCATCAGGAAGGGCTCGCCGCGTTCTGCCGCCCGCTCGAGTCGGTCTTTCTCGCTCATGACGCTCGGAGTGGGGCCCTCGAGACGCCCGGCCGCGTAGTGTTTGACGACCTGGTGGCGTTCCATACCGGCGTCCTCGGCCCAGTCTGCGACCTCGGTCATCTCCTCGCTGGCTTCCGTGTGCAACTGGACGGCACAGTCGAGGTCGCCGCCGTGTTCGAACGCGTGGCGCATGACGTCGTTCGACGCCTCCCACACGCTATCGTCGACGTCGTAGTGGGGCCGACCGGACTTCAGCGCGAGCGCCTCGCCGTCGGCGACGTACTCCGCCGCGACGTCGATCCCGCTCTGCATGATTTCGCGGGCTTCCTCTGGACTGTAGCCGCGCTCGTCGACGAGCCGCGAGATCAGCCCGGGGTGGACACCCAGGACGGGCCAGGCACGACCCTCGAGAACTGCGGAGGCTTCCTCGACGACCTCGATGGTACGTTCGAAGACCGGCCGGAAGTCCTCGCCACGGTCGGCCTCGACGTCGAGGTGCCAGGAGGGTTTGTTGACCACGAGCAGGTGTGTCCCGCCCAGGCGAGCGAAGTCCTCGACGGCGTCGATTCCCCGGTGGTTGTCCGGATCGAGATGGAGGTGGTTGTCGAGTACCGGCGTCTCGTCGTCGATCATACCCGTCAGTCGGTGATCGTGGCGTGAAAAGCCACCGACTTCGGTACCGATCTCGAGTCGACAGTGGTTCTCTGTCCGCCGCTCTGTCCGACGCCTGCTGTGAACTGCGAACAACGCTGTTTTCGGGATACCCGACGCAGTACTGCGATTAGTCGACGACAAATTTATATATTCGAACAACTTACGTTGAGTTAGTACCAACATGACTCTCGAGCAATTCACCGGCGAAGACGGGCACCTAGCCCGTCAGTACGAATACGACGACGGTGCGGTGCTCGCGGTCGACTTCGGCTCCCAGGAGGAGGCCACCGTCGACCTCGTCGCCGACACCGTCATTGTCGTCATCGGGGAGGAACAGTACGAGATCGATCTCCCCGAGGCGGCAGACGACGCGAACACGTTTATCAAAAACGGGGTCCTCACTGTCGAACTGGAGGGCGATCTATGAAACTCACCGTCAAACCACTCAAACAGAAAGACGCCGGGCGCGGACTGGCCGCGATCGATCGCGTCTCGATGCGTGAACTCGACCTCGAGAACGGGGACTACATCGTCATCAGCGGCGGTGGCGACAGCCAGGCCGTCGCCCGCGTCTGGCCGGGCTACCCCGAAGACGAGGGACGGGGGATCGTCCGGATCGACGGCCGTCTGCGCCAGGAGGCAGGCGTCGGGATCGACGACAGCGTGACGATCGAACAGGCGGACGTCAAACCCGCCAAGTCGGTCACTGTCGCGCTCCCGCAGAACCTCCGCATTCGCGGCGACATCGGCCCGCTCGTCCGCGACAAACTGAGCGGGCAGGCCGTCACCGAGGGCCAGACCGTCCCCTTCTCGCTATCGTTCGGTCCGATGGCCAGTTCCGGCCAGTCGGTGCCGCTGAAGATCGCGAGCACCACGCCGGGCGGCACCGTCGTCATCACCGACTCGACGAGCATCGAACTCTCCGAGACGCCGGCCGAACAGGTCGGTGCCGGCGGCGACGCCTCGGCCGAAGGCGTCCCGAACGTCACCTACGAGGACATCGGCGGCCTCGACAACGAACTCGACCAGGTCCGGGAGATGATCGAGTTGCCGATGCGTCACCCCGAGCTGTTCCAGCAACTCGGCATCGAGCCGCCGAAAGGCGTCCTCCTGCACGGCCCACCGGGGACCGGCAAGACGCTGATGGCCAAGGCCGTCGCCAACGAGATCGACGCCCACTTCGAAACGATCTCCGGGCCGGAGATCATGTCCAAGTACTACGGCGAGAGCGAGGAGCAACTCCGTGAGGTCTTCGAGGAGGCCGAGGAGAACGCCCCCGCGATCATCTTCATCGACGAACTCGACTCCATCGCCGCCAAACGCGAGGAGGCCGGCGGTGACGTCGAACGGCGCGTCGTCGCGCAACTGCTCAGCCTGATGGACGGCCTCGAGGAGCGCGGTCGCGTTACCGTCATCGCCGCAACCAACCGCGTCGACGACATCGACCCTGCGCTCCGTCGTGGCGGTCGCTTCGACCGCGAGATCGAGATCGGCGTCCCCGACAAGGACGGCCGCCGGGAGATCCTGCAGGTCCACACCCGCGGGATGCCCCTCGAGGAGTCGATCGATCTGGAGCACTACGCCGCTAACACCCATGGCTTCGTCGGCGCCGACCTCGAGAGCCTCGCTCGCGAGAGCGCGATGAACGCCCTGCGGCGCATCCGTCCCGACCTCGATCTGGAATCCCAGGAGATCGACGCCGACGTCCTCGAGTCGTTGCAGGTAACCGAGGGCGACCTCAAGGACGCGCTCAAGGGAATCCAGCCCTCGGCGATGCGCGAGGTCTTCGTCGAAGTTCCCGACGTCACCTGGGACGACGTCGGCGGACTCGGCGACACCAAAGAACGGCTGCGCGAGACCATCCAGTGGCCGCTGGACTATCCCGGGGTCTTCGAGCAGATGGACATGGAGGCCGCGAAAGGCGTCCTCATGTACGGGCCACCGGGGACCGGCAAGACGCTGCTCGCGAAGGCAGTGGCGAACGAGGCCGAGTCGAACTTCATCTCGATCAAGGGCCCCGAACTGCTGAACAAGTACGTCGGCGAGTCCGAGAAAGGCGTTCGCGAGGTCTTCGAGAAGGCACGATCGAACGCCCCGACCGTGATCTTCTTCGACGAGATCGACTCGATCGCGGGCGAACGCGGCCGCGGCCAGACCGACTCCGGCGTCGGCGAACGCGTCGTCTCCCAGCTACTGACGGAACTCGACGGCCTCGAGGAACTCGAGGACGTCGTCGTCATCGCCACCACGAACCGTCCCGACCTGATCGACTCGGCACTGCTCCGTCCTGGCCGGCTGGACCGTCACGTCCACGTCCCGGTTCCCGACGAGGACGGGCGCAAGAAGATCTTCGAGGTTCACACCCGCGACAAGCCGCTTGCGGAGGCCGTCGACCTCGACTGGCTCGCGAGCGAGACCGAGGGTTACGTCGGTGCCGACATCGAAGCCGTCTGTCGCGAAGCCTCGATGTCCGCCAGCCGCGAGTTCATCAACTCCGTCGACCCCGACGAGATCGACGACACGGTCGGTAACGTCCGTATCAGCAAGGAACACTTCGAGAACGCCCTCGAGGAAGTCGGTCCGAGCGTGACCACCGAGACGCGCGAGCGCTACGAGGAGATCGAAGAGGAGTTCCAGCGAGCCGAACCCGCCCAGGAAGCGGACCAGCTCGGTCGAACGTTCCAGTAAGCGCTACTCGAAGCCAGTCGCGTCAGTCGGACGCGACGGCGTCGGCGTTCTCGAGGCCCG
Source organism: Natronobacterium texcoconense (assembly GCF_900104065.1). Classification (NCBI taxonomy): domain Archaea; kingdom Methanobacteriati; phylum Methanobacteriota; class Halobacteria; order Halobacteriales; family Natrialbaceae; genus Natronobacterium; species Natronobacterium texcoconense. The sequence goes on along the minus strand of NZ_FNLC01000002.1, from coordinate 758,788 downwards.
CAAGCACTTCGTCGGCGTGTCCTTCCGGCGAGACGTTCTCGTAGACCGCTTCGATCCGGCCGTCCGGCCCGACGACGTACGTGTTCCGGAAGACGCCGTCGAACGTGTTGCCGAACATCTTCTTTTCGCCGTAGGAGTCGTACAGCGTTGCGACCTCGCCGTGCTCGTCCGAGAGCAGGTCGAACGTGAGGTCGTGATCGTCCGCAAACGACTCGAGATCGGAAACCGGATCGTCGCTGATACCGACGACCGCGGCGTCCCGGTCCTCGAAGTCGGCGAGTCGCTCCTCGAACTCGAGGGCTTCCGTCGTACAGCCGTCGGTGTTCGCGCGTGGATAGAAGTAGACGACGACCCGGCCGTCGAACTCGGAGCGTCGGATCGTCTCGCCGTGCTGGTTCGGAAGTTCGAATTCGGGTGCCTCGTCGCCGATGTCGAGCATAGCCGTCCCTTGGGGAGGGTCACTGTAGGCGTTGTGGTTTGCCACCAGTGCAGGTTCGACGTGGGAGACAGACTTACGTGTCGCTAAACCGACAGGAATCGCGAATGAAACGCCAACCGTCGAACAACCTCGAAGTGACGATACTCGTCTCGATATCTCTCGTGCTCTTTCTCGACGTCCTACTCGGGCTGTCGGATCGGCTGCCCGACGGCTGGTTTCACCTCCTGCTCGGCGTCTTTCTGCTCGGCTGCAGCACCGTACTGTTCCTCGAGAACCAGTCCGACGCCGGTCAGTAACGAAAACGGATCTACTCGAGCGGTTCGGCCGCTTCCTGCTCGAGTAGCGGATCGGCGTTCTGTTCGGGCAGGGTGACGACGTCGTCGGCCGAGAGCGTGTACTCGCGGTCGTCGACACCGAGAATGGGGCCGACGTCGCGCGTGATGCGGACGGTGACGCGGTCGACGTCGCCGTCGGCGTCGTCAGTGGCTGTGTCCGCATCCGAATCCGGCGACTCGAGCGCGTCGGATTCCGTCCCGCCGTGCTCGCCGTCAGAACTCGACGAATCACCGATCGAATCCGGTTCGCCGCCCATGACGTCCGCGGCCGAGACGCCGCTCGAGGGTTCCGGCTCCGGTGGGTCCTCGAGTCCGGGTTCCGGCGGCTCCTGTGGCGGTGCCGGCGGTGTGTCGTCTGCGGGTGGCTGATCTGGTGGGGCGTCGGACGTCACGTCGGCGGTTGGCTCCGTTGCCGTCCCGGGACTGTCGTCAGGATGAGCGTCTGCCGTGCTCGTGGAAGCGTCGTCGGCCGCGACGACCTCCTCTCCCTCGAGCACGTCGAGGACGCGTCCCTTGTTCGACTCGATGCGGTCGACGAGGTCGTCGAAGAGGTCTGCTTCCTCGGCGGTGAGTCCCTCGTCGTTGGCTGCCATCCCCGCCGCAGCGAGGCTGGCCTGCTTGACGAGTTTTCCCATCCGGCGCTCGTAGATCGCCTCGACGACGTCCTTGGCCGTCTCGATCTCGTCGGTGAGGCGGCCGACCTCCGGCGAGGAGAACGGATCGTCAGCACGCTCGGCTACGCGGTCTCGTTCGTCCTCGAGGTCGGCGATGTAGTCGCCGACCTCCTGGTAGAACGAGGGGCGCAGATTCTGGAGGCTGTCTTTCTGGCGCTCCTTGCTCTGGACCGAGCGCAGTTCGTCTAGATTCATTCTTTCTCCTTTTCGGCCCTGCCGCGTGTCATCAGAAAGACGGCAACGTACTCCGGTAGTGACTGGTCTCCCTCCGAGACTGTAAAGCTATCTCCTCCGAGTTCGACCTCGCCGCCGTCGGTGACGTCGACCGTGATCTCCTGTCCTTCGAACGTTTCCGGGACGGCATCGACGAGGGGGTCGAAGTCCTCGAGTTCGTCGCGCTCGAGTCGAACCGTCTTCAGTCCGCTGCCGCCGTGGAGACTCCCCGGCAAGCGGATAAGTCGGTTCGTGTCGGTGGTCACGGGTTCGTCGATCGGCGCGTTGTCCCGGTCGACGGCTTTCGAGGCGAACCGTTCGGCCAGCTGAGAAACGGCAGTGTGGACCGTGACGTTACCCTCCTCGAGTCCCTCCCGGTTGTTCCGCGCGGCGTTGAGCGTCGCCTGTGCCTTCCCCTCGCCGATGCCGTCGAACTCTTGGAGGCGCTCGAGGGCGTCGGCTTCGTCCATCTCGAGGAGTTCGTCGACGAAATCCATGAAATGGTCGTGGGTGCGTCGGCCCCAGCCGCCCTCGATCTGGAGTGTTCGGCGCTCCGTCGGTGTCTTTCGGCCGATTCCGGCGACGGTCTCGGTCTCGATCAGTTCCTCGAAGTCCAGGCCGATCCCGCGGACGTAGTCAACGATCTCGCGGCGGTGTTCTCGCTCGAGGTGGAGCACGTTCTCGTCGCGGACGTGGACGTGATATCCCCGGCCGCCGGAGAAGACGATTTCCATGTTCTCGAAGGCGAAGTCGTCCTCGAGAAAGTTCAGCAGGCGGAGCAGCGCGTCTTTACACTTCGCGAGCATCTCGGCGTAGGAGTCCTCGCCCAGGGTGACACTCGGCAAGTGGTCGGCGTCGAGGTCGAAGACCAGGTCGGCCGACTGCCAGTTCTTTTCGTTCATCGAGGCTGCCCCAGGGTCGCGGAAGCGACCCGCGGAGAAGTAGACGTGTTGCGGGCGCTTCCGGACGAGAAACTCCGAAAGCTCCCCTAACTCGAGCAGCGAACGATGGCGGACCATAGTCGTGTCGGGTCCCTCGGTCCAGGGGATATAGCCCCACTCGCGTTCGTTGGCCGCGGGCGGTGGCGTAAGCTCCGTCCGTCGATAGTGATCGCGGAACCGCCCTCGAAGATAGGCCCTCGTTCGCTCCTCCATGCGCCTCGGGTAGTCGTAGGTGGGGAAGTATAATCCTGCCGAAACTGACGGTCAGTAGTGGACCGTGAGAACGAATCGCGAACTCTTTCGCCGTCGGCGACGGCGGCCAGGACGTCCGGGACCGCAGGGTTTAGTCCGGCCGATGCGCAGGTTCGACTATGACACAGTTCACGTCGCTCGCGGACCTCCGCGAGACGCTCGAGGAAGCGTCGTTCGATCGGCCGCCAGCAATCGTCTCCAACGCCCACATCACGGGCGTAAGCGTCGCACGGGCGCTCGCCACCCACGACGTTCCCGTAATCGCCCTGGATCGCACCGGCGACGGCGTCGCACCGCCTTCCGAGGCCGTCGTCGCCGCAGGCGAGGTAACCTTCCCGCTAGACGACCCGGACGGCTTCCGCGAGGACGTCGAGTCGGTCGCCGACGTGCTGGACCACGACCCCGTCGCCTTCCCCTGTATGGACGAATGGGTCCACGCGTTCGCCGAAACCGAACCCGACGGCGTCCGACTTCCCTTTGCGAAACAGGACGTGATTGCCGACGTCCTCGACAAGGAGTCGCTGTACGCGACCGCCGAGGAACTCGAGGTGCCCTACCCCGAGACCTACCGGCTCTCCGAGGTCGACCCCGACGACGCCGCGGATCGGCTCGGCTTCCCGCTGGTCGTCAAACCCGCTCGCAAGCGCGAATTCGAGGAACTGCTCGGCACGAACGTCGTCGAAGTGGCCGACCGCGAGGAGTTCCTCGAGGTCGTCACCGGGGCACAGGAGGCCGGCGTTCGCGTGATGGCCCAGGAGAAAGTCCCCGTCGCCACGGGAGAGGACCGATCGCTGGCTTCCTACCGTTCCCCCGACGGCGACGTCCTGAGCGTCGTCGGCAACGCCCGCGTCCGCTACCCGCAGGGCTTTGGCACCTCCTGTGTCGTCGACACGGTCGAGGACCCCGAACTCGAGGCGCGTGCTCGATCCGTCCTCGAGGAGAGCGGCTACTATGGCATCAGCGAGGCCGAGTTCGTCTACGACAGCGACCGCGAGGAGTACGTCCTGCTCGACGTCAACACCCGGCCCTGGAAGTGGATCTCGATGCCCGTCGAGGCCGGTGCGAACCTGCCGTACGCGGCCTACGCCGACGCCGTCGGACTCGAGTACGAGTCGCCGGAACCGCAGGAGGCCCGCTGGATCTACCTCCCCGACTACCTCTCCTTGCTCGCGAGTTCGCCGTCGTTCCCCGACGTGCTCTCGAACGACGAGTGGACCGCACTGCTGTCCGGCGAGTTCGAGTCCACGCAGGGGCTGACGACGGGCGTCTACCGGCCGTCCGATCCCGGCCCGGCGCTGCAGGTGCTCGAGACGGAGTTCGGCGGGCCGGACTACTACTGTTCCTGCTGATCGGGCGTCGGGCGCTCGAGGCCGACTCCCTCGGGCACGACTCGACCGCTCGTGAGGAGTCTACTCGAGCGAATCCCCGCGTCGTCGATCGCACCCGAATTTCTCCGGTGTCGGATTCCTTTTTCCCGAACAGGGAAACGTGCAGACGATGAGCGACCACTTGCACTTCAATCTCTTTACGATGAACTCGGTCGAGCACGTCTCGCCGGGTTCCTGGACGATTCCGGGGGATCAATCTCACCGGTACACCGACCGCGAGTACTGGACCGATGTCGCACAGACGGCCGAACGAGCCGGTTTCGACGCTATCTTCTTCGCCGACGTGCGGGGCATCTACGACGTCTACGACGACGACCGCGACCCCGCAATTCGGCGGGCGATTCAGACCCCCTCGAACGCGCCGCAGGCGCTCGTCCCCGCGATGGCCGAGGTGACTGACGACATCGGGTTCGCGATCACGCGCTCGACGAGCTACGTCCACCCCTACCAGCTCGCCCGTGAACTTTCGACGCTCGATCACGTCAGCGACGGCCGCATCGCGTTCAACGTCGTCACCTCCTATCTCGAGAGCGCCGCCGAAAACCTGGGACTGGGCGACCGGATGGAACACGACGAACGCTACGACCGTGCCGACGAGTTCATGGACGTCTGTTACCGTCTCTGGGAAGATTCGTGGGAGGACGACGCGGTCGTCCGCGACGCCGACGCCGGCACCTACACCGACCCCGAAAAGGTCCACGCCATCGACTACGACGGCGAGTACTTCTCGATTCCCGGCCCGCACGGTTGCGAGCCCTCGCCACAGCGAACGCCGGTCATCTACCAGGCCGGGTCCTCGGATCGCGGCCGCGAGTTCGCGGCGAAAAACGCCGAGGGCGTGTTCGTCTCCCAGCCGACGAAGGAAGCTACCCGCGACTACATCGAGGACATGCAGGAGCGCGTCGAAGCACACGGCCGCGACCCCGACTCCCTGAAGTTCTTCCCCGGCATCGTCGTCGTCACGGCCGAGACCGACGCAATTGCCCAGAAGAAGTACGAGACTTACAAGGAACACATCAGCGTCGAAGGCACACTCTCCCTGCTGTCGGGCTTCATCGACATGGACCTCTCCGAACTCGAGCCAGACCAGGCGGTCGAACACATCGAGACCGACGCCATCCGCGGGACGATCAACGCCTTCACGAAGAACGACCCCGACCGCGAGTGGACCGTCGAAGAGGTCGCGCAGTTCGCCGGCCTCGGCACCACCTCACCCGTGATCGTCGGCGGCCCCGAGACCGTCGCGGACGAACTCGAGTCCTGGCGAGACGAGGTCGGCGTCGACGGCTTCAACCTCAAGGAAGTGACTCGTCCGGGCACCCTGCAGGACTTCGCGGAGTACGTCGTTCCGGTCCTTCGCGAGCGCGGAATGATCCGCGAGGGGTACGACGGCGAGACACTGCGGGAGAATATGTTCGAGCGGCGTGGCCTGCCGGAGGGACATCACGGCGCGTAGTCGTAGTCCAATTTCTGCGCCAAAACCGGAGAATTGCACCTTGTTCGGCGAAACTTCCTCTATCCTCTACGATTCTGTCCTACGTTCGACCGAGACATACCGCTCGCCCTCGAGAATTTCCCCTACTCGCCCGTGCCAGTCGTCGGCGAACGCCGCGCGTTCCTCGTCGGTCGCCGTGCCGTCGATTAATTTCGGCAGGTTTCCGATCGCCGGCCCGCCGTCGGGGATCGCGGCGACGTCGTAGGTGACTCGCACGGTTTCGTCGGTGTCCGTTCGCGTGAACTCGAAGCTGATCCCGTCGGTGCCGATCGCGCCGTACCGCAACGTATGCTGTCGGTCGCCGTGGCCGCCTGCCAGACCACCGAAGCCGTCCTCGCCTGCGGCTCCCGTCACGTACGAGATCAGCCGCGCCGTTACGCCGTAGGCCGAATCGTCGCGAGGGCCGCCGGCCAGTACCGCGACGTCACCGCGGACGGGGAGTTCGTCGGCGTCCGGGTACAGCGCCTCGAGCCCGTCTTTCGCGATACGATATGCGCCCGCCGTCGTGGGACAGGAGTGGCCCGCTGCTTTCACGACGTCCTCGTAGGTGACGACGATCGGATCGCCGGGCTCGAGGACGGCCAGTGCCTCGGCCGCAGGGTCGCGCAGTCGGATCGGTTCGACGTCGTAGTCGACGGTCCAGTTCGTTCGGTCGGTTTCGTGAGTCGGTTTGCTCATTGTGGTGGTTAGTACCGCAGTAGTCGCATGCCGTTCAGGATGACCAGCAACACGCTGCCGATGTGGACGAGCATCCCGCTTGCCATGTGGACGTAGCCCGCGAAGACGCCGGCAAGCAGTAGGACGACCGTCGCCACGGCGATGGTGACGTTCTCGCCGATGTTCCAGCGGGTCGCCTTGCTGAGGCCGACGGCATACGGGATGCGCTCGAGGTCGTCGGCCATCAGCGCCATGTCCGCCGTCTCGATGGCGGTGTCCGTTCCCGCAGCGCCCATCGCGATCCCGACGTCGGCGGTCGCGAGCGACGGAGCGTCGTTGATCCCATCGCCGACCATCGCGACGACGTGATCCTCCGCCCGAAACGACTCGATGGTCTCCTGTTTCTCCTCGGGGAGCAGGGCTGCCCGGTAGTCGTCGATTCCGACGGTATCGGCGACCGCTCGAGCGGTGCGTTCGTTGTCGCCGGTCAGCATCACCGTTCGGACGCCGGCGTCCTGCAGCGCGGCGACGACGTCCGCTGCGTCCTCACGGAGTTCGTCTCGTAGCGAGACGACGCCGACGGCGTCGTCCCCGAGGACGACGTAGACTGCCGTCTCGCCGCTCTCTTCGCGTTCGCGGGCGTAGGCGGCGACCTCCCCGGGGAGGTCGATTTCGTGTTCCGCGAGCAGCGCCCGGTTACCGACGACGATTCGGCGGCCGTCGTGCCGGGCGACGACGCCTTTCCCGGGGGCGACCTCGAACTCGTCCGGGTCGGGGATCGTTCGGGACTCGAGCGCGAGTCCACCGTCGGTCGCGTACGCTCCGTCCGACCCGGTGCTGCGGTCTCGAGCGGCCTCGAGGATCGCGTCGGCGAGGTGGTGTTCGCTCCGTTTCTCTGCGATCGCAGCGTACCGGAGGACGTCGTCTTCGTCGACGGCGAATCCCTCGACGTCCGCGACGGTCGTCTCGCCCTTCGTCAGGGTACCGGTCTTGTCGAACGCGACGAGGTCGATCTTGCCGGCCGTCTCGAGGTGTTCGCCGCCCTTCATGAGGACGCCCGAGCGCGCGGCGTTACCGATCGCACTGACGATGCTGACCGGCGGTCCGATCACCAGCGCGCCGGGACAGCCGATCACGAGCAGCGTCAGCGCGAGGATCGCGTTCCCGGTGACCGCGTACGCGCCGACCGCCAGCACGACGATCGCGGGCGTGTAGTACGTCGCGAACCGCTCGATGATCGTCTCCGTCGGCGCCTTCGCCTCCTGGGCCTCCTCGACGCGGCGGATGATCCGCTCGAGGGTCGTGTCCCGACCGGTACCGGTCGCGACGACCTCGAGGGCTCCCTCCTGGTTGATCGTGCCGGCGTAGACCTCGTCGCCCGCGTCCTTGTGGACGGGGACGCTCTCGCCGGTGACGGGGGATTGGTCGATCGCGCTCTCGCCGCCCGTCACCTCGCCATCGACGGGCACTTTTGCACCGGGTTTGACGACGACCGTTTCGCCCGGTTCGACCTCCCGTGCGCGGACTTCTACCTCTTCGCCGTCGCGCCGAACGATCGCCGTATCCGGCGTCAACTCGAGTAACTCCTCGAGCGCCGACCGGGTCTTGCCCATCGTTCGTGCCTCGAGATAGTTCCCCAGCGCGAACAGGAAGACGACGGCCGCGGCTTCCCAGTACTCGCCGATGAGGATCGCACCGACCGCGGCCAGGGTGACGAGCGTGTTGATACCGACCGTCCGGGCCCGCAGCGTGTAGTAGGCCTTCTTCGCGACGTCGTAGCCGCCGACGGCGGCTGCGAGTACCATGAACATGGCGCTCGCACTCTCGAGACCGAAGAGATAGCCGAGACTCCAACCAACCGCGAACAGCAGCCCGCTAGCGGCGACGACTACCGGCTGTCGGTACTTCTGGAACTGACGCTTCGCGTTCACGCGTCGTCACCGTGGGCGGGGCGTGTACCCCTGGTTCGAGATGGCCCGTTCGAACGTCTCCGGATCCACGGCGGAGCCGTCGTATTCGATCTCGACGCGGCCCGTGGTGTAGTGGACCTCGACGTGTTCGACGCCGTCAGTTCGGGAGAGTGATCGTTCGACGTTGCTCGCACACGTCGGACAATCGAAGTCGGTCACGCGGTATTCGGTGATGTCCGTCATCTGTTCTCGAGCGGTTCTACGAACCCGCGGCACAAGTATATCACTCAAATGATGTGTTTTCGTCCAGTGACGTCCGCTTTCACCGGTGAAACGACTCGTCTAGGGGGTCCCGCCAGTCTGACGACTTATACGGAACGACCACCAACTTCCGACAATCGATGGCAGAATTCACGTCGGACGTCGCGATCGAAGACGTCGCGGTCCGGGACACGAACGTCTCGAGTGCGGTCGACGAACCGATCCGGGCGATGATCCTGGACATGCTCGCAGAGGAAGCACTCTCGGTGTCGGACCTCGACGAGCGACTCGAGCGCCGGGGGTACGACCGGACGCTCAACACGGTCCGGCACCACGTCAACGAACTACGGGACGCCGGTCTCGTCGAGGTCGCGCGACTCGAGGAACGCGGCGGTGGAACGACCAAGTACTACCGGGCGAACACCATCGTTCTTTCGTACGCGATCCCCGACGACCGCCGAGAGGACGTCGCGGCGATGGCCGCCGAGATCGCACCCGAGATTGCGGAGATCGTCTCGGAACTCGAGGCCGACCACGGCGAGAGTATCGAACGGATCGCCGACGAGATGGCTCCCTGCGAGCACTGCCGGAGCCAGAAGTACGAGACGTACCTGCTGTTGACGATCCTGCGACGCGGGTTCGTCGAGGGCGTCGTTCGGGATCGGAACGGGTCCGCGAACGGAAACGAGTAGTAACTCCTCGAGCAGGGCTATCGAGGACGCTCTACCGACGATTCCGGGCTACCGGCGCATCAACTCGGAGATCCGGTCGGCGATGCCGACGTCGGAACCGAGTTTCAGGTAGTAGGCGTCGCCGCCGTCCTCGTAATAGTCGTCGATTCGCCGTTTGATCTCGAACCCGAGGTGTTCGTAGAACTGGAGGGCGTTCTCGTTGCTCGTACGGGCGTGACAGGTGATCGAATCGTGGTCGTCTGCGACTCGAGCGACCAACCGTTTGCCGATCCCCTCGCCGCGGCATTCGGGTGCGACCGCGAGAAAGAGAATGTAGCCGTCGCGCCGAACGGCTGCGAACCCGACGAGTTCGTCGTTGAAGACGTAACAGTGGACCTTCGAGCGGCGGTATGCGTCGGTGAAAAAGTCGTGGCGCTGTTTGAGAACCCCTTCCTGGCTACTGATCCGTTCCTTGAGCTGCCAGGCTTCGTCGACGTAGTCGTCGCTCCCCGGCGCGACGACTCGACTGTCGATGTTGACGCTCACTACCACACCCTAACATCGTCGCCAATATAATTCCTCCGGGACTGGTTCCCCGGCTGGAACGGGCTAAAACAACTAACTAGGGAATTTCCCCGGAGTCCGATACTCGAAACGACGGGCATACGGATCGGGGCCCCGTAGCCGTGGGAAATGCCGTTCGAACTGCGAGACCACACGGCCGACATCGCGGTCGAAGCGACCGGTGAGACGCTCGAGGACGTCTTCGCCGCGGTCGCCGACGGACTGGCGGCCGCGTCCTGCGAGACGATGCCCGACGACGGCGACGGCCGGTTTTCGGTGTCGGTAACCGCCGAACGTCGCGAGGCACTGCTGTTCGACTACCTGGACGAACTCGTCTACCTCAGGGACGTTCGGAACGAACTCCCCGTCGAGCACCGGGTCGAGTCGATCGACGAGTCCGACGGGGGTGACTGGTCGCTCGAGGCCAGCGCCCGCGGGATTCCGCTCACGGAAATCACCGCCCGCGAGATCAAGGCTGTGACGTACTCGGAGATGCGACTCGAGCGAGTCGACGACGGGTGGGAAGCCTACGTCGTCTTCGACGTCTGACCGGTGCCGGCGGCAGTACACTTTTTCGCTTCCCCCGTCACTCACCACCATGCACGGATACGAGTTCGGCGAGCCCGGATCGACCCCGTTCCGGTTTACGACGACGGACACGCGGTTCGGCGACGGTGTCACGGCCGACCTGGACGACGTTCTCGAGCGCTACGGCGTCTCGAACCCCCTGATCGTCACCGACCGCGGCGTCGAGGACGCTGGCCTCCTCGAGCGCGTCACCGACGGAATCGACGCGGAACCGATCGTCTACTACGCCTCGACGGAACCCTCGACCGAGGACTTCGAGAATCTCCCGACCGCAGCGGTCGACGGCGTCGTCGCCGTCGGCGGGGGTTCCTGTCTCGACACGGCGAAACTCGCAGCGGTCCTGCTCGCCCACGGAGGCGACCCCGCAGACTACGTCGGCGTCGACGCAGTCCCCGGACCGATCGCGCCGCTAATCGCGGTCCCGACGACCAGCGGCACCGGCTCGCAGGCCACCCAGACGGCGGTCGTCACCCACGACGGCGTCAAACGCGGTGCCAGCGACGAACACCTCCGACCCGACGTGGCGCTGGTCGATCCCGAACTCACGTTCGGACTGCCGCGGGCGGTGACCGCACGCTCGGGCTTCGACGCGTTCGTCCACGCCCTCGAGTCGCTGCTTGCTCGCGACTATCGCTGGGTCGAGCCTCGGCCGATCACCTATCAGGGGGCGAATCCCGTCTCCCGGAGCCTCGCCTGGCGCGCGCTCGTGCTGGTACACGGCTCGCTCGAACGGGCCGTCTTCGACGGCGACGACCGCGAGGCCCGGCGCGCGATGAGTCTCGGCTCGCACCTGGCGGGAATGGCCTTCTCCGCATCCGGACTGGGAGCAGTCCACGCGCTGGCGAGTACGGTCGGCGGGATGACCGACCGCCCGCACGGCGAGTGTCTCGGTGCGTCGATCCGCGCTGGACTGACCTACAACCTGCCAGTGCGTCGCGAGGAGTATACCGCCGTCGCCGCCGGTCTCGGAGTCGGTAGCGAGGAACCCGAACCCGAGGCACTGATCGCCGAGTGCGAACGCCTCCGGGACTCGATCGGACTGCCAGGTTCGTTCGACGAGGTCGGCCTCGAGCGCTCCGACGTCGACGAAATCGTCGAGAACACGCTCGTTCAGGAGCGACGATTGGCGACGAATCCGCGAACCGTCACCGACGAGTTAGGGGAGTTCCTGCTCGAGGTCGAACTCGAGGAGTAGTATTCGCGTGAAAACGGGATTGGTCGTCTGCAGTCAGATCAGGCTCGGTGGATCCGGTTGTAGACTCGCCCCCAGAGGGACGCGTCGATTCCGTACCAGTAGAAGTAGATCATCGGCCAGAGGATGATCCAGCCGACGATCGTCAACAGCGAGAGTCCGAGCAGGACCATCGCCACGATGACACCGATTCCGTTGATGACGAATGCGTACAGGAGAAAGCCGAATACGTACGTCTTGTCCGTAACAAGGGTCTGCAGTCCCGACACGTCGTAAGCGCCGAGCCAGGAATCGCTCATCGAGTAATTGACGTAAATCGCGGGCAACGGGTAGGCGAGCGCGATGCTGGCCACGAGGTAGGCCGCGAGGTGGACTTCCATGGCTACGACGACGACCAGGCTGTAAACGACGATGACGGGGATGAACACCAGAAACAGCCCCAGCCCGTCGACCAGCATTCCGCCCCAGTCGTCGAACTCTGGCGGTTCGGGCCGTCCCTCTCCCGCTGCTTTCGTCGTTCGAACGAAGTAGCCAGCGAGGATCAGTGCCGGAACGATCAACCAGAAGAACAGTCCGAGGACGCCGCCGATAAATACGGTTTTCCACCCGTTTCGTCCGGGATAACTGATCGAAAAGCCGAACAATCCGTCGTCGTCACCACCGGATGGCTGGACGGTTCCGTCACTACTCGCTGCCGATTCCCAGTCCGAACCCGGGTTCTGTGAGCTCATACTCCCTGCACGAACCTCTCTTAGAAAAATGTCATGACTTCTTTCTTTCAAGCGTCCGATCCAATACAGATCGGGATTTGGGTTTCAGGAAGGCCTACTGTCTATTTTGGATGCGCGACAGTGTTGCTTGCAACCGGCGAACTGCTCTCCAGACGATCGACAACCCATCGCTGACACCGACAGTCAGTTCGATCGTCTGAAGACGAACATCTTTCATCGTCGCGGACGGAGTCTCGAGTATGAGCAAATCCACCTACGACGCCGACGGTATCACGCTCGAGCAGGTGCGTGAGTACGTCTGGGAGATCCCACAGGAGGGCGATATGCGAGCGCCCGCACGAGTGCTCGCGAGCGAGGCGCTGCTCGACGAGATCAAGGAGGACAAGACCCTAGAGCAGATCAAGAACACGACCCACCTGCCGGGGATCACGAACTACGCGATCTGTATGCCCGACGGTCACCAGGGGTACGGCTTCCCCGTCGGTGGGGTCGGCGCACTCGACGCCGAAAACGGCTGTATTTCGCCGGGAGCGGTCGGCTACGACATCAACTGCGGCGTCCGGATGATGCGGACGAACCTCACCTACGACGAGTTGCAAGGTCACGAGGAGGAACTCGTCGACTCGCTGTTCGCCAACGTTCCGTCGGGGCTGGGCGGCGGCGGCATCGTCGAAGCCGGCGTCGACACCGTCGACGAGGTCCTCGAGCGAGGCGTCGAGTGGGCCGTCGAGAACGGTCACGGCGTCGAGGGAGACCTGCTGCACTGCGAGGACGAAGGCCACCGGGAGGAGGCCGACGCGTCGAAGATCAGCCAGAAGGCAAAGGACCGCGGGAAGAACCAGATCGGCTCGCTTGGCTCGGGTAACCACTTCCTCGAGGTCCAGCGCGTTACCGACGTCTTCGACGAGAAGGTCGGCGAGGCCTACGGTCTCGAGGAGGACCAGATCGTCGTCCTCATCCACTGCGGATCGCGGGGACTGGGTCACCAGACCTGCAACGACTACCTGCGGAAGATCGAACAGCAACATCAGGGGCTGCTGAATCAGCTTCCAGACAAGGAATTGGCCGCGGCACCTGCAGGATCGCAACTCGCCGACGACTACTACAAGGCGATGAACGCCGCGATCAACTTCGCGTGGGTCAACCGCCAGCTGATCATGCACCGCACGCGGCAGGTGTTCGAGCGCGTCTTCGACCGCCCCTGGGAAGAGATGGAGATGGATCTCCTGTACGACGTAGCTCACAACATCGCAAAGAAGGAAACCCACGAAGTCGACGGGGAACAGCGGGAACTCTTCGTCCACCGCAAGGGCGCGACTCGAGCCTTCCCCGCCGGCCACCCCGAGGTCCCGAAGGCCTACCGCGACGTCGGCCAGCCGGTCATCATCCCCGGCAGCATGGGCGCAGGTAACTATGTCCTCCGTGGCGGCGAGAACTCGATGGACCTCACCTTCGGCTCCACCGCCCACGGCGCAGGTCGGCTGATGAGTCGCACCCAGGCCAAAGACGAGTTCTGGGGCGGGGACGTCCAGCAGCAACTCGAGGAGCAAGACCAGATCTACGTCAAGGCCCAGTCCGGAGCGACGGTCGCCGAGGAGGCGCCGGGCGTCTACAAGGACGTCGACGAGGTCGTCCGCGTCTCGGACGCGCTGGGCATCGGCGACAAGGTGGCACGGACGTTCCCCGTCTGTAACATCAAGGGCTGATAAACTGACGGAAAACACCGCCCTATTTTCCCACTCGATTGCTAGTGTTTCCATTCTATTCGTGCTGGCGGAAGAATAATGCCATTTTGGCGCGTACTGGCAACTATGCGAGTCAGCACCGACGACGGGCGTATCTATCTCCCCAAGTCCGTCCGGAAGGAGTTCGGGGAGGAGTTCGAACTCATCGACCGGGGTGACCGTCTCGTTCTCGTTCCCGTTCCCGACGATCCGCTCGAGGCACTTCGCGAAGAGGCCCGCAAGAGCGACAAAACGGCCGACGAACTCAAAGAGGGCGCACTTGACGAAGCGCTCGAAGAGGCTGGACAGTGACGTACGCCGAGACGGACTTTCTGCTCGCTTTGATCAAAGATGACGACTGGCTCCAGGAAGCCGCGGAAGAGGTATACGAAAAGCGGCAAGACGAGCTGTGGACCGGCCGGGAAACGCTGATCGAACTGATGCTGGTTGCGTATCGAGAAAACTGGGACGTCCTTCGAACGGTGACGGCTGCTCGGTCGCTCGTGGATATCCGTAGCGAGACCGAAGACGTTCTCGCAGCGGCCAGCTACGTAGAGGACGACGGATTTACGCCCTTCGATGCGCTCCATCTGGTCGCGTCTGGAGACGATCCGATCGTTTCGAGCGAGTCCGACTACGATGGATGCTCCGATCGGATCGAACTCGAGAACCGAACGTAACCATTATTCTTCCGACCTGTCAAACGAAGGTCGTGAGTCCCTCCCTGCTCGCTACTGCCGATCGTGGTCTCGCCGTCCGGATCGGCACGTCGTTGCTCGTCCTCGCGACACTGACCGTCGCGTTCGTCTGGGTCACTCTTCGGCTGCTCGAGTGGACGGGTTCACTCGTCTCGGCCGACCTGACACACGTGAGCAGGTCGCCGCTCGTCCTCGGCCTGGTGACGGTCGGGCTGCTGGCTGCCGGGACCGTCTACGGCTACCACCGAACGCTCGAGCGGACTGGAGCCGAACCGACGCCGCGGGATGATCGCCCGGAACTGTACGCGATCGCCGACCGGCTCGCAGCCAGCGCTGGCGTTCCGACGCCGACGATCGCGGTGATCGACAGCGACGTGCCGAACTCGCTCGCGGTCGGGCGGCCGTCGAACGCGACGATCGTCGTCTCGACGGCGTTGCTCGAGGCGCTGTCGGACGACGAACTCGAGGCCGTCCTCGCCCACGAGGTTGCACACGTCGCGAACCGCGACGCGCTCGTCATGGAACTGGCCGGCGCGCTCGCCGGGATCACCGAGACGATCGTCCGGGTGAGTAACTGTCTTCGCGACTGGGCGATCGACTTCTCCGACGGCCACTGGCGCAAGCGCCCCGGCGAAGCGCTCTGGATCGCGGGAATCTCCGTCGTCACGTTCACGGTCGCGGCACCGTTCTGGATCGGCGCCCGCAGCGTTCATCGTCTGCTCTCGCAGTACCGCGAACTCGCAGCCGACCGTGCAGGTGCCGTGCTGGCCGGATCGCCCGGTGCGCTCGCGAGCGCACTCGTCACGCTCGAGGAGGCGACACCGCAAGACGCGGACCTCCGGGCACGCGACGGGACGCAGGCGATGTGTATCCTGCCACAGGCGTTCGAACTCGAGGAAGACGAGTCGGAGGACGAAGAGTTCTACCTTCGGGACGTCGACTACCAGTTCTCCGGATCGAGTGGGGATGAGTCGACCGACGGCGAGGACGAGTCGTCGGAGTGGTTCGACGACGGGCCGATCGACGCGGGGGAGTACGAGTTCCGGTCCCGATCGACGCTCGACCGGGCGACCGAGGCGGTAGACGCGAGCCGGTCACTTCGGTTTCCGAACACGCATCCGTCGATCGACGAGCGGTACGATCGGCTGCTCGAACTCGAGAGTAGCTAGTTCACGCGAAACGGGCTCTCGTCGTCACCGTCCCCCTCTTCGCCGTCGCTCTCGTAGGGCTTTCGAGCGGTGATCGTCACCGTCGCTTCCGGATCGTCTTCGTCGGCCCACGGGCTGTCGTAGGCGGAAATCTCGAGGTCGGTTACGTCCCAGCCCTCTTCCTCGATGAGTTCGACGAGTCGTCGCTGGTCGTCGAGCATCTCGTCGTCCATGGGTGTCGGTTCGGGACGGTCGAGGGTATGTGTTGTGCCGTCGGCGCCAGCCGATTCTACGAAACCGAATTTGGTTACGATGGTCCCGATTTACCCGGCGAGTTTAAGCGGATCCGCCTGCAACAGTGTGGCATGCTCACCGACGAGTTCGGGCGCGAGGTGACGGGGGTACGCGTCTCGCTGACGGATCGGTGCAACTTCGATTGCGTCTACTGTCACAACGAGGGGCTGGGAGACACCCGCGGCCCGATGGACCCACAGGACGACGAGATGAGCGCCGACGACGTCGTCCGGTTTCTCGAGGTCGCCGTCGAGTTCGACGTCGATTCGGTGAAGTTCACCGGCGGCGAACCGATGCTCCGACAGGACTTAGAGGAGATCATCCGACGGACGCCAGACCAGATGGAGGTCTCGCTGACGACGAACGGCACCTTCCTCCCCGGTCGCGCCGAGGATCTCGTCGACGCTGGCCTCGAGCGGGTGAACGTCTCCCAGGACGCGCTCGACCCCGAGGACTTCGCTGCGGTCACCCAGAGCGGTGCCTACGAGAAGGTGCTCGAGGGCGTCGAGGCCGCTCTCGACGCTGGCTTAGACCCCGTCAAGCTCAACATGGTCGTCTTCGAGCACACTGCGGGCTACGTCCCCGAGATGGTCGACCACGTCGCGGAAAACGACGGCCTGCAGCTCCAGCTCATCGAGTACATGCCCGAACTCACCGGCAAGCCCGAGTGGAACATCGACATCCAGCGCGTCCACGACTGGCTGGCCGAGCAAGCCGACGAGATCGAACACCGGGAGATGCACGACCGCAAGCGCTACTGGATCGGCGAGGGCGACTCGAGTGACGACCCCAACGCCGGCCGCGGGATGGTCGAGATCGTCGACCCCGTCGAGAACCCCACCTTCTGTGCCAACTGTCACCGCGTTCGGGTAACCCACGAGGGCTATCTCAAGGGCTGTCTCAACCGCAACGACGACCTCCGTTCGATGGGCGAGATGACGAAACCGGAGATCCGCGAGACGTTCCGCGAGACCGTCGCAAACCGGGTCCCCTACTACGGCGAGTACATGATCAGGAACGGGGACGGCGAGTGGGAGATCAACGAGAAGTACCTCGAGGAGTCGGTTCGGGTTTAGCAAGGGTTAGGAGCACGATTTCTACTCGATGGGGAATTCCGTGGCTGCGCGTGCGGACTGACGTCAGTTATTCTACCGATTTCAGGACCGATTCTTCACGACTTGGTGAATAGCGGACACGGGCCACGGTTAGACGCTCTCGGCGAGGTTTCGACCTGGATCGTGTGGGGTTGAATGAGGCCGCGGCGAGCATGCCGTCTCGACTCGCCGCTTCATCGACCAATGTGTCGATTTCCACCCAATAAAAACCCTACGAGTGCGAGAGTATCTTCATCTCCGATGGTAGCCGGCACGGTCAGAAGTCGAGTACGGCCCTCTTGCTCGGAATATTCGAGGGAAGCAGGGCACCTCTACTGCTCGGAACAGTCGAGAACTGTGAGATTCTCGTCCAATATGGCAGTTAGTTTCGTGTCTGCGATCGACACCGTAACTTCTACCCGGACTGGATCCTCGCTGTTGACACGTTCTTTGGAGTTGAGAGTCCGCGTGATGTGCCAGGGCGAAATTTTTCGGTAGTCGATACCTGCGTCGTACAACAGCGACACGACGGCCGGATGGCCCAGAATTGCCGTCGTTGCAGCAGTGTACGACGCCGCTTCACACTCCTGGCATTCGTAGACGATCTCGACGTTCTCGCCGGTCTCCACCTCGTCGTCGAGGGACTGCTGGACTACGCTTCCCTCGACCGGACCGCTACAGAGATGGCAGAACCCGCGTACGGTCTTCTGGAGCTGCGTCAGAGTGAACGACCCGAGCAGTCCCGGATTCCGGTCGACATCGTGTGCGCCGACGAGAATCGGGGGAGCAGACATGATTTGTCTCTCCTCGCAGGAGTTACAGGTGGCGCGCACGTGACCCTGGTGGTACCCGAGTTCGAGCTCTCCCTCGCAGGAGGGATCTGGGCAAGAATCCGCCGCCGTCGTCTCGAGCGTCGTTTGCGTATCAGTGTAGATACCGGAGACTGCTGCCCCGATGATTCGTGCACCGGCGTAGGTCAGGGTGTAGCCATCTTCGTGACGTGTGACAAACCGGGGAACCAACTCGTCGAGGTGGTAGTGGAACTGACCCGAATCCCGGACACCGACCCGGTCTTTGAGTGTCGAGAACGGAACAGAGCCGGGGTCAGGAGATGGGTTGTCCGTGTAGATCTCCCAGAGCGTCCACAGAATGTCGAGTCGGATATCGTTTGCGACCACGCTGAACGTCTCTTCGAGCTCCGCTGTCGAATCTTCCCCGACCATGGTCGTCCTTCGGGTGGTTCAGTTTTCAGTGTTCCCGTCGACAGTCGTCCGAGCCGGAACTCTCAAAAATACTATTGAAAAGGGGTTCAGTAACAGACCTCACAGAAATGTTTTTCAAATTATGTTTATGGGGGTGCAGTCCGCCCGTTATTCCATGCAAGACGGAAACAGTGACACCGCGTCGGTAGATCGGGGCGAAGAAGAGCGTCACAGGTCGAACGAGGCGACACTCGTCGAAGCAGACCCCGAGCGTGGGTTTAATTACCCCTACTATCTCGCCATGCCGGAAGGGATCGGAAGCGAATCGAGTACCCGGTGGGCGGAGTGCGGTTCCGGGACGAGACCCTTACTCGTCGAACCCCACAACGTCGGACAACAGATCGAAGACTTCGAGGAGCATCTCGAACTGGCCGGACAGCGAATCGAGAACGGATACGGCCGCCGGATCGCCGACGAACTCGGATCCCCATATCTGATTCCCGTCTTCCCTCGTCCGTTCGAGGAACCAGTCGACTGGACGCACATGATCCACATGCTCTGTGCCAGAACGATGCAACTCGACGAGGGGCCACTCGAGCGCGTGGACCGACAACTGCTCTGTATGGTCGAGGACGCACGGGAGCGACTCGCGGACGCCGGCTATCCGGTTCCCGAGGAGTTCATGCTGAACGGTTTCTCCTCGCAAGCAGCCTTCGTCAACCGATTTACTGCCTTGCATCCCGACCGCGTTTGCTCGGTGTCGGCCGGTGGGATCAATGGGCTGGTGATTCTGCCAGAAGAGCGTGCCGAGATCCGTGGATTCGGGGAACGAAACCTGGACTATCCCGTGGGTATCGCGAACGTCGAGGAGTTAGTCGGAAAGCCATTCGACCTGGAAGCGTTCCGCAACGTAGACCAGTTTCTGTACATGGGTGAAGACGACGACAAGGACGCACTTCTGTACCCCGACGCATGGACCGATCCGGAACTCCGTGGAGTCGCTGTACTCACTTACGGGGAAGACGTTCACGAAGAGCGGTTTCCGTACTGCAAGTCCGTCTACGAAGAATACAACGTAAACGCGGTCTTCAGGGTATACGAGAATACAGGGCACACGCCAGAGCCAGCGGTGAGCGACATTGTCGAGTTCCACAGACGCGCACTCGACGGCGAGGATATCGAACCGATCCGAGCGGACCTTGGCGGGAACGTCGCCTGAATCGCCACACCTGCGGATTCAGCACCGTTAGTTGGAACCGGATCGGCATCAGTGGTCCGCCCGGGTTCGAGTACTGAGGCCGTCCGTCTGCGACGACAATTCTTCACGACTTCGTGCTGACTTCACCCTCCGTATGCAGCACGCGGCTTTTGACAGCGGGGCGATCGACGGAAACTCCAATAATCGCCTATTCCGAACGGCACCCGAATTTCACACTCGGTCCGAACGTATGTACGGTCAGCCACCGCTAGTACCCGCGACTCGAGCGCCAGTCTCCCCGTTCCTTCCCGGCACCTAACCCGATCGTGATGAAAAGCGCCGCGAGCAACAGCAACACGAGCGCGGGAACGGGCTGGCCGCCGCCACCGAAGACGTAGACGGCGTAGCCGAACGTGCCCGCCAGTAGCCCGACCAGGAGACTCGAGGCGAAGCCGACGGCCTCGAGGCGGAGCGTCGGTGGTTCGCGGCCGAGTTGCTCGCCGAGGTCGATCGCGGCGTGGGCGCGGTCCCAGGCGAGAACCGTCGCGATCGTACCGACGAGCGTCGGTTCGACTGCGGTTGCACCACCCTGGAGGCCAGCGAGCAGGATGCCCAGGAAGACGACGAGCGCGCCGACGTCGACGGCGTCCCGGTTTCCAATCGCGAGGCCGACGGCGAGGACGACGACGCCAGCGACGCCGACCCCGAGTGCAGTGACGGAGACGAGACCGGCGACGAGCGCCGCGACGGTCGCGGTGACGACGGCGGCGACGCTCGAGGCGATCGTCGGTTTACGTGTGAGGTCGACGCCTTCGTCGGGATCCGGACGCCCGACGTCCACGTCGTCGACGGCCGGGTCGTCGGCGTCGCTCATTAGAGCCCACCTCCGGCGTGGGCATACCGAGCGAACGTTTCGTCGATCGATTCGTCGTCGGGCCAGTCGACGACCCGGACGCCGGCCCGCTCGAGGTCGAACCGACGGACGCGCCGGGCGACCTGGGCCAGTCGCTGGCCGGCAGTTTCGTCGGCGGTCGGGTCGGGGCTGACGACCGTCACTGGATGACCACGCGCCTCGAGTCGGCGGGCGACGTCGGCCGAGCCGCCGTCACACAGCGGCGAGAGCAGGACGATCCCGGTCTCGGCCGAGAGCCGCCGCCGAAGGGTTCGCAACTGGGTGAGCCACGGAACCTCCCGCTCGGGCGGAGCGGCGTCGAACTGGGGATGCGTCGCGAGCAACTCCCGGAACTGCAGTTCGTGGTGGCGTCCGGAGGCGGGAGCGAGCCAGCAGGCCTCGTCGCTCGATCGGCGCTGCTTGCCCGAACCGACCGGCCCGATCCCGGCGAGTCCGACCGAGTGGCCGTCCTCTAAGAGGGTGGCACCGATTCGACCTGCAGCGGTGATCGAGCGGTCGACGGCGTGGGTGCCGTCGGCTGTCGGCGCGACGTAGGCTGCTTTCCGGGCGTCGACGAGAACGATCACGCGGGCCGAGCGTTCCTCGTGGAACTCGACCGTCGTCAGTTCGCCGGTCTTCGCGCGGCGGTTCCAGTCGATCCGCGAGAGCGGGTCGCTGGGGCGGTACTCCCGAACGGAGTGAAACGTCGTCCCGGAGCCGCCGTCGGCGGTCGTCAGCCGGCCGGCAAACGACGTCGCGGTCGCCCGTATCGGGACCGACGTGGCGATCGGGCGCAGTTCCGGTTCGCAGACGACGGTCGTCTCCGCCTCGCGTTCGGAGCCGAGGAAGAACTCCCGTTCCGTCGACCGCGAGAGGTCGCGCGCGATCACGAGCGCGGGGTCGAACTCGTGGCTCCCTCGCTGGACCGTCACGGTGTACTCGAGCGTCGTCGACTCGCCGGGGCGAAGCGCGGTCCCGAGCCGACTCGCCCCCTCGGTGACGACCATCCCGGAGGGGACGCCGTCGACGATCCGGAGGTCGGGAACGAACCCGCCGCCGTCGTTCGTGATCGTGACGGTGACGTCGACCTCGTCGCCGGGTTCCGGATGCGTCTCGCTGAGTTCGCGCTCGAGGGAGAGGTCGAGCGTCGGCGGGTCGAACGCCCGGGCAAAGCCCGCGTAGCCGACGCCGACGACGCCGGCGAGAACGACGGCCGGCGATTCGGCGATCGCGCCGATCCCGACGGCAGTCAGCGCGACGACGCCGATCCCGGTCCAGTAGCCGGTCGCGGCCCGTCGGGATGGCTCGATTCCGTCGGCCGTATCGTCGGTCGTTCGCCGGGACGGTTCGTCGTTCGAAGCGGATCCGCGCCAGTAGCTGTAACTCGGCAGGTTCCGCTCCCCCTCGTCGGCGTCCGCATCGGACTCGTATCCGATCGCAGCGATCTCGGCGACAGTGTGGGAGACGCCCGACTGGAACCGCGACCCCTCGAATCCGAAGAACCGGCCGACACGAGCACGGATCGAATCGTCGGTGTACTCGAGTTTCTGCGAGAGAAAGGCGGCTGCGAGCGGGTCGTCGGTCCAGGTTCCGTCCTCGAGTCGCCGTTCGGCCGTCTCCGGCGAGTCGCCCTCGAATCGGGTGAGGACGGCGACGGCGGCGTCCCGGAGCCCGTCCGAGATCCGCCGACTGACGCTTCCGTGGCGGCTGGAAACGCGCCGGAACGTCGAGAGGGCGTCGACGACCGTTTCACCGGGAACCTCGACGGTAACGGTTCGTTCCGGCTCCGGCGTACCGATCTGTGTCCGGGCGCCGCGTCGCCGGGAGAGGCTCCGGTAGGCGATCGCGAGCACGGCCAGGGAGACGACCACGACGGTCATCTCGCTCAGCCCGATCGTCAGCAGGCCACTACTGACCGCTATCGCGCCGACGAACGCGGCAAGTCCCAGGAACAGGAACGTGGTACGACGGTCGGTCCTCATCGACTGTCCCCCCAGCCGCTATCGTCTGGCTCGCTGAAATCGGTCGGCTCGTCGTCGACGTCGGTGTAGACCGATTCGATCTTCCGGAGGACGGTCGTCGCCCGCCGTTCCATCTCCGGCGTCGTTTCCTCGTGGCCGTACCTGACGTCCTCGAACAGACGAGTGAGTTCTTCGACGTGCTCGCGGTCGATGCCGGCCTCGATCGCAGCATCGGCGAACTCGCGAGGCGTGCTCGACTCCGGCCGATCGACCTCGAGCGGGCGGGTCATCTCCCGCCAGGCGCGATAGATCTCGTTGTCGACGTCGGTCCCGCCCTCGATCCGGTCGGCTGCTCGACCTGCAGCGGAGCCGACGGCTGCGGTACCCGGGACTCGGTCCTCGCCGTCGTCGGGTTCGGCCGGCGTCTCGCCGGGAGTCGCTTCCGAATCCCTGTGACGGCTGAGAAAGAGTCCGCCGACGACGATCGCGGTCACGAGCGCGAGGACCGCAAGCAGCGGTTCGCCGGCGACCGCATCGCCGTTCCCGGTTCCGAACCCGTCACCGTCGCCGCCGTCGAATCCCCCGACTGGCTCTTCGACGGCACCTTCCGGCGGCGGTAACTCGGGCATCAACTGGACGATTGCGAAGACGGCGAGGGCGACGAACAGACAGAGCGCGATCACGCGGAGGGCGTCGCGTCTGTGGGTAAGCAGATACCAGACCACGATAATCGCGCCGAGAATCAGCAGGGCGTAGATGAGGTACTCGAGAAACGGTGGCACGTCGAGAGGGTCGGCTGGCTGGGAACCGGGTGGCTGGTCGGTGACGCCGACTCCCTCGCCGTCGCCGGGGCCGGCACCGCCCGAATCGCCGAACTCGACGGGCGATTCGACGGTCGCAGCGGCCAGAGCGATCGCGGCGATACCGCCGATGGCGGCGGCCAGCCGAACGACGGAGGGGAGTCGATCTCGGGGCACTAGTTACCTCCAGCAGCCCCGCCATAATAAAGTCAGCCCACTAGTAGGTTCGTCGGCGTGCTGGTGGCTGGCATGGGATATCCCGCCGACGGCCCGAGACTTTCGTTGCGCTTAAGTAGTCGACCGGGGTACGTTCGGGTGCAATACGTGTAGGGGAGTGATCCCCGAGTCCGAGAGGGCGACGATACCAGACAGAAACGGTGTCGTGGTAGCCAAGCGGCCCAAGGCGCATGGTTGCTAACCATGTGGCGTCAAGCCTCCGGGGTTCGAATCCCCGCCACGACGTCGGATTTACCGAGACTGGCCTTTCGCCAGTCGACTTTGCAACGCCTGCAGACCAGACACAGATACACGACACATGAGCGCAGAAGAACCCCAAGAACAAGAGGAGGACGAAGACCTTCAGTACTTCGTCCGTATCGGTCAAACCGACCTCGACGGGACGAAGTCGGTCGAGCGCTCGCTGTCGGAGATGAACGGAGTCGGTCGACGGACCGCCCGAATCATCGCCGACGAAGCGGGCGTCGATCGAACGGCGACGTTCGGTCGACTCGACGACGACGTCATCGACGAGGTCGTCGAACTCGTAGAGAACTACGCCGACGAAGTTCCTGACTGGCTCAACAACCGCCAGTCGGACTTCTACACCGGCGAAACGACCCACGAGATCGGCAACGATCTCCAGCTGACTCGTCAGCACGACATCAACCGGATGAAGATGATCGACTCCTACAGGGGCGTGCGTCACAAGCGCGGCCAGAAGGTTCGCGGTCAGCGAACCAAGTCCACCGGTCGTACGGAGGGCACCATCGGAGTCAACGTCGAAGAGATCCGCGAAGAGGCTGCCGAAGAAGGCGACGACGAAGGGGAGGGTGAATAACGATGCCACTCGGAACCGACACCAAACAGTACGAGACGCCGAATCACCCCTACCAGGGTGAACGCATCGCCACCGAACACTCCCTGAGTGACCGCTACGGCCTCAAGAACAAAGAGGAGCTCTGGCGTGCCCAGTCTCAGCTTCGTTCCTACCGGCGCGAGGCACGGGAACTGCTCGGCCAGGCCCAGGGCGACGAAGTCGTCGCCCGCCGCTCCGAGGAGTTCCTCGGACGACTCAAGCGCGTCGGCATCCTCGACGAAGCCGACGAACTCGGCGACGTCCTCGGCCTCGAGGTCGAAGACGTCCTCGAACGCCGACTCCAGACGGTCGTTTACCGCAAGGGATTCGCGAACACGCCCGAGCAGGCTCGCCAGTTCATCACGCACGGTCACATCGTGGTCGGTGGCCAGCGCCACCAGGTGCCATCCTACGTCGTCGACGTCGACGAGGAGAACCTCGTCGAGTTCGACGAGAACAGCCCGCTCGCGGACGAGCTTCACCCGGAACGCGCGGAGGGTCAGTAAACCATGAGCCAGGACGACGAAAAGTGGGGCATCGCCCACGTGCACGCATCGTTCAACAACACCATCATGACCGTGACGGACCTCACGGGCGCGGAGACGATCGCCAAGTCCAGCGGTGGAACGGCGGTCAAGCAGAACCGCGACGAAGCATCGCCGTACGCTGCGATGCAGATGGCCGAATCCGTCGCCGAAGAGGTCAAGGCCGCAGGCATCACCGGACTCCACGTACGAGTCCGTGGCCCCGGCGGAAACCTCCAGAAGTCCCCCGGTCCGGGCGCACAGGCGACGATCCGTGCGCTCGCTCGCTCCGGTATCGAGATCGGACGAATCGAGGACGTCACGCCGATCCCACACGACGGATCGCGCGCTCCCAAAGGCAAGGGCGGCTACTAGACCATGACTGAGGAGTACGACGTCGAGTTCGTCGAACGCGACGACCGAGACGCGCGGTTTCTCGTTCGCGGCGTTACGCCCGCGTTCGCCAACGGGATTCGTCGCGCGATGCTCGCCGACGTGCCCACGATGGCGATCGATACCGTTCGGTTCATCGAGAACTCGTCGGTCATGTTCGACGAACAACTCGCACTTCGACTGGGGCTCGTCCCGCTGACGACCCCACCGGAAGGCGAGTTCGGCGAGGACGACACCGTCACGCTCTCGATCGACGTCGAAGGACCAGCCACCGCCTACTCCGGCGATCTCGAGACGAGCGACGAGCTCGTCGAGCCAGCGGACGAGAACGTCCCGATCATCGAACTCAAGGACGGCCAGCGCCTGGAAGCCGAAGCCGAGGCAATGCTCGATCGCGGCAAGGAACACGCCAAACACCAGGGCGGTGTGGCCGTCGGCTACCGACACCTCCAGCGCGTGGAGGTGAAAGGCGACGTACCGGAGTTCGAGGAGGAAGAAAGCCGGATCGTCCGTGGCGTAATCGAGGACGACGGAGAGCTCGTTCCGACGAGCGAGTTCGATCACGACCTCTCGAACCGATATCCCGGTAAAGAGGTCGAGGTCGAGGACGTCCCGAACGCCTTCGTCTTCCGCGTGGAGACGGACGGCTCGTTCCCCGTCGAAGAGCTGGTCACGCGTGCCGCGGACACGATCGAGACGCGCGCGACCGAACTCGAAGAAGCAGTACAGCTATAGACTAGTATGAACCCACGCCCCCGACCCGAATCCGACGAAATCGAGCGCGAGGACGCACGGAGAGCCGTCAGTGCCGTGTGCTACGAGGCTGACGCGTTCGCGTCTCGCGGCTCGGTTTCGTCCGATGGAATCGAAAGGGGTTTGAAGGGGCGGCGGGTAGACAGAAGTGCAAGCAGGGATAGCCAAGTCTGGCCAACGGCGCAGCGTTCAGGGCGCTGTCTCGTAGGAGTCCGCAGGTTCAAATCCTGCTCCCTGCATCACTTCTCTCGAATTGATTCCACGGTCAGTACAACGACCACGACCGGTGACGCTCCGTCGCCGGTCGATTGCAGATTTGGAGGCAACCAATGAGTAGCAAGACTAACCCGAGACTTAACGATCTCATCGCCGACCTGAAGTCGACGTCCCGCGAGACGGACGCCGACGTCTGGCGAGACGTTGCGGATCGTCTCGAGAAGCCCCGGCGCACTCACGCTGAGGTGAACCTGGGACAGATCGAGCGATACGCACGCGAAGAAGAGACCGTCGTCGTTCCCGGCAAGGTGCTGGGATCCGGCGCACTACAGAAGAACGTCACCGTCGCTGCAGTCGATTTCTCTTCGTCCGCAGAGACGAAGATCGACCAGGTCGGTGACCCAGTACCGCTCGAGCAGGTGCTCGAAGAGAACCCCGATGGATCCGACGTACGGGTGATTCGATGAGTATCGCAGAGTTCGACGCAGACGTCGTCGTCGACGCCCGAGACTGTATTCTCGGTCGCGTCGCGAGCCAGGTCGCACAGCGTGCGCTCGACGGCGAGCGCGTCGCCATCGTCAACGCCGAAGACGCAGTCATCACCGGTAGCAAGGAAGACGTCTTCCAGACGTACCGGAAGCGTCTCCAGCTCGGTTCCGACAGCGGGCCGTACTACCCGAAGCGACCGGATACGATCTTCAAGCGCTCCGTCCGTGGCATGCTTCCGTACAAGAAGCCCCGCGGTCGCGAAGCACTCGAGAACGTCCGCGTCTACGTCGGCAACCCCTACGAGGACGAACAGGAGGCGGAAGTCCTCGAGGATACGTCGCTGGATCGGCTTTCGAACATTCGCTTCGTCCAACTGGGCGAAGTCTCCGACCAACTGGGTGCTAACGTCACATGGTAACCAACACGAGTGGCAAGAAAAAGACGGCCGTCGCTCGCGCCACCGTGCGCGAGGGAGAGG
The DNA here is from genome assembly GCF_900104065.1 of Natronobacterium texcoconense. Taxonomy (NCBI): domain Archaea; kingdom Methanobacteriati; phylum Methanobacteriota; class Halobacteria; order Halobacteriales; family Natrialbaceae; genus Natronobacterium; species Natronobacterium texcoconense. The sequence continues at coordinate 731,538 of NZ_FNLC01000002.1, read as the reverse complement.
GCCGCGTACGAGTTAACTCCAAGCCCGTCGAGCTCGTCGAGCCCGAGATGTCGCGGCTCAAGATGCTCGAGCCGTTCCGCATCGTGGGCGAGGAGCTGCGCAGCGAGATGGACATCGACGTCGACGTCGAGGGTGGCGGAATTAGCGGACAGGCAGACGCCGTCCGTACCGCCATCGCTCGCGGTATCGTCCAGCACACGAACGACGCCGAACTCCGCGATGCGTTCATGGAGTTCGACCGGTCGCTGCTGGTCAACGACGTTCGTCAGTCCGAACCAAAGAAGTGGGGCGGCCCGGGCGCTCGGGCTCGCTACCAGAAGTCCTACCGTTAAGGTGATCAACTCATGATGGTACCGGTTCGGTGTTTCACCTGTGGCAGCGTCGTCGGCGAGCACTGGGAGGAGTTCGACGAGCGGGCGAACGAAGGCGACGAAGATCCCCAGGAAGTGCTCGACGACCTCGGCGTCGACCGCTACTGCTGTCGGCGCATGCTCGTGAGTCACACCGACCTCGTCGACGTCGTCTCTCCGTACCAGTAACATGCAACAGCAACGTCACAACCGATACGAGAAAGCCCGCATCCTCGGCGCGCGAGCGCTGCAGGTATCGTACGGGGCACCGGTGTTGATCGAGACGGATCAGGCCGAACCGATCCTGATCGCTGCCGAAGAGTACGACGCTGGCGTGTTGCCCTTTACGGTCAAGCGAGGGAAGGATCGAAAATGACGCTGATTACCGACGTTCGGCTCCGCCGAACGCTCGACTCGCGTGGCAACCCGACGGTCGAGGCCGACGTACTCACCGAGAGCGGTGGCTTCGGCCGTGCGGCAGCACCGAGCGGTGCCAGTACGGGCGAGTACGAGGCCGTCGAACGGCCACCGTCCGAAGCGATTGCAGCGGCCCGCGAACACGCAGTCCCGCGTCTCGTCGGCGAGGCGTACGCCGGTAACCAGCGCGAAGTCGACGCCATCCTGCACGCGGCCGATGGGACCGACGACTTCTCGGAGATCGGTGCCAACAGCGCGGTCGCGATCTCGATGGCCGCCGCGAAAGCCGGTGCCGACGTGCTCGGCGCGCCGCTGTTCCAGCACCTCGGTGGCACCTTCCGCGGCCAGAACTTCCCGGTCCCGCTCGGCAACGTCGTCGGTGGCGGCGAACACGCCGCCGACGCGACCGACATCCAGGAGTTTCTGGCTGCGCCGGTCGGCGCACCGAGCGTCGAAGACGCAGTCTTCGCCAACGCCGCCGTCCACGAGGCCGTCGCGGACCTCCTCGAGGAACGCGGAATCGCCTGCGGTAAGGGCGATGAAGGCGCGTGGGCGCCGTCGATCGACGACGCGGAAGCGTTCGAGATCGTCGACGAAGCGGTCTCGCTGGTCGAAGACGACGTTGGATTCGAGATCGGACTCGGACTCGACGTCGCCGGCGCGGAGCTGTACGATTCCGACTCGGAGACCTACGAGTACAGCGACGAGAGCCGCGACACGGACGAACAGATCGCCTACATCGCCGAACTCGTCGACGAGTACGATCTGGTCTACGTCGAGGATCCGCTCGACGAGGACGACTACGACGCGTTCGCCGAACTCACCGACGAGGTCGGCGACGAGACGCTGATCTGTGGCGACGACCTGTTCGTCACGAACACGGATCGGCTCCACGAGGGGATCGACCAGGGCGCGGCAAACAGCATCCTGATCAAGCCAAACCAGATCGGGACGCTAACCGACGCCTTCGACGCGATCGAACTCGCGACCGCAAACGGCTACGACTCGGTCGTCTCCCACCGTTCGGGCGAGACCGAGGACACGACTATCGCACACCTCGCCGTCGCGACCGACGCACCCTTCATCAAGACGGGTGCCGTCGGCGGCGAGCGAACCGCAAAGCTCAACGAGCTCATCAGAATCGCAGACGACGCGACATGACAGACGACAACGCATCTCAGGAAGGGCTCGACGCCGCCGAAGAAGAGATCGACGAGGAGCCGGCCGAAGGAACCGGCCCCGCCGCCGATCAGGACGACGTCGAGCCAGCGGAACAGACCGCCGACGCCGAGGCCGACGAGGCCGACGCCGAGGCAGAAGAACCCGAGGAAGAGGCAGGCCCGGCCCTCGACGACGACGTGATGTCCGACGAGGAAGCCGACCTGCTGATCCCCGTCGAGGACTACCTCGGCGCCGGTGTCCACATCGGGACCCAGCAGAAGACCAAGGACATGGAGCGGTTCATCCACCGCGTCCGAACCGACGGTCTCTACGTACTGGACGTCTCGAAGACCGACGGCCGCATCCGTACGGCCGCGGACTTCCTCGCCAACTACTCCCCCGAACAGATCCTGGTCACCTCGAGTCGCCAGTACGGTCGCTTCCCGGCCGAGAAGTTCGCGGAAGCGGTCGGCGCTCGAGCACGCACGGGTCGATTCATCCCGGGCACGCTGACGAACCCCAAGTACGACGGCTACATCGAACCCGACGTGGTCGTCGTCACGGACCCGATCGGCGACGCCCAGGCCGTCAAGGAGGCCATCACGGTGGGTATCCCGGTTATCGCGATGTGTGACTCGAACAACCAGGTCAGCAACGTCGACCTGGTCGTCCCGACCAACAACAAGGGTCGCAAGGCCCTCTCGGTCGTTTACTGGCTGCTCGCAAACGAGGTCCTCGACCGCCGCGGTGCCGAGCCGTCCTACTCGCTCGAGGACTTCGAGAGCGGCGTCTAAGTTCCAGAACTGTTCGTTTTCCGTTCTCTCCTGTGACGTCTCGACCGGTACGTGTAGCCGTGGCTTTCGAGATCGGTTTCGTGTACTCGCCAGGACGAAGGAGTTACCTGCGTTCCGTCGTAACCGTCCGGTATGATCGACAAGGTGTTCGAGTTCGAGGAAGAGAAGATTCCGCCGGTAGTCGTGTTCGCGGCGGTCGCGCTAATCGCTATTTTCGCGCTCGGGATCCCGTATCGGATACTCGTCGGGTTCTAGCCGGACGTCGTCGATACCGGCTGCAGTGACCAGTCCCTCGAGTAGTTCGGCTGCCTCCTGTGCCGTCCGCCCGAAGACGTAGGTGACGGGCTCGATGCCGAACGCACCCTGGTGGTAGGCGACGGGCGGGACTCCGCCGTGGTCGGCGAACCGCTCCCGGAGGTGCCGACCGCGGTCGTCGTAGTCGGCGTCGAACTCGAGCGGTTCGAACCCGAGTTCGGCTGCTCGCTCGAGAAGTCGGTCGTCGGTTGCGACGTTGATCGCGCCTCGTACGTCCGGATCGACGGCGTTGGCGGCGAGGACGGCGGTTGCAACGTGCTGTGACGCGCCGAATTCGGGGTTTGCCGGGATTTCGATCCGTCCGCCCATGGCGTAGATGCGTCCGGGGACGGCAGCGACGTCGGTCACGTTCTCGGCGTCGGGCAGTGCCATCCCGACGTTGGTGCCGACGTTGGGGACGTAGTCGGTCATCCGGGGGATCGACGCGAGCGTCCGCGCGGCGGTCCGGACGTTCGCGAGGACGTCGCGCTCGACTCTGACGTCGGGGTCGAGGCCCCGGACGCAGAGATCACAGCCCAGTCCCTCGAGTTCGGGCATCTCTTCTTCGTGAATCTCACAGATTGGGCCACGGTCCTCGAGGCTGCGGACGAGTGCGAGTAGTTCCGCGAGCGCGTCGTAGCCGTCCATCTCGTCGCTCGCGAGGCCGTCGGCGATCCGGTCGACGGTCGCGACCGTTTCGGAGTGGTTGCGAAACCGGTCGTCTCCGCCGCCGTCGCCGCTCAGGTACTTGCTGACGGCGGCCTGGGTGACGCCGAGTTCGGTCGCGATCTCCTGTTGGGTCATACCGCGATCGGCGAGGCGCCGCGCGATCATCGCACGCACCGTCGGGAGAAACCGATCGACGACGAGTTCGCTCGGCAAGACCAGAGACATGGGTTCGCGTTCGAACGGTGGTGGCTTAAACTACACGCGGCCGACTCGAGAGGATAGCTATTAACCGTCGTCGTGCGAACGGCCGCCTATGGCAGTTTCGAGTGCCCCCGGCAAGGTCTATCTCTTCGGGGAACATGCAGTGGTCTACGGCGAACCTGCCGTCCCGTGTGCTATCGAGTTACGGGCGCGGGTCGGCGTCGAGAAGCGCGACGACAGCAAGCTCCGGGTCCACGCCGAGGATCTCAGTCTCGACGGCTTCACGGTCGAGTACGGCGGGCCGACGGACGGACACCCGGACATCGATGCCTCCGAATCGCTGGTCAGCGCGGCGATGGGGTACGTCGACGGTGCGATCGAACAGGTCCGGGACGTAACGGGCGAGGACGACGTCGGATTCGACGTGACCATCGAGAGCGACATTCCGCTCGGTGCCGGGATCGGCTCCTCGGCAGCGGTCGTCGTCGCCGCTATCGACGCTGCTGCCAGGGAGCTCGGCGTCACGCTCGAGACGGACGAACTCGCGGAACGAGCCTACCGGACCGAGTACGAAGTTCAGGACGGGCAGGCGTCCCGCGCGGACACGTTCTGTTCGGCGACTGGCGGTGCGGTCAGGGTCGAGGGCGACGACTGTCGACCGATCGAGGCTCCTGATCTGCCGATCGTGATCGGGTTCGACGGTGGTGCGGGCGACACCGGCGAACTCGTCGCTGGCGTGCGAAACCTGCGGGAAGAGTACGAGTTCGCGGCCGATACCGTCGAGACGATCGGCGACGTGGTCCGGCAGGGCGAGGAGGTTCTCGCCGACGGCGACGTCGCGGAGATCGGCCGCCTGATGAACTTCAACCACGGATTGTTGTCGGCACTGGGCGTCTCATCGCGGTCGCTCGATACGATGGTCTGGTCGGCCCGTGACGCCGGTGCCTACGGCGCGAAGCTGACGGGTGCCGGCGGCGGTGGCTGTATCGTCGCGCTCGACCCGACCGACGAGACCGAGACGGCGCTGTCGTTCACGCCGGGCTGTGAGAAGGCGTTCCGGGCCGAACTCGCCGACGAGGGGGTGAAGCAACTCGAATGATCGTCCTGAAACTCGGCGGGAGCGTTATCACCGAGAAGGATCGACCGGAGACGCTCGACGGCGACGCACTCGAGCGGGCGGCCGACGCCGTCGCTGCCGCCAGCGAGGACGGCCTGGGAGACCTCGTGATCGTCCACGGCGGCGGTAGTTTCGGTCATCACAACGCCAGTGAGCACGGTATCACGACGACCGAGGGTACCCACGACGTCGGGGCCCTGATGGACGTCCACGGCGCGATGGTGACGCTAAACCGGTTCGTCCTCCGTCGACTGTTCGACCGGGACGTCGACGCCGTGCCCGTCCATCCGTTCTCGATGGCCTCGCGGGACGAAGACGGCAACCTCGAGTTGCCCATCGACGGGATTCGGACGATACTCGAGGAAGGGTTCGTCCCCGTTCTCCACGGCGATATGATCCCTCACGCCGGTGCCGGGGCGACGGTCGTCAGCGGCGACGAACTCGTCGCCGAACTCGCGCGGGAACTCGAGGCCGACCGGATCGGCCTCTGTTCGACGGTTCCGGGCGTCCTTGACGAGGACGACGCGGTAATCGACGAGATCGCGACGTTCGACGACGCGGCCGACGTGCTCGGGGAGAGCGAGGCAACCGACGTCACCGGTGGGATGGCCGCGAAGGTACAGGCGCTGCTCGAACTCGAGGCCGACGCTGCTATCTTCGGTCTCGACGACCTGGCGGCGTTTCTCGAGGGGGCGGAGTCGGGAACGACGATCAGGTAGGCGGAAGACACTGGTGCAGGGACGTAACTGACTCCCGTCCTGCTGGTCGATAACGGATTCTTCACCGGACTCGAGAAGACGTCACAGGGAGTAAAATCGGCCGCTACCGCAGTCGGTGTCGGGTCACTCCAGTTCGTCGAGCGAGTCGTACGCGTCCCAGCAGCCACACTCGAGGTCGTCGATCGACGTTACTTCTTCCGGGAGAGATGTCGTTCGCATTCCATCACCGACGTCGGGACAGTCGTTGGTGTGATAGGAGAAATCGTCCTTCGAAATGATTGGCATACTATCGCCTAGATTAGCATAACTCATAAATGTTCAGTCTTTAGTTATATTGAATACGGAATTTGTATTGACTCAGCAACTCGAACGTGTAAGTTCCGCCACCTATTATGACAAGATTATTACCTGAATAGGAGGCGCTCGAGGATCGGACGGAGGAACGATCCACGACGCGTCTTCTTGGAGTGGACCAGCATCGTGGGCTGTTCGATCGCCGCGGCGAGTCGATCCGAACGCTGTTCGATCAGCAGGTCCGGAAGCCGCCGGTGAGTGACCGTACTCAGTATGACGACGTCAGCCGACTCGAGTTCCCGCGAGAGATCCGCGACCGCGTCGTCGGTGCGGACGATCGTCGACTCGACGGGGACGGTACAGAGCTCGTCGAGTTCGATGTGGTAGTCCTCGATCGTCTCGGTCAGTTCCTCGGGTGCGTCCGCGGAGACCGCGAAGAGAAACCGGACCCGCGCGCCGAGCACGTCGGCCATCGCGTCCGCGAGTTCGACCTTGAGCGGGTCGTTGAACGGGCTCCGGTCGGTGACGATCGCTATCTCGTCGATATCGACCCGCTGTTCGTGCTGGACGAAGGCCACGTCACACGGGGCGTGTTCCATGATCCAGTCCGTATCGCGGCCGAACAGGGTCCCCAGCCGACTCGTGGCTTTCCGCCGTGCGAGGATGAGATCTGCACCGGATCGCTCGGCGAAGTTGACGACCGCGTGCCGGGTATCGTGACTGACGATCTCACCGACTTCGACCGGCACCTCGAGATACCGAACGAGTTCGTCGGTTCGCTCCTCGAACTCGAGGTCGGCCTCGGAGAGTTCCGCCGCCGGAATGTCCAGTGGGACCTGGTCGGGAACCTCGTCGAAGCGGACGACGCGGATTCGGCCACCGCGACGGCTGACGATCGGTGCGGCCATCTGGATCAGGGCGTCTTCCTGCTCGCGGCTGACGTCCTGGCGGATCGGGATAAGGATCTCGTAGGTGTCGTCGTCCTCGAGTTGCTGTTCGGTGTCGCGGACGAACTGTTTGCCCGCTTCGCGTCGGGCCAGTCCTTTGGCGATCCCTTCACGCTCGACCTTGTCTTCGGCGTACAGTTTGAACCAGACGAAGCCGAGAATCACGATCGCGATCGAGCCAAGGATTTCCTGTGTGTCCATCTGGCTGATGATGAAGACGCCCGAAACGATACCGAACAACTGGACCCAGGGGTAGCCGGGCGTCAGGAACTCGGGATCGTACCACTCGAGGTCGCGTTCCCGGAAGGCGATCAGCGCGCCACAGACGAGAATGTAGACGAGGATCTGGAACGCACCGGCCATCTTCGCGATTTCGTCGACCGCCTGGGTGGCGACGATGAAGATGATGATCGCACCGGTCGTCAGGATCGCGACGAACGGGGTCGCAAACCGCGGGTGGATGTATTCGAACTTCTTCAGGAAGAGGTCGTCACGGCTGAGCGCGAGCGGATAGCGCGAGGCGGTCAGGATACCGGCGTTGGCGGTGCTGACGAGCGCGAGAAGGGCTGCGAGGACGATCGCACCGATGGCGAAGGTCCCGATGGGGACGCCGCCGACGGCCATGTCTCCGTAGACGATCTCCGTTGCGACCCCCATCGGGACGTTTTCGTTCTCGCCGGTTAGCGAGTCGCTCTGGACGACCCCGACGAGCACGAAGACGAGCAGCGCGTAGAGAATAGCGGTGACGATAAGCGAGATAAGCAGGCCGAGCGGCAAGTTTCGGCCGGGGTTTTCGATCTCTTCGGCGACGGCGGCGACCTTGGTCACCCCCGCATAGGAGACGAGAACGAGGGCAGTCGCACCGAGTATACCGTCGATCCCTTCGTCGAAGAACCCGTCGTAGTTCGCGCCGTCGACCTGGACGATCGTGGTCGCGATGAACACTCCGAGGATCACTAGCATGACGACGACCATGATCGACTGGATGCCGCCAGTCTGTTTGACCCCGATCAGGTTGATGGCGATAAAGAGAATCGCGAACGTAATCCCGAGCGCCCGGACTCCCGGAATCGGTACCGTCGTGCCGAGTCCAGGAATCGCGAGACTCCACGTGGGAAGCGAGTAGACGAAATCGATGTAGAACATGCCACCGTAGAGTGCGAGCGATCCTTTCAGCATCAGCATCAACCAGGTACCGAGACCGGCGATCGTCCCGAACGCGGGACCGAGACCACGCTCGATGAAGACGTAGTCACCACCTGCCTCGGGGATCGCCGTCCCGAGTTCGGCGATGCTGAGTGCCGCCGGTACCACGAGGATTGCGGCGATCACGAACGCCAGAATCACGGCCGGTCCTGCCTCGGCCATCGCGACACCCGGCAAAATGAAGATGCCGCTCCCGATCATCGCCCCCATACTGATCGCGATTACGGCGAACAACCCCAGGTCTCGCTCGAGATCCTTCGTCATCGCCCGAGGCTTTCGGACGCGAGTTTAGAAACCTTTGCATTTCGGAACCGAATGTGATTATAACTCACGCCAAATCAAAATACGGCCGGAAATAAGATACCCTTTGCAACATTTGCACGATTCTTTCCGATTACGTATCAGATACCAGACTCGAACAGAGTGGCTGACGTCGGTATACCTATGGGTCTCATCGGACAGACGACCAACCCACTGTGTTTTTAACACCCGGGCGTGTAGTGGTGAGTACCGAAACCCGCGGGCAAGTGCGTTCGGGCTCACGACGGTTGTCGTGGGCGGTTCCCGGACGCATAGCGGGATGGCCGACGCGCTGCAAGATGCCGGGGCCGTAGCAGGAGTCCGCGGACCGTTTCGATAAACTGCGAGTCCACCGAGGCTTTCAGTACAACGAACCATGGAAATCGAAATCGCAACCATAGGCGGCTACGAAGAAGTCGGACGGCAGATGACTGCCGTCCGCGCCGGCGACGACGTCGTCATCTTCGACATGGGTCTGAACCTCTCGCAGGTGCTGATCCACGACAACGTCGAAACCGAGCGAATGCACAGTCTCGATCTGATCGACATGGGCGCAATCCCCGACGATCGGATCATGAGCGACCTCGAGGGCGACGTGCAGGCGATCGTGCCGACGCACGGCCACCTCGACCACATCGGGGCCATCTCGAAACTGGCCCACCGGTACGACGCGCCGATCGTCGCGACGCCGTTTACGATCGAACTCGTCAAACAGCAGATCGAGGGCGAACAGAAGTTCGGCGTCGAGAACGACCTGATCAAGATGGACGCCGGCGAGACGATGTCGATCGGCGACTCCGGCAAGGTCGACCTCGAGTTCGTCAACGTCACCCACTCGATCATCGACGCGATCAACCCGGTCCTGCACACGCCCGAAGGCGCCGTCGTCTACGGGCTGGACAAGCGCATGGACCACACGCCCGTCATCGGCGACCCGATCGACATGGATCGATTCCGCGAGATCGGGCGCGAAGGCGAGGGCGTCCTCTGTTACATCGAAGACTGTACCAACGCGAGCAAGAAGGGCCGAACGCCCAGCGAGAAGGTCGCCCGCGAACACCTGCGTGACGTCCTCTACAGCATGGAGGACTACGACGGCGGGATTGTCGCGACGACGTTCTCGAGTCACATCGCCCGCGTCAAGAGTCTCGTCGAGTTCGCGGACGACATCGGCCGTCAGCCAGTCCTGCTCGGCCGCTCGATGGAGAAGTACTCCGGTACCGCGGAACGACTCGACTTCGTCGACTTCCCGACCGACCTCGGGATGTTCGGCCACCGCAAGTCCGTCGACCGCACGTTCAAGCGGATCATGAACGAGGGCAAGGAGAAATACCTCCCCGTCGTGACGGGACATCAGGGCGAGCCGCGCGCGATGCTCACCCGGATGGCCCGCGGCGAGACGCCGTACGAACTACAGGACGGTGACAAAGTCGTCTTCTCGGCTCGCGTCATTCCGGAGCCGACCAACGAGGGCCAGCGCTATCAGGCCGAGAAACTGCTGGGAATGCAGGGCGCTCGCGTCTACGACGACATCCACGTCTCGGGCCACCTCAACCAGGAGGGCCACTACGAGATGCTCGACGCACTCCAGCCACAGCACGTCATCCCGGCCCACCAGGACCTGAGCGGCTTCTCGAGCTACGTCAACCTCTGTGAGAGCGAGGGCTATCAGATGGGACGTGACCTCCACGTCACGCGCAACGGTAACCTCATTCAACTCGTCGAGTGATATGACGACTTCCGAGACACGAGAAGAGGCGGTGCTCGAAGCGGTCGGGAAGCGACGGGAACTGGTCAACGACGCGATTCCTGAAGAGCTACCGGTTGCACGACCGGAGCGGCTCTACGAGGCCTCGCGGTACCTGCTCGACGCCGGTGGGAAGCGACTCCGGCCGACGATCCTGCTTGCGACCGCGGAGGCGCTCGCAGACGTCGAACCGCTGTCGGTCGACTACCGGTCGTTTCCGACGGTTCACGAGGAAATCGACGAGATCGACATGATGGACGCCGCAGTCAGCGTCGAGGTCATCCAGTCGTTTACCCTGATTCACGACGACATCATGGACGACGACGACCTCCGGCGTGGCGTTCCGGCCGTCCACCGCGAGTACGACCTCGAGACGGCGATCCTCGCCGGCGACACGCTCTACTCGAAGGCGTTCGAGATCATGCTCGAGACGGGCGCCGAGCCCGCTCGGATGGTCGAGGCACTGGACGTGCTGGCAAACACCTGCACGCAGATCTGTGAGGGGCAGGCGTTGGACGTCGACTTCGAGCAACGCGACGACGTCACGCCCGAGGAATACCTGAAGATGGTCGAACAGAAGACTGCAGTGCTGTACGCTGCCTCCGCCAGTCTCCCCGCGATCCTGATGGGCGCGGACGACGAGGTCGTCGACGCCCTCTACGGCTACGGGCTCGACGTCGGCCGTGCGTTCCAGATCCAGGACGACGTGCTCGATCTGACGGTCCCGAGTGAGGAACTCGGCAAACAACGGGGCAGCGACCTGGTCGAGAACAAACAGACGCTGATCACCGTCCACGCCCGCGACCACGGCCTCGACGTCGCCGATCTGGTCGACACCGACGACGTCGACGCGGTCACCGAGGCCGAGATCGACGACGCGGTCGCCCGCCTCGAGGAGACCGGATCGATCGACTACGCTAACGAGAAGGCCCGCGAACTGGTCGAACAGGGCAAAGAACGCCTCGAGGTCCTGCCGGACAACGAGGCCCACGACCTGCTCGACGAGATCGCAGATTATCTGATCGAGCGTGGGTACTGACGACCGCAGTCGCTGATTCTCGAGGGGTACCGAGAACGCAATCGCGTTCGGTCCCCTGATTCCGATGTCGTCGGGACGAAGACCTGGGTGCTGAGAAGTAGCGGAATGCTCTATTTCACGAACTGTAGACGGCTCGGCTCGGCAGAAAAGCTGTGAGTCGATAGCTGCTTACAGCGGCTGTCGACGTCGAGCCAAACCTCAGGTATATTTGAGGAGAAACGCAGCAGCACCGACGAGAAACAGGTTGAACGAAACGGTGTGAGCGACGACTCCAGTCACCCCATCTTGCGGAAATCCAACTGCTGTCTCGATGACGAGGATAGTCACGAGCCACACGAAACCGGTCAGTACAAAGAAAACGAGTGATAGCACACCGAAGGAGTCGGTCACGTCGATATTCGGGAGAGAGCCACTCCAGTAGATATCCACGAGAACGACGGCGAGAAAGAGGACAGTGGCGAGTATTACGAACGAGAGACCGGTTGCGACACTGATCCAGTGAGACTCGTCGGGGAAGTGGATCAATTCGCGGCCGACGTCGACGACAATTCCGGAGTGAAAGTACGCATTGAATAGCGCAAACAGACCACCGATATAGTATAGCCAGGACTGTTCCCACTGGTTTACTGTTCTGACTCTGTCGATACTGGCCTGGAGGGAGGGCACTTCCATACCCCATATGGTAAATGTATCTACATATATTTGTACCATCTCCTGCAGTCTCCCCGGTATCCGACGCAACGGTCGCAGTTGTAGAACCCGTACCGTCGACGACGAGCGCGTGTACTGACGAATATGCCGTTACGAGGGTATCTTCAAGTTCCGTGTCCACCAAACGACCAACCATGTCGGAACATCGGATCTCGCTGACCGTCGACGGGGAGCGAGAGACCCTGACAGTCGAGGGACGGACGCTGCTCGTCCACGCCCTCCGGGACCAACTCGAGGTCACCGCACCGAAGGTGGGCTGTGAGTCGAGCAAGTGCGGGGCCTGTACGGTCGAACTCGAGGGCGACGTCGTGAAGTCGTGTACGGTACTCGCGGTCCAGGCCGACGGCGCCACCGTTCGGACTGCGGCAGGCGAGAGCGAGGACGGTGTCCTCTCCGTCGTGCAAGAGCAGTTCCACGAGGAACACGGACTCCAGTGTGGCTACTGTACGCCGGGGATGGTGCTGACGGTGAGCGACCTGCTCCGAGAGAACTCGAACCCGACGGATGCCGAGATCAGGCAGGCGCTCAAAGGGAACATCTGTCGGTGTACGGGATACACGAATATCGTAAGTGCAGTTCAGTCGGCTGCCGCGGAACTCGAGCAGGGGGCTGGGACGAACGAAACCGCCAACACCACACGCTCGGGGGAGGATTCCTGATGTACCCGCCGTCGTTCGACTACTATCGCGCCTCGAGCGTCTCGGAGGCGCTGTCGTTGCTCGCGGACCACCCGGACGCGACGGTACTGGCAGGTGGCCACGCCCTGATTCCACACCTCAAGAACGGCCGCGCCGACCCCGGTGCGGTCGTCGACGTGAGCGACGTCGCGGCGCTTTCCGGCCTCGAAGACGACGGCGAGGCGACAGCCGTCGGCGCGGCGACCACGTACGCGGCCCTGCTCGAGGCCGTCGACGAACTGTCACTCGAGGATCGCATGCCCGCGTTCGTGGGGGCGACGCGTGCGGTCGGCGACCGGCAGATTCGAAATCGTGGCACCGTCGGTGGCAATCTCGCCGAGGCACACCCCGACTCGGATCTGCCGGCCGCTGCGATCGTCGCCGATGCGACGGTCCAAATCCGCGGACCCGACGGGACTCGCGAGGTCGACGCCGCCGACTTCGTCACCGGCCCGTTCGAGAGCGCGGTCGGAGACGAGGAAATCGTCACTACGGTCCGGATTCCGCACGTCGACGGCGGTGACGTCGGCGGCGCGTACCTACGAAAGACGCATCCGACCTCCGGCTACGCGATGGTCGGCGTCGCGACCCGCGTCGCCGTCGCGGACGGCACGATCTCGTCGGCACGAATCGCCACGAACGGCGTGACAGACGTTCCAGTCGCGCTCTCGAGCGTCGAGCCGGTACTCGAAGGATTCGATCTGGAATCCTCAGACGCGGACGAACGACTGACCGAGGCCGTCGCGGACGCCGCAGACGATCTCCCGGTGGGAGAGCGACGCGGCGACGTTCACGCGTCGGCCGACTACCGTACGAGTGTTCTTCCCACCTACGTGGAGCAGGCGGTCCGGGCAGCCATAGCTGACGCTGGCGGGGAACTCGAGGTGAGCCAGGATGAGTGACGCGGAAACCGCAGATTCCGAACCCGTCGACGTCGAGGGGACGGGGAGCGACGAGGACGCGTATATGGGACGGCGCGAGAAGCGCCGCGAGGACGCCGCGTTGCTTACCGGCCGGGCGGAGTACACTGACGATCACGAACCGCCGGGAACCGTCCACCTCGCGTTCGTCCGCAGCGAGCACGGTCACGCCGACCTCGAGGGAATCGACGCGTCGGCTGCAGAGGCGATGGACGGCGTACTGGGTGTGTACACGTGGGCCGACGTCGACGCGTCGCCGTCGCCGGGACGCCTCCCGCTTTCCGGGCTGGACCCGGACGTTCCCGCCCACCCGATCCTGGCGACCGACCGCGTTCGGTACCACGGACAGCCGATCGCGGCGGTCGTCGCCGAGGATCGGTATCGCGCACGCGACGCCGTCGATGCGGTCGAGATCGAGTACGAGCCACGTGAGGCGGTCGTCGATCCACGGGCGGCGACCGACCCGGACGCACCGCAACTGTTCGAGGCGGCCTCGGACAACGTCGCGACGGCGGCCGAAATGGGCGACGCCGACACGACCGACGAGGCCTTCTCCGCGGCCGACCGGACCGTAGAGATCGACCTCGAGAACAACCGGCTGATCCCCTCCGCGCTCGAGCCGCGGGCGGCGGTCGCCGAGTTCGACGCCGACGATGGCTTCACCGTCACGATGACGAGCCAGTCGCCACACGGCCACCGCCGGAAACTGGCGCACACGCTCGGCGTCCGCGAGGGCGAGATTCGGGTCGTCTCGCCCCGCGTCGGCGGCGGTTTCGGGCACAAGGGACACCACCATCCCGGCGAGGCGATGGCGGCGTGGTGTGCGCGCGAACTCGAGCGCCCCGTCAAGTGGACCGCCACCCGAAGCGGTAACTACCTCGAGGGGGCACACGGCCGCGACCACCGGACGACGGCGGAACTCGCGGTCGACGACGACGGCTCGATCCGCGGGGTCAGGGCGGAGACGGTCGCCAACGTCGGCGGCTACGGACTCGGCGGCGGTGCCAGGATGCCCGTCCGGTACGGCCGACTGCTGTCGAGCCAGTACGCGATCGACGCCATCCACTGCGAGACGCGGGCCGTCTTCACCAACACGGCCCCGATCCACTCATATCGCGGGGCCGGCCGCCCGGAGGCGATCTACGTCACCGAGCGACTGATCGACATCGCGGCGGACGAACTGGGAATGGATCCCGTCGAACTTCGTCGGCGAAACCTCCTTGAGCCGGACGAATTCCCCTACGAGACGCCGGTCGGCGCGACCTACGACTCGGGCGACTACGAGCCCGCAATGGAGAAGGCTCTCGAGGCGATCGGCTACGACGAGTACCGTGATCGGCCCGAATTCCGACCGGGAGAGACGAACGCGCCGGACGACGACGGATTGGTGCGCGGCGTCGGCGTCGCCAACTACGTCGAGTCGACCGCCGGCGGGTTCGAGAGCGGCCTCGTCCGCGCCCTTCCCGACGGCGACGTCGAGGTATACGCAGGGACTCACTCGCACGGCCAGGGTCACGAGACGACGTACGCCCAGCTCGTCGCCGACGCACTCGAGGTACCGCTCGAGCGGATCCACGTCTCCGAGGGCGACACCGCGGCGATCCCTACCGGAACGGGGACGTTCGGGAGTCGGTCGACGCTCGTCGGTGGGAACGCGGTCGTCGAGAGCGCCGAGAAGGTACTGGCGAAGGCACGTCAGATTGCGGCCGCCGAACTCGGCGTCGACCCGGAGCGCGTCGAGTACGAAGACGGGACGTTCACGGTGCTCGAGGGGGACGAGACCGTCTCGTTCGCAGAGGTCGCCGACGTCGCCTACGGGTGGAACACGCCCGACGGCCTCGAGCCGGGACTGGAGGCGACGACCTTCTACGAGTCGGAGGGGGCGGCGTACACGTTCGGCACGCACGCCTGTATCGTCGCCGTCGACCCCGATACCGGTGACGTGGAGATCGAGCGGTACGTCGCCGTCGACGACTGCGGCGA
Source organism: Natronobacterium texcoconense (assembly GCF_900104065.1). Classification (NCBI taxonomy): domain Archaea; kingdom Methanobacteriati; phylum Methanobacteriota; class Halobacteria; order Halobacteriales; family Natrialbaceae; genus Natronobacterium; species Natronobacterium texcoconense. The sequence continues at coordinate 715,992 of NZ_FNLC01000002.1, read as the reverse complement.
GCGCGTCAACCCGCTGATCGTCGACGGGCAGGTTCACGGCGGCGTCGCCCAGGGAATCGGACAGGCTCTGTACGAGGCGGTCGCCTACGACGAGGACGGCACGCTGCTGACTGACTCCATGGACGACTACGGCGTGCCGCGGGCCGCCGACGTGCCGCCGATCGAGACCGACGCGACCGTGACGCCCAGTCCGTTGAACGACCTCGGCGTCAAGGGGATCGGCGAAGCCGGGACGATCGCCGCGCCACCGGCGGCCGTCAACGCCGTCTGTGACGCGATCGGCGTCGACCACGTCGACATGCCGCTCACCGGGGAACGGGTCTGGCGAGCGATCGCAAGCGAGCAGAAGGAGTGACGCTCCCGTCCGTCCGACACCGCTGCGGTTTTGAGAGCCCGGCGAATACCCCACGGTAATGGACGACGATCTACGCGAGCGCGTCGAGCGCGAGGCGGAGAAACACGCCCTGCTGAACGCAGTGAAACACGAAAGCGACGCCGACGTCGGTGCGATCATGGGGCCGCTGATGGGCGACAACCCCGACTTCCGTCCACACGGCGACGAAATTCCGGGCGTCATCGGCGGTATCGTCGGCCGGGTCAACGACCTCGAGTACGCGGAGAAACGCGAACGCCTCGAGGAACTCGCGCCCGAGGAACTCGAGGAGATCGAGGCCGAAGATGAAGGTGACGACCATCCGCTTCCGGACCTTCCAAACGCAGAGGAGTACGACGAGGTCCGGATGCGCTGTGCGCCGAACCCGAACGGCCCGTGGCACGTCGGCCACGCCCGGATGCCCGCCGTCATCGGCACCTACAAGGAGCGCTACGACGGCTGGTTCTGCGTCCGGTTCGACGACACTGACCCCGAGACCAAACGCCCCGACCTCGAGGCCTACGACGCTATCCTCGAGGATCTGGAGTACCTCGGCTTCGAACCCGACGCGGTCTACCGGGCGAGTGACCGCCTCGAGACCTACTACGATCACGCTCGCGAACTGATCGAACTCGGCGGCGCTTACACCTGTTCCTGTTCGGGCGAGGAGTTCTCCGACCTGAAGAACTCGGGCGAGGCCTGTCCACACCGGGACAAGGACAAAGAGACCGTCGAGGAGGAGTTCGAGGCGATGGTCGACGGCGAGTACGAAAGCGGCGAGATGGTCCTTCGCGTGAAGACCGACATCGAGCACAAGAACCCCGCGCTGCGTGACTGGGTCGGCTTCCGGATGATCGACACGCCACACCCACGCGAAGAGGCCAGCGACTACCGCTGCTGGCCGATGCTCGACTTCCAGTCGGGGATCGACGACCAGCTCACCGGCGTCACCCACATCATCCGCGGGATCGACCTACAGGACTCCGCGAAACGCCAGCAGTTCGTCTACGACTACTTCGACTGGGAGTATCCGGAGGTCGTCCACTGGGGCCACGTCCAGATCGACGCCTACGACGTGAAGATGAGCACGTCGACGATTTCGGAACTGATCGAGGAGGGTGAACTCGACGGCTGGGACGATCCGCGTGCGCCCACGCTCCAGAGTCTCCGCCGCCGCGGAATCCGCGGCGAAGCCATCGTCGACGCCATGGTCGAACTCGGTACCTCGACCAGCGACGTCGACCTCGCGATGAGTTCGATCTACGCCAACAACCGCGACCTGATCGACGACGAGACCGACCGCCGCTTTTTGGTCCGGGACGGCACCCAGCTTCCGCTCGGCGGCAGCCCGCCCGAAGAAGCGAACCCGCCGATTCACCCCGACCACGAGGACCGCGGCGTCCGCGAAATCCCCGTCAGTGACGCCGTCTTGCTCGAAACCGACGACGTTCCCGGCCGGGAGGACCGCGTCTGGCTGAAGGGACTGGGCTGTTTCCAGTACACTCGCGACACGCTCCAGTACACCGGCGAGGACATCGAAGTGGTCCGCGAGGGCGACGTCGACGTCGTCCACTGGGTGCCCGCCGGGGAGAGCGTCCCCGTCCGAATGCGAACGATGGACGGCGACGTGTCTGGGCAGGCCGAACCCGGCGTCGCCGAACTCGAGGCCGACGAAATGGTGCAGTTCGAGCGCGTCGGCTTCGCCCGCATCGACCGCCACGATGACGACGAGACGGTCGTCTACTACACGCACGACTGATCGCGTAGGATCGTCGATTCCCTGGGCCGACCGCATCGCAACGTCGGTCGCCCGGGCGTCGTCGAGAACTCGTCTATTCGCCGTCTCCGTTTTCTTCGTCTCGATCAGACGATCTCGAGGTCACCGATCATCGTGGTCTCGTGTGGCTCACAGACGTACTGGGCCATCTCCTCGCTTGCCGTGAACTCGAGGACCTGATCCTCGCTTGGCTCTTCGGTCACTTCGGTCTCGAGGTCGTCGACGACCTCGCCGTCCTCGTCCCAGATCTCGATGTTGTGCTGGGCGCCGTCACTCTCCTCGGGCCAGCCGATCGTGTAGTCCTCGCCTTCCTCCAGGGTGAGCGTCGGATTCTCTTCCCCTTCGATCTCCGACGGTGCGATGCCTTCCCACCCCGGCGTCTGGGCGTCGAACTCGATGTCGGTACCGGGCTCGATCGCCTCGCCGTTACCGTTCTCTTCCTCCTCGTCGTCAGCCGGCTCTTCTTCGTCGTCAGCCGGCTCTTCTTCGCCGTTCCCCTCGTCTGCACACCCTGCGACCAGGGCCGCGGCACCTGCAGCACCTGCTAGTTTGATGACTTTGCGCCGGGTCGTATTAGTTTCCCGCATGGAAGGAACTAATTGCTGGAGGCTAGTAAACGAGAACCAGGCAATTGAAGGCTCTATGCGGTTGCGTGCGCACTGTCCGCCGCGGAACCTCGATCTATCACTCGACTATTCACTTCCGGAAACGGTCACGGACCCTGCCTCGAACTCGAAAGTGATACCCCGAAGTCCGTCGTCGAAGGGCGTCTACTGCTCGAGATCGCGATCCGACCGTCGGGTCGGGGCGACTACTCGAGCAGGTCGTCGCCCCGATCCGGTAATGGATCGGCGACGATTCCGTCCTGTCGCCCGAGAACGCGGGCGTGAGCGGCACAGACGAGTCGGTTGTCGGCCCATGGGACGTGCAACTCGACGGCCGCAGGACGGTCGCAGTCGGGTTCCGTGCAGTCCATGAGTGTGTGAACGTCGTCCACAGTAACAGTGTTTTCCACGGCCCGCATCGACGATCAAAACAGGAACACCGAGATGAGAAAGCCGAGCAGGATCGACGCCGTCAACAGGAACTGGACGGCCGTCGAAGCGAGGATTCCCACGGTCGCGTAGACGGCCGATCGTGCGCTGCCGTCGACGTCACCGTTCTGGACGTACTCGAGGACGAAGACGGTCCCGAAGAGGCCGATCAGCAGACCGAACGGGCCGGTGACGATCATGAGGACGATACCCACGACCATCGCTGCGCCGGTCGTCGTCCAGGAAGCGCCGCCGGCTTTCGCGGCGATCGATCCGCCGAAGAACTCGGCGAGCAGCGTCAACACTCCGAGCGTCGTGAGAACGACGAGGGCGACCGATCCCGGTTCGGCGAACCCGGAGTCCCACCAGTAGAGGTAGAGGCCCGCCAGCGAGAGCAACCCGCCGGGGACGAGCGGGATCAGCGTCCCGGCGATGCCGGCGACGAGCAACGCGACTGCGAGAATTGCGACGACCTCGACCATACTCGATTCGGACGACGTGTCGGATCAAAGGCCTGTTGTTCTCTCACGTTCGACGTCGTGGGGTGATGATCGACTCGGCCTGATTCCGATCAGGTCGCGTGCCGCCGTCGGCGGAGCCAGAGGCCACCGACTGCGAGAACGCCGACTCCGGCGGCCAGCGCGACGCCGAACGGAAGCAATACCCACCCAAGCGTCGTACCCGATCCGTGTTTCGGCGGACCGAGCGTCACCGCGTAGTACGTATCGTTGTCGACGACGATCGGGGTTCTTCCGTCACCACCTGGGTACTCGACGGGGTCGCCGGTCTCGATTGCCTCCTGCGTGGGTTCGGCGGCATTCTCGAAACTGACTGCGAGTTCGTCCGCGACGGATCTGGCGGTGCGTTCGTCGGTTTCGATGACGACCGATTCCCCGTCGACGTCGGCCTCGAACTCGTAGAACGACCCGTCGAAGAGTACGAAATCGTAGCGGTCGTCCCTGATGAACGAGTACCCCGAGGAGGCGTTTTCGATCGTTCCCTCGTAGCGTCCATCGGTTGCCGCGACCTCGAACGCGTCGCGGACCTCGGATCCGGGCGGGCTACCGATCTCCGCATTGTGGATACTCGGGGCGCTCGCGAGTTCCTCGTGATCGGTATCGGGATCGAACTCCGTCGCGGAAAGCGACGGCGTCCCGGCGACGCCGACGACGGTGAACGCGAGCAGGGCCGCTAGCAGGACGACGAAGCAACCGAGGATGAATCGACGGTGGGAGGGCAGGGACATGCACGTTTCCTCTCGAGGAATCCGTATAAATGTTGGTTTCGCAATCTGTTCTGCAACGATGAAAATCAGTCAGCCGACCGGTGTAGGAAACGAAACGTCGCCACGCCACGTCCGTCGCCGACGACCAGCACTGTTATGTTCTCGTCGGAAAACGTGAATCTATGACGCAGGGAGTTATCATCGTCGGCGCGTCGTCCGGCATCGGCGAGGCGCTAGCGCGAAAACTCGCGGCCGACGGCTACGTCGTCGGGTTGGCAGCCCGGAGTACAGACCGACTCCGACGGATCGGGGAACAACTCCCGACGCAGTCGTACGTCGCGACGATAGACGTCACCGACACTGAAGACGCTCGCGAGGGATTTTTCGAGCTCGCCGAGGCGATGCCGTCGGTCGACCTCGTAGTCCTCAGCGCCGGCGTCGCCGACGTGAACTACGACCTCGAGTGGGCGAGCGAACGACAGACCATCGACGTCAACGTCCGTGGCTTCACCGCGATCGCGACAGCGGCGCTCTCGTACTTCGAGGCGAATCCGGACCACGCAAGCGAGACAGACGGCCACCTGGTCGGTATCTCCTCGGTCGCGGGCCACTTCGGTAACGGCGGCACTCAGGCATACAACGCATCGAAAGCGTTCGTCTCGCGGTATCTCGAGGGGCTCCGAACCCGTCAGGCCGGCAACGACGCGAACGTGACGATTACGACGATCGAACCCGGATTCGTCGACACCGAGATGTCCTACGGCTCCTTCTGGCAGTGTTCGCCCGAAACGGCGGCCAAACAGATCGCGCGGGCGATTCGCAAGGAGAAGAACCACGCCTACGTCACGCGGCGCTGGCGACTCGTCGCGTGGGCGCTGTCGCTGATTCCGAACGCGATTCTTCGACGAGTATTGTCGTGAGTGAAGTGAGATGACTGAGAGTATTCGTATGGCGCAACTGTCGCGAAGACGGGCTCTGTCGGCGCTCGCCACCGGATTCGCTACCGTTCTCGCGGGCTGTAGCGACGACTCGGCCGAAGAGTCCGAGACAGACCGGCCGCTCGAGGGCGTCGACATTCCCGGGATCGAAAACGGCCGCCTCGAGTCGGTACTCGAACTGGCCGACGCCCACCACGACGCGGTCGTCAGTCAATCGGCGACGAGACGAGGGACGATAACTGGGTCGCCGCTCGGTGCGGACGACGGTAGCGCGACGGCATTCACCGAGGCACGGACCGACGGCGACGTGTTCTTCCACCGCGTCACGAGCGACGGCGGGACCGACGGCTTGGTTCGCGAGGAGTACCTCGACGACTCGAGTCACTACGTGGCGATTCGAGAGGACGGCGAGTGGTCGGGGGAACGCGTCGGGCGCAGGGGTGGAACGAGTCGGACGTACCTGACCGGCAACACCCACCTGCACTGGCTGGACGGCGCTGCCCGGTTCGTCGGCACCGAACTGCGTCCTGGAGGGACACACTACCTCTTTACACACTGGACCGAGAGCATGCCGGACGCGTCCAGGCCACCACATGCCGACTCGTCACCCGACGATGGCGAAGCGACGTACGCCAGAAATCGGTTTCTCGTCGACGAGGACGGACTCTGTCGCGAATTCGAGCAAATCGAACACTACGAGGGAGACGATGACCAGAACGGTGTCGACGCCCCGTACAACCACGTCGTCGAATGGTCGCTTTCGGACGTCGGCTCGACGACCGTCGAGGAACCCCAGTGGGTCGACGGGATCGACTGAGAGGCCATATCACGTCGTTACGCTTCCTTCTCGAGAAACCGCTCTCGCACCTCGAGTGCTGCGCCCACTCCCTCTTCGACGCCGTAGCGGTCGACCAGCGGCTGGAACGCCTCGCCGAGCGCTCGCATACACTGACCGCTCGAGGGATACTCGAGGCGATCCGCGACGGTCGACCAGTCCCGGCCCTGCAGGACTCGCAGAACGAGCAGTCGCTCGGCACGCGTCGACAGTTCGACGTCCGTGGGATTCTCGACGAAGTACCGTACTGCGAGTCGACGGAACGGGCCCGGATCGACGTCGAACAAGCCTGGGCCGTAGGCGGCACCGGCGACGACGTGCCAGTCGTGGTCGCGAAGGTCGAGCGGCGGTGCGGCGTCGGGATCGACGGCCCGCAACGCTGCCCGGGCTACGTCGGGCTCGAGGTCGGTGAGTGTGTCGGTACACAGCGCGGGAAACCGGCGAGCGAACCAGTCGGCGTGGCGCTCGTGAAGTTCTTTTCCGGCGTCGCTCACCGGGGCGAGAAGCAGCGTGGAGTACTCGCCGCTGGCGTCGTTGCGCGTCGTCGAGACGTGGACCGTCCGGTAGCCGTTCTGCCGCCAGAACTCGAGCAGGCCGGGCGTCGCTCCGAAGCCAGTGCCAAGCCAGTCCACTTGCTCACGGGACCGTGGGTCCCGTTCGCCGTTCGAGACACACGGCGTCTCGCTCGTATACTCTTCCCGGACGCACTCGAGCAGCCGCGACCCGAGTCCACGGGACCGAGCCGCGTGGTGGGTCGCGATGCGGACGATGCGGATTCCGGACGGCTCGCCGGCCGCTTCGTCACGTAGCTGGCTCGTGAGCACGTCCGGAAGCATGTTGCCCCGAACGCGACCGCCCTCGTACATCTCGGCCCGTGTCGCCGCCGAGAGATTCCCTTCGCGGGCAAGCAGGGCAACGCTGACGACGTGGCCGTCCGCAAGCAGTGCGCGAGCCTCCAGGTTGGGCGCGTCCAGCAGGCGTGCCAGGTCGTTGGGTTCGGTCCGGTAATGAGCGAGTACCAGCAGGCCGAAAGCCTCTCGAAGCAGTCGTTCGTCGTCGAGGAGGTCGTCAGGATCGAGTCGCCGGTACTCGACCGTCTCGGGGTCGGCGTCGGCGACCAGCGGTTCGACGGGCGGCCGAGCGTCGAGCAACAGCGCGCGGAAGGCCCACACCTCGACAGGATCGCCCGCGGCGTACCGGATCGGTTCGACGAGCGTCCGTTCGGTCACTTCGTGGTCGCTCTCGTCGAGTCGGTCCCTGAACCGGACGGAGAAACCCCTCCCTGCGCCCTCGTAGCCGTGGATCGTCGTCGCGAAGGCGACCGCGTCGGCCGCCAGGAACGACTCGAGGCGAGCGACCGGGAGGGCGGCGGCCTCGTCGACGATTACGACGTCGGCCGACTCGAGGTGCTCGAGCGCCTCTGTAGGCTCGAGAAACCGGACCCGTCCGCCAGCGCCGGTCTCGATGCGCCGCGAATCGGCTGTCTCAGCCGTCTCGAGCGTCTCGCAGAGTTCGCCGGCGCGCTCGAGTACTTCGCGTGCGTTCCGGGCGTCGGGTGCGGTCACGAGGACGTCCTCGCCGTCAGCGGCGAACGCGCCGGCGGCGAGGCCTGCGGCGCTCGATTTCCCGCGTCCGCGGTCGGCCTCGAGGACGACAGCACGGCGCTGGTCGTCGTCGGCTTCGGCCGACAGGAGCGACTCGAACGCGTCGACGGCCTCGACCTGGTCCGTCGTGAGACAGGATTGGTAGGCGGCGGCGGGAAACCGGTGATCGGTTGGGGGCTCGAGATCCGGTTTCGCCGCTTCCAGGCGTGGTGCCGGCTCGATCAGTCCGTCGTCCTCGACACGGTCGTCTTCGAAGTCGACGATCGCAACGCCTCGATGTTCCCGGAGGGTGTCGACGAGTCGCTGCCGGAATCGGCCGGTGACGTCCTCGAGTTCGAACGGCGGAACGGCGAGTGACTCGTCGAACGCGCCGCGGCGGTCGGGCCACTCCTCGAGTGGTGGCGTCAGAAGAACGAGCAGGCCGCCGCCGTCGACCGCACCGGCGACTTTCCCCAGCGCGTTCGGTCGGAGCCCGTCGTGGGCGTCCAGTACCACGACATCCCGGGTCGTCCCGAGGAGTTCGCTCGCGTGGGGCTGGGAGAGTTGTTCACAGCGCAGTCGGTTATCTGGGCCGACGAGTGTCGTTCGCGTAATCGGGACCGGGAGCGTCTCGAGAACGTCCTCGAGGGCGTCGTATCCCCGTTCCCGGTCGCCTGCGAGTACCAGAAGCCGTCGCTCGTTCGTCTCTCCTGCTTCCGCGAACAGCGACTCGGCGAGTCTGGCGACGTCTGCGACCATGTGCTGACGTTGGGGGCCTGCGAGTAATAGTCAACGGGACTATCACGACGGCGTTTTCGCTGACAGTCGAGTTGTTTCGCGTTGCGATCGTTTACAGCAGTAGCGAGGCGAAAGCCCACCCGTCCACGGGTGAGATGAAGCTGACTTCTATTGTAATTTGACCATTGCTAACTAGGAACATTTTAAATTTCAACGATAAGAAGACGTTTCGGTTCCGTTGCGGTCGGTTTCGTCGGTTATCGAAGGAAAGAACGACCGGCAGGTCGCTATACGTGGGTGGTGAGGGTCCAGTAGTAGCGGTATGTCGGATCTTTCAGTGCCTATTTCCGCAACTAATTTTTGATTATTTTCTTCGGCCCGAAACCGTCATCAGATATCTACTTTGATCGATTCTGGAATCCGGGGCTGAGCGATCGTAACGAAGTCCACCGTTGATAGACCGGTTCGATAAATTGGAGTTCGGGTAGGGAACTG